>JBGTSP010000175.1:0-9333 GCA_041940205.1 Alphaproteobacteria bacterium
TCGGGCATCTCCAGGATCTTGCCCGGCTCCTCGGGGGCGCGCAGCAGTCCCCGCGTGAGGTAGCGCGCGCCCGGGAGGTGGGCCGTGGCGTAGGCGGCCTCGGGTCCGACATGGCCGATGACCAGGCCGACGGAGCCGCCCGAGAAGCGGGCATCGGTCATCAGGGCGACGACGATGTCGCGCTCGCGGCACAGCGCCGTGATCCGGGAGGTCGGGTCCAGCATCTCCGGCATGCCCGGTGCGCCGTTCGGCCCCTCGTAGCGGACGATGATCATGTCGTTGTTCTCGAACGTGTCCGGGGTTTCATCGAGCGCCTTCAAGAGGCCGGCCTCCGCCTCGAACACGCGGGCCCGGCCGCGGAAGGTGTTGTTCTCGAGGCCCGCCTCGACGCCCGCCAGCTTGAGAATGGCCGAATGATCGGGCGACAGGTTGCCGCCCAGCATGCGCAGCCCGCCGGTGGGCTTGTAGGGCGCCTTGACGGGATGCACGACGTTTCCGTCCGGCGCCGGCGGGTCCAGGCTCGCCACCTGCTCGGCCAGGGTCTGGCCGGTACAGGTCATCATCTCGCCGTTCAGCATGCCCGCCTCCAGCAGCTCGCGCACGATGACCTGCACGCCGCCGACCCGGTCGATGTCGATCATCGAATGATCGCCGTAGGGCCGCGCGTTGGTCAGCACCGGCACGATGTCACGCGAGAGGCGGTTGAACTCGTCGGGGGTCATGATGTCGCGCCAGAAATGCTCGTAGCCGGCGGCGCGGGCGATCTCGGGCGTGTGCAGCACGACATTGGTCGAGCCGCCCACCGCCATGGCGACGATGACGGCATTGCGGATCGAATCCGGCTGCACGATGTCCCGCGGCCGCAGGCCGTTGGCCATCATCCGCGCCAGGTGGTCGACCAGTTCCCTGGGAAATTCGTTCAGGCGGCGCGGATCGTCCGAGGCCGGGGCCACCATGTGCAGCGGCTGCAGCCCGACCACGCCGATGAAGGTCTGCATCGTGTTGTAGGTGAACATGCCGCCGCAGCTGCCGATGCCCGGGCAGGCGTTGCACGAGATCAGGTGGCGGAACTCGGGATCGGGATGGCCCGCCGCCTGGTAGGCGGTGACGATGTCCAGCGTCTCGCCGGTTTCCGGGTTCCGGCCGGGACGGATGGTGCCGTCGGACATGATGATCGCCGGCTCGTTGTGCTCGAGAATGGCCGCGAGCGCCCCGACCGGCGGCTTGTCGCAGGCGACGACGGCGATGGTGCCGGCAAGGCCGGTGGCTTCCAGGTGCTCGCAGAAGCCGTCGTGGGTGACCTCGCGGCCGATCAGCGAATAGCGCATCTCGCGGGTGCCGTTGCGGATGCCGTCCGAGGTGGCGATGGTGAATTCCGGCTGCACCAGGCGGTAGCGCAGCTTGTCGTCGGCATTGCCGATGCGGCTGTTGAGATGGTCGTGGATCGCCCGGACCTTCGCCTCGACGCCGAGATAGCACTGGCTGTCGCCCTTGGTGCCCACCACGCCGACCGAGGGTTCGTGGATCAGGGCGGGATCGGTCCCCAGCTCGTTGGCGAGACCGATGGTCTGCGCCGAGCGGCCGGGATGTTGATCGATGAGAACGACGCTGGATTTGGGCATGGTGAGCTTCCCGGATTGAAACGGTTCGAACGGACTGCCGTCAGGGTAATGGAGATCAGGACCGGTGGTTCAGAGAATTGTCATACCGGCGAGCAGGGACAGGGCTACGCGGCCGCTGATCGGGGTCTCGCCAAGCTCGCGTCGCGTCATGGTCCGTCTCCTCGTGACGATCCCTCATAGCAAATGCGGGCGGGTTGGGGGAGCAGGGCTGGACCGCTTTTGCGCGACGCATTGCGTTGATAGGTGCGAGGGCACGACATGACCGGCGCTCGCTGTGCTCGGCCCATCAACTTCGCGCAGAACCGTCGGAACACGGCAACCTCCCGGTGATGGCTTCCCGACGCAGTAGCGCGGGACGTAGCGCACTATCTATTTTGAACAGCCTAAGCCGATGGTCAGACTCGTAAGGGGCGAATGGATGCGGGCCGGACTAAAACCCTTTCCGCTATTTGCTTCCGATACGATCTTCTCCTGCAATAACACCTAAGCCGTGTACTCCGGTGCCAGAGTCGGGGATACGGGCTGAAGGCGACTTACGGCATACTGTCGCCATTCTGTCGTGTCGCGGATGCGTTGCAGCTGCGATCGTTCGCTCATCGCGTTTGAAACGAGGAAGAACGATGGATAGTTCCACAACGATGATTCAACCGGATTTCAAGAAGCTCGGTCGTTGGGTGACCGGGGTGCGTGAGGCTCTGGAGTGGTCGCAAGAAGCAGTCGCGTCTGCAGCCAGTGTTGACGTGCGTACTATTCAGCGGCTCGAAGCCGGCAATCGCGTGAGTTCCACGTCACTTCGCTGCATCGCTCGCGGGCTCGGCTACGAAGATCAGGACGTATTCCGAAGCGAGCGGTTTTGGGAGCAGCATCGACAAATAGAAAATATTGTAGCCAAGGCGGTCGAAGAGGAAAAAGCCGAACAGTTCAGAAAGGTCGAAGAGGAGATCGGACCGGACTACGAGCTAATCGATGTTATCGTTACGGAGAGCGGTCGTGATATCGGACGTGTCGTCGAAGGTGCACACTTCCGGCTCTTCGACACACAACCAGAGGTCAGTGACAAAGCACAGGAGATCGCGGCGATGCTTTTCGATTGCCTCGCGGACTACGGCGATGCGGACGAGCTCTATAGCCACGCGACCAAGCTCCAGGTCTATGATCAATTTGAGGAGATGCTCGGCGACCTCGCGAGCGAAGGATGTGTGCCGTTGATCGCTACGCGGACGAAGCGAATTCGCAACGACCATATCAATGCGGGCGAATCCAATTGGAAACTTGCAATAGTGCATGTCGTGCCGACCGATCGAATCGTGCCGAAGCTCGCCATCCCGAAATCGATGCACGGACACTTCTGAACTGGAGCCGACCAATGTTCGGACGCATCTATCCGAACATAGGCATGTCCTCGGGCGAGAGTGGAAGCTCGCCGCGCTGGACTTGGCGCCGCCAAGTGTAGAGCAACTGCGGATGCCCCCCGTGACGGCGTGTCACGTCGGTCGCGGACACGCCGGGCTGCAGCGTGTCGGCGACCATCCGTGTCTTCCGCGCGGCAGTGTACGAGCACCGCCGCTCCGGCCCGGTCAGGACCTCCAGCCGGCGCACGTCGCGTGAGCTCGTTGCAGAATCGAAATCGATGTTCCGCTCATACGTCCTGTGTCGCGGCATGGGTCCAGGGCAAGAGTTCGTCGATCCGGCTGTTGGGATGGCCAGTGACGAGGCGTTCGAGGGTATCGCTCAGGTAGTCGTGCGGGTTCACGTCGTTGAGCTTGCAGATCTCGATCAGCGAAGCGATCACGGCCCAGTGCTCGCCGCCCTTGTCGTAGCCGGCGAAGAGAGCATTCTTGCGATTGAGGGCGATCGGCCTGATGGTCCGCACGACGACGTTGTTGTCGATCTCGATGTGCCGTTCATCGATAAAGCGCACGAGCCCGTCCCAATGCTTGAGGATGTAGCGGACGGCCGAAGCCAGAGCGGACTTGCCTGACAGGCGGGCGAGCTGGGCCTCGAGCCACAGCCGGAGCTCTTCGTTGAGCGGCCGGGACCTCGCTTGCCGTGCTTCGCTGCGCGCCTGCGGACTAATGCCGTGTATCTCGGCCTCGATGGCATAGAGCTCGCCGATGCGCCGTAATGCCTCCGCGGCGATCGGCGTGTGCCCGCCCTCGGCGATCTCGTAGAACTTGCGCCTGGCATGCGACCGGCACCGCGCGAGCGTCGGCCCGTCCGGGTTGCGATAGGTGTCATACCCGACGACCTGCAGGATGCCCCGGAAGCCGTCGAGATAGGCGGCCGGGAGGACCGGCATCCTTCGGAGCTGTTCCTGCAGCCCGAGGAAATTGCGCATTGCAAGACGCAGGTGAAGCGCCTGCCGAGCAACGGCATCGTCGAGCGCCTGCGCTGCACGTTGCTGGACGAGCACTTCCGGGTCGAAAGCCGGCGGACCGAGTTCGAGACGATCGAGGCATTCCATCTCGTGACAAGTCCCGGCCGAGCCCCCTCCGCCGAGCAACCGCGCAGATCTCGACACAGGCAGGGCAGCAGGCTGCAATCGCCGGCGACCGAAGGCCGTGCGGGGCCCTGAATCAGAAACGCCAGCCCCCTGGAGGGGCTGGCGTTCATCCGGCTTGCCGGAGCGAGCCGCAGCAGGCCGTTGGCGCGGCCATCCCGCAGACGGGATCGCACCCCTGCCGGAAACGCGATCCCGTTCCGCCGGTTCAGGCCTACTGCCGGGCCTGCAGGTTGACCGCCGAGGACTTCCCACGCGCGCGGTCGACCTCGATGTCATAGCCCAGCTTCTCGCCTTCGTTGAGGCCATGCATGCCCGCGCGCTCGACCGCGCTGATGTGCACGAACACGTCGTTGCCGCCGTCATCCGGCGCGATGAAGCCGTAACCCTTGGTTGCGTTGAACCATTTCACGGTACCTGTCGACATGATCATAACTCCTTTGTCTGATCGTTCTCGTCGGAATGACGATTCTGCTTGGCCGCCCTCGGGCGGCGTAACCTGTTGTGGCGAGGCCGGTGATGCCGGACCTGCGAGAGCGGCCGGCGAACGGACCATCCGGGCCTGGACGCGACCGGTGCGGTCTTCGTCGGGTGCACTCCGAAGCGGCCGCACGGCGGCGCCGGGATCATCGAGTGGTTTCAAGTGGTGTCTTTCAGCTTCGGCGGCCACCGCCGAAACACGCCCACACGGCGAAGAATGGGGAGGTGGCCGATAACTCTGGAAGCCTGCGTAGATCAGCTGCCGTTCTGTTGTTCTGCCCGGGCGGGCCTTCCGGCAACGATCGATACGACGAATTGCAAGAATGTCACGCTGCCGACGATACAATCATCATCCACGCGCAGCGCGATCGAAGCCTTAGATCACGCCCGGCCGTGGAAGGCAACGTTTTTTTGCACCGCAGCATTTTTTCGGCCCTGGCCATCCCGGTCGGCCCGGCTTCGGAAACTTCGGCGGGGCGCGCCGGCCCCCATAATCTTACCTTGCCGGATGCCGCGTTCTTCCCGAAGCTGGCGTCCATGGCAGTGGCGAACATGCAAGCGGGCCTGCTGGTTGCCGCGATTGTCGGCGCGCTTCTCGGTGCGGCGCCGGCCGGGGCCGACACCCTGCTGAAGCGGGGCCTCGACCTGCTTGGCGGTGCGGTGACGGGACCGCGCGCGGAAACCCCGAAGCAGCTCGGTTCGGCCGAGATCGCCGCCGGCCTGAAGCAGGCGCTGGACATCGGCAGCGCCAACGTCGTGCGCCGCCTGGGCGCGCGGGACGGTTTTCTCGGCGACACGGCGGTGCGCATCCCGCTCCCCGACAGCATGCGCCAGGTGCAGCAGGTGCTGCGCCGTCTCGGCCTGTCGGGCCTGCTGGACGATCTCGAGGTCCGGCTCAACCGGGCTGCGGAGCGGGCCGCGCCCGAAGCCGGGGCGCTGTTCCGCGAGGCCATCGCCAGGCTGACCCTGAACGACGTGCGCGCCATTCTCGAGGGACCCGAAGACGCGGCGACACGATACTTCCAGGACCGCATGTCCCCGGGTCTGCGGCAGGCGTTCCGGCCCATCGTCGAAGACGAGCTGGCCGCGGTCGGCGCCATCGACGCCTACGAGCGGGCCATGGAACCCTACCGGGCGGTGCCGCTCGTTCCCGATGTCCGCGCCGACCTGACCGGGCATGTTCTCGACGGCGCCCTGGAAGGCCTGTTTCTTTACCTTGCCCGGGAGGAGGCGGAGATCCGGCAGAACCCGGCCCGGCGCACCACCGAGCTGCTGCAGCGCGTGTTCGGTTCCTAGAGCGGTCCGCCGCAGACTGCCGCGCCGCCCGGGACCCAGGCGAACTGTGGCGTCGCGACGGTGAAGACGGGAACGTCGTTGGCGACGTCAGGCTGTCGATTCTCTTGCGGAAGTCCACAGACCGCGTCGCCCCGTCGATCCGCAGCGGGCCGCCCGGCAGGATCACCCGCCGGCCCGCAGGGCCGCGATCAGCGCCGCGGCCCGTTCCGCCGGCACCCCGGGGCCGATCCGCACCCGGACATCGCCCAGCTCGACGACCATCCCGATATATGCGCCGCTGCAGGATGGAGCAGCGGGCGTGTCGGCAGAAGCAGGCCCCGCCACCTCCGCCGCGAACATCGGCACGTCCTCGGCGGCGAACGGAAGCGCCCCGCGCCGGGCCCGGCGCCGCCAGGTGTAGAGCAATTGCGAATGCATCCCGTGCCGGCGCGCCACGTTGGCCGCGGACACGCCGGGCTGCACCGTCTCGGCGACCATCCGCGCCTTCTGCGCGGCGGTGTACGAGCGCCGCCGCTCCGGCCCGGTCAGGACCTCTAGCCGGCGCACCTCTTGCGCGCTCGTTGCCTCAATCGTTGCTCAATCTTGCATGCAGCGATCCCCAAAAAGGATCGCCAGTTTCCCCTCGCAGCCCAACGACCGCTACGTTGGGTCGGAACACAGCCTACCTTCCAGAGCAGGCCCCGTCTGTCGAGCGCCCTGATCGCCACGAATCATGCGTCCATGTTGCGCACTCTGGCAGGCGCTGGGGGGGCCTGAAGCCCCCCAGCCCCCCCCCCAAGAGGTACGCCGCTCCCTAGCGGGAGAGCGCCCGGGACACGCGGAACCCGTAAATATTGCCCCGGATGCCGGGGGTGTTCCTGTCTCGGAAGGCGGAACGCAAGTCCCACCAATGTTCGTACCAGGAACCGCCGCGCAGGACGCGATAGTTGCACCCACCTTTTGTCCAGGCACTGCCATCCGATGGCGCGCCGGCATAGTTGTCGTGCCAGCAGTCCTCGACCCATTCCAAGACGTTGCCGTGTGTGTCGTAGAGACCAAAATCATTGGCTGCAAAGCTCCCGACCGGCGCCGTCTGCATGCCGCCCCACTGACTGTAGCAGCCGGCGAAGCAGTTGGCATTGCCGCGTCCCATGTCGCTGCCCCACGAATAGCGCGTCGTCGTACCTGCCCGCGCCGCGTACTCCCACTCCGCTTCGCTCAGCAGTCGGTAAGTGTGTCCTGTCCTATCCGACAGCCACGCCACGTAGGCCTTGGCATCATCCCAGCTTACATCGATCACGGGCCGCCGGCCCCGGCCCCACCCCTGATCGTCTGGTCGATGGTTGCAGCCCCCCGCCGACACGCAGACGTCCCATTCCGCAAACGTGATTTCGTATTTGCCCACCGCGAACGACGCCGGGATCGTCACACGGTGTTGCGGTCCTTCTCTACCGAGCCGTTTGTCTTCGCTCGCTGGCGAGCCCATCGTGAACGAGCCCGCCGGCAGCACCACCATCTCCGGGCACTCCGGACAGTCACGGAAGCTCTGTCCCACCTGCGGCCCGGTCTGTCTCACCTGCGGCCCAGACGGTTCGCCTCGCTGCGCCTTGAACAGGCCAAGCGCCATCCGCTTGCGCTCCGGATGATCGCCCGGCGCCCGGTCGATCCAGGCCCGGTAGGCCGCTTCCGCCTGATCGTAGGCCTCCAGCCGGTAATAGGCCGCCGCGCGCTTCTCGAGCAGCGTCAGGCTGGGGCCGATGACTTGCTCCAACCGCGCCAGCACGGGCAGCGCTGCGCGCGCTTGAGCCTTCGATCCGACTTCGAGCGCGTCCAGCGCCACCTGGTACGGATCGGTCGGCTTGGTAGGAGCGGACGCGCGTGCCTTGGCGGGTTCCGGCGTCGCGGCTGGGGACGGCTCGGCCGGCTTCTCGCCCAACAGTCGCGCCCAGATGTAGCCGGAGCGGCCATCGTCCAGCACCACGCGCAGCCAGTCGCGGTCAGCCACCTTGCCCGTCACCGCCACCGTCGAGCCCTGGTGCAGCGTCGTCAGTTTCTCTCCGCTGGTAGCCGGCGCCGCCCGTACGTTGGCGTTCCTCAGCACCGCTAACGTCTCGTCCCGGTCCTCCACCGCGAAGACAGGCTCGTCCGCCGGCGTACGGGCTGCCACCTGCGTGTCCTTGGTCAGCGCCTCCAGCCGGGCGCGCGCATAGGGCGCCATAGGGCAATCCGGGTGGGCTTTGAGGAAGATTTCGAAGTCGGACGGCAACCGGCTGTCTGCAATACCCGGCCAGATCAACAGGCAGGGATCGGCGGAACCGCCCTGTGCCGATGGCGTGGCAGGCGCCACCGGCGCCGTCTGAGAGGGCAAGGCGGCAAGCACCGTGCGCGGGGCGAAGATGAAGTCGCCGCCCTCGTGATAGGCATAGCGCACATTCCCGTAGGCCGGGGTCTGCTCCGCGTTCACCACCACCCGCCCTTTAAGCCGGTCAAACAGCGACTGTCCGTCCAGCAGCCCTTCGTTCTCCCGCAGCACGTCCAGGAAGGCCGTCGCGAACACTGAATGACCATTGCGCCCGCCGTCCACCACAGGCTCCAGCCCGCCTGAGACCAGCGCCGTGCGTGCCCGCCTGGCCGCCACGCGGGCTACCCACGCCATACGGTCCATGCCCGGCGGAGGTTTCCCTTCCGCATCCTCGCCGCGCGTCAACGCGCCCGAATAGCAGCTGTCCGCCACCACCATCACATGACGGGCCAGCATCGCCTTCATCAGGTCGGTGATGCGCGCGTTGGAGACCCAGTTGATGTCGTTGTCCGCTTCAGCATCGACCGGCAGCCAATAACCGCGCTCCGCCAGCCGGTCGAGGTCGCCATGGCCGGCATAATAGATCAGCAGCCGATCCTCCGGCCCCAGGTCGCGCCGGTAGCGGTTCAGCGCCCCCAGAATGTCCGCGCGGCTGGCGTTCAGCAACAGCCGCACGTCGGCGAAGTCGTACTTGGCGCGCAGCAGTTCGGCCACAGCCGCCGCGTCGCTCACCGCCGTCTGCAATACTGGAAGATGCTTGTACTGGTTGTTGCCGATGACGAGCGCATAGGCGTCGCCAAGCTCCAGCAGCGCCGCCGGCCGGGCCGGCTTGACGGTCACGCTGCGGGTCTGCTGCGCCGCCAGCGGAGAGCCGATCAACAACCCAACTGCCATGGCAAGGATGGCCAGCGGCAACCGCGTGTGCATGATCGACGCCATAGTGCGTTAACTATGGCAGACGCAACCACCAGGGACCATTGGCGAAGATCACAACAGCCGGGCATGAATGGGGCGCTGAGTGCGCCATATTTCTCCGACGTCCGCTTCCATGGCGCTTCCACGCATGAGTTCTGAGGGGCTGGCGCGAAGAAGAAAAACGCCCTTAAGCCATTGACATAAGGGCGTTATTTCTTGGTTGCGGGGGCAGGATTTGA
>JBGTSP010000176.1:0-9303 GCA_041940205.1 Alphaproteobacteria bacterium
TTCCTGAAGACCTGCACCTACCAGAAGGTGCTCACCGACGAGGCGACCACGCTGATGGGCGAATACTGCTCGCGGCTGTGCGCGCTGGAAGGCTTCGCCGGGCACGGCGAACAGGCCAACATCCGCCTGCGCCGCTACGGCGGACGGAACATTCCCTTCGCCGGCGCGGCCGAGTAACGCGTCTCGCCGCTACGGCGAACCGCCGGCGAGGCGCGCACGCAGGTCGGCGCAGGTCGTGACCTCGGCGATCCCGCCCAGGTCCGCCAGCGCGGTCTCGTGTGCGGCGGCATCGAAGGCGGCGCAGCCGTCCGACAACACGAGGCAGCGGAAGTCACGCACCTGGGCGTCGCGCACGGTGGAGGCGACGCCGCCCGGCGTGACGATGCCGGCGATGACAAGGGTGCCGATCCCGGCCCGGCGCAGCACCCATTCCAGCCGCGACATGTAGAAGGCGGAATAGGCCACCTTCTCGATGCGGACATCCGGCCGCGGCAGGGCTGCCACCAGGTCGTGGCCCCAGGCACCCGGCACGAAATCGCCGGCGTCGAGAAACGGGCGAAGACGCTTCAGGTGCGCCGCGATCATCGGCGCCCCGTCGCGGCCCGCCACCAGGGTGAAATGGGTGGAGACGATCCAGCCGCCCGCGGCCCGCATCGACCCGGCCACGCCCGCGAGCCGTTCCGGCAGGGCCGCCATGGTCTCGTTGCCCAGCCCGGCGCGACCGTAGGCGCCGTCGGGGTGCAGGAAGTCGTTCTGCAGGTCGACCAGCAGCAACGCCGACTGCGCGGGTTCGAACGTGGTCATCGACCCTTCGCCTCCGCGCGTTCCAGCCGCAGGTTGCCGAACCGGTCGACCGTCGCGACGAGCCCCGGATCGACGAAAATCGTGGCGTCCGGCTGTTCCAGCAGGGCGGGGCCGTCGAGGCGGGCACCCACGGGCAGGGCCAGTCGCTCGAAGACCGCGGCGTCCCGCCAGCCGCCGGCGACCCAGACCGGCCGCGTTCCGCTGCGGGTCCGTTCGGAATCGCCGGCCGTCGGTGCGAGGCCGGCGAGATCGAGTTTCGGCCGCAGGCCGATGATGGCGCCCCGCAGGTTGAGGACGCGGATCGCCAGACCGTCCAGCAACCGGCCGTAGAGATCGCGATAGCGGGCCTCGAAGGCCTCGCGGACATCGTCCCGGGTCAGTCGGGAAACCGCGCCGTCCGGACCGGCCTCGTGCGCCGGCAGCGCGACCGCCACCGTATGGGTCTGCCCGAGATAGGACATGTCGAGTTCGAAACGCTGCGTGCGGCCGAGAAAGGCGACGCCTGCCGCATCCAGCAGGGCGTGCCCCTCGCGAGCCATGCCGCTCATGCGGTCGGAGAGATCGTCCTCGTCCAGGTCGTCCAGCATGCCGTTGAGAGTCTGGACGAAGTCGTGGCGCATGTCGGCGATGGTGCAGCCCAGCGCGCTGGTCACGCCGGGAAAGCGCGGGATCAGGGCGCCGCGCAGGCCGACCTCGCGGATCAGCGCCCCGGCATGCAGCGCGCCGCCGCCACCGAACGGCATCGCCGTGAAACGGCCGGGATCGTGGCCGCGCTCGATCGAGACCAGGCGGATCGCGCCGGCCATACGGGCGTTGGCGACGCGCACCACCGCCTCGGCGGCGGGCTGCAGGTCCAGTCCCAGCGGCTCGCCGACAGAGTGCATGATCGCGGCTTCCGCCGCCTGCCGGTCCAGGCGGTCGCTCATCCCGCCGATCGGCCGGTCGGGATTGATCCGGCCGAGCACGAGATTGGCGTCGGTGACCGTGGCGCTCGTGTTGCCGCGGCCGTAGCAGGCCGGACCGGGATCGGAGCCGGCGGACTCCGGTCCCACCTGCAGCAGGCCGCCGCCGTCAACCCGGGCGATCGAACCGCCGCCGGCGCCGATCGTCGTCATCTCGATCATCGGCGTGCGGATCACCAGGCCGAAATCGACCGCCGTCTGGGACGCCAGCGCGCTCTCGCCGCCGGCGACAAGGGCGACATCGAAGCTGGTTCCGCCCATGTCGCAGGTCACCACGTCCTCGAGGCCGGCGGAGCGGGCGATATGGGCGCAGGCGATGACCCCGGCGGCCGGTCCCGACAGGGCCGTGCGCACCGGCAGGCGCCGGGCACTGTCGGTCGACATCACGCCGCCGTTCGACTGCACGATCAGCAGCGAACCGGCGAAACCGTCCCCGGCCAGCCGCTCCTCGAGGTCGGCGAGATAGTTTCCCACCACGGGCTGCAGGTAGGCGTTCAGGCTTGCCGTCGAGGTCCGCTCGAATTCCCGGATCTCCGGCAGGATGCGCGAGGAGGCCGTGAGATGGGGGTTCGGCCAGACCGCTTCGAGGGCGGCCAGCGCGGCCTCCTCGTTCGCGGGATTGGCGTAGGCATTGATGAAGACGATGCACACCGCCTCGACACCGCGGGCCAGCAGGTCGCGACCGCGGGCCGCGACCTCGTCCGGATCGACCGCTTCGCGGACCGTGCCGTCCGCCAGCGTGCGCTCGCCGACCTCGAGGCGCAGGTCCCGCGGGATCACCGGCTCGTACCCGCCGCGCAGGCCCCAGGTCCGCGGCCGGTCGCGCCGGCGCATCTCGAGAACGTCGCGAAAGCCGGCGGTGGTGATCACGCCGGTGCGCGCGCCGGTACGTTCCAGCAGGGCATTGGTGCCCACGGTGGTGCCATGCACGATGGTGGCGAGCATGTCCGGCGCGGCGCCGGCCGCCGCCAGACCCGCCAGCACCGCCGGCGCGGGATCCGGTCGGCTGGAGGGCACCTTGGCGGTCCGGCAGGTACCGTCGGCTTCGTCCAGCACGAACAGGTCGGTAAAGGTGCCGCCGATATCGACCCCGACGACCGTCCGCGCCCCGCCGCTCACGGCTTGTCCGTTCCGACGCCGGGATAATCCCGCGCGGCGGCTTCGGGCGTGACATAGCCCAGCGCCAGGTCGCGGCCGAGCGCGCGCGGATCGCGGCGTCCGGGATCTCCGCAACCACCGCCTCCTGGCGTTTCCAACCGCAGGCGCTGGCCGCGCGCGAGGCGCAGGCCGACCAGCTTGGAAACCATCGGCGGCTCCGCCAGGCCATCGCCGTCGGGATAGAGGAAGCGGTTCGCCGCCCCGGCGCGACCGCCGAGAATGCCCTGCGGCGGAAACCGGCCGCGTTCGCCGAACAGGAAGACCTCGGCCTCTTCTTCCAGCAGCTCGATCTCGTAGACCGCGCCCAGGCCGCCGCGATGCGCGCCGGGGCCGCCGGAATCGGGCCGCAGCGCCCATTGCGTGAACAGCACCGGATAGGCCGCTTCCAGGATCTCGACCGGCGGGATCGTCGCCGTCGAGATCGGCGCATTGCCGTGGTTCAGACCGTCACCGCCGGTATGTCCGCCATGGCCGCCGCCGAAGAAGCTGAACATCACCCAGCGCCGGCCGTCGGCGCGGTGGCCGGCGAGCGACAGGGCGTTGATGGTGCCGTAGGCGTTCGCGCTGGTGCGTTCGGGCGCCACCCCGGCCAGCGCGGCGTGGATCACGTCGATCAGCCGCAGGATCGTCTCGGTATAGCCGCCGACCGGTTTCGGGGCGCCGACGGAAAGCAGCGTGCCGTCCGGAATGACGATCTCCAGCGGATCCAGAACCCCGGCATTCGCAGGCACGTCGGTGAAGATGTGCTTCAGGGCCACATAGACGGCCGCCACCGCCGTCGAGCGCGCGATGTTGACCGGCCCGGCGCAGGCCGGCGCGCTGCGCGAGAAGTCGAGAACCAGCCGCTCGCCTTCGATCACGAGATCGAGGGCGATCTTCAGCGGTTCGTCCCGGATGCCGTCATTGTCGAGCCAGTCCTCGCAGGTCACCCGCCCGTCCGGCAGGGCGGCGATATGGGCGCGCATCTGCAGCGCGGCCCGACGACGCAGTTCGCGCATCGCGCCGTCCACGACCGCATCGCCATATTCGTCCAGCAGGGCGTCCAGCCGTCTTGCGCCGAGGTCGAGGGCGTTGAGCTGGCCGTTGAGGTCGCCGTAGAGACTGCCCGGCAGGCGGGAGTTCGCCTGCAGGATCTCGACGATGTCCCGGCGAAACCGGCCGGCCTCGATCAGCTTGACCGGCGGGATGTGCATGCCTTCCTGGAAACTCTCGGTCGCCGCCGGATTGTAGTTGCCCGGGACATTGCCGCCGACATCGTGCCAGTGCCCGACCGAGGCGAGAAAGCAGAACAGCCGACCGTCGCGATAGTGCGGGCGGACCAGCTTGAAATCCGAGAGGTGGGTGCCGCCTTCGTAGGGGTCGTTGAACAGGTAGGTGTCGCCCGGCGCCAGATCGCCTTCGCGCGCCGCCTTGTCGATCACCGCCTTCACCGCGAAGGCCATCGCGCCGACAAAGATCGGCAGGCCCGACTTGCCCTGCACGAGGGTGGCGCCGCTTTCGGCGTCGTAGAGGCCGTGCGAGGCGTCGTGCGCTTCCGCGATGATCGGGTTGAAGGCGCTGCGGAACAGGGTCGCGTCCATCTCGTCGGCGATCTGCTCCAGCCGGCCCTGCAGGACCGCCAACGTGACCGCGTCCGGCGCTGCGGACGTCCGCTCCGATTCGGCGTTCATGCGGCAAAGCCTAGCGCGGAAACCCCCGCAGGAGCATCGCCCCGGAACATCGCCTGCAATCCCCGGCACACCGCCCGCACAAGCGTGGCCGCGCGGCCGGCGGGCTGGCAGAATGGGAGCTTGCGAATCCGGACATGGAAACGGCGGTGCGGGACGGTCGGCACGGCCGTGCCGGCGGGACGATCGCCGGCGGGGAGAAGACGAGATGACGCAGTATGGCGTGGGCCAGCCGGTGGCGCGGCGGGAGGATCCGAGGCTTGTGCGCGGCGCAGGCCGCTTCGTGGACGATCAGCGCCCCGACGGCGCCGCGGTGATGCAGATCCTGCGGGCCCCGGTGGCGCACGCGAAGATCACCGCGCTGGAGACCGCCGATGCGCGGGCCGTGCCCGGCGTGCTGGCGGTCCTGACCGCCGCCGAGCTGAAGGCCGAAGGCGTGCGCAACGAGATCCCCTGTCTGGGCGGCCCCGGCGGGGGCACCACCCTGTCGCTGCATCTGCACGGCCAGCCTGTCCTTGCGGAGGGCCGCCTGCGCTATGCCGGCGAACCCGTGGCCTGCGTGATCGCCGAGAGCGAGGCCGCGGCGCGTGACGGGGTCGAGGCCATCATGCTGGATTTCGAGGAGCTGCCGGTCGAAACCGACTGCCGCGACGCGACCCGCGCGGAGGCCGAGATGCTTTGGCCGGATGCGCCGAACAACCGCTGCTTTACCTGGGAGCAGGGCGACCGCGAGGCCGTCGAGCAGGCCTTCGAGGCCGCCGACCGGGTGGTCGAGATCGACATCGTCAACAACCGGGTGGTGCAGAACCCGCTGGAGACGCGCAATGCGCTGGGCCACTGGAACCGCGCGGGCGGTCGGTTCACCCTGACCACCGGCACGCAGATGCCCAACGCCATGAAGACCCATCTCGCCGAGCATCTCTTCGCCGTGCCCGCCGACCGACTGCGCATCCGGGTCGACGATGTCGGCGGCGGCTTCGGCGGCAAGAACTCGATCTATCCCGAGCAGGTCCTGGTGCTGGTCGGCGCCCGCCTGATCAACCGTCCGGTCGCCTGGACCGGGGGGCGGACCGAGAGCTTCGTGAGCGATTTCCACGCCCGCGACAACCGCACGCGCGCGGCGCTGGCCTTCGATTCAGAAGGCCGCATCCTGGGCCTGCGGTTCCTGACCCATGCGAACATGGGCGCCTACGCGGCGCCGCGCGGCACGGTCTCGCCGGTGAACGGGGTGATCGTGGCCTCGAGCTGCTATCGCATTCCGGCGATCCTGGCGGAAGTCGAGGCGGTCTACACCAACACGGTGCCGACGGACCCCTATCGCGGGGCCGGTCGGCCGGAGGTGATCTACATGCTGGAACGCCTGCTGGATGCCGCCGCGCGCGAACTCGGCCAGGACCGGATCGCGCTGCGTCGGCGCAACCTGATCCCGCAGGCCGACTTCCCCTACCCCACGCCGACCGGCCTGACCTATGACGATGCCGACTTCGAACTGATCCTGGCGGCGGCGCTGGAGCAATCCGGCTGGGACGCGTTCGAGGCCCGCCGCGCGGAATCCGCCCGCCGGGGCCGGCTGCGCGGTATCGGCCTGTCGACCTATATCGAGCGCTGCGGCGGTGGCGCCGGCCTGGGCGAAACCGCCCTGCTCGAACTCGACGATACCGGTCGCCTGCGCCTCTTCATCGGCTCCATGGCCAACGGCCAGGGGCACGAGACCGCGTTCACCCAGATCGTCCACCAGGTGCTCGGCCTGCCGCCGGAAGATATCGAGATCGTGCAGGGCGACACCGACCTGGTGGCGACGGGCACGGGCACCGGCGGCTCCTGGTCGATCCCGATGGGCAGCGGCGCGATCGCACTGGCCGGCGAGCGGTTGATCGAGGAGGCAAGGGAGGCCGCGGCCGGCGCGCTCGAGGTGGCCGGCGTCGACCTGGAGTTCGCCGACGGGGCCTTTCGCGTCACCGGCACCGACCTTGCCGTCGGGCTGCAGGCGCTGGCGCGCAACCAGGCTGGCGCGGACGGCGACAGGCCGGCGGACAGGCGTATCGTGTTCCGCGGCGAGGACCGGTTCGAGCCGGAGAACTACACCTTTCCCTACGGCTGCCATGTCGCCGAGGTGGAGATCGACCCGGAAACCGGGGCCCTCGACCTGCTAGCCTATCGGGCGGTGCACGATTTCGGCCAGGCGCTCAATCCCCTGCTGCTCGCCGGGCAGGTCCACGGCGGGGTCACTCAGGGTATCGGACAGGCGCTGCACGAATACACGCGCTATGGCGAAGACGGCCAGCTTCTGGCCGGTTCGTTCATGGACTACCGCCTGCCCCGCGCCGACGACCTGCCGGCCTTCGGCTTCGATCACCGGACCAGCCCGACAGCGCGCAATCCCTTCGGCATCAAGGGCTGCGGCGAGGCCGGCGCGACCGGCGCGCCGCCGGCGGTGATCAACGCGGTGCTCGATGCCCTCGCCGCGGTCGGCGTCGAGGATATCGACATGCCCGCGACGCCGCAGGCGATCTGGTCGGCCATCGCGGCCGCCCGCGAGGCCGCGGCCTGAAACGCCGGAACCGGCTTCCGGTTCAGTAGGTCCCCCGGCGCACCCAGTCGACAAACTCGCGATCGATCCCGAACCCGAGATCGATCAGTTCCCGCCGGCGGATATTGTTGCCCAGGATCGTGCCCTGGCCCGGCGATAGGACATCGACGTTCGCCACCTGACGGTCGACGAACAGGATGAAACCGTCCACGCCCGGTTCCTTCGTCGTCAGCGGCACGGCAATGGCCTCGATGATCTGAACCATGCCGGTATCGAAGAGCTGTTCCATCTCGACACGGAAGGAGAGCGGCTGATCGATCACCAGGTGCATGATCCGGGCGGCGATCGCCCGGCGTTCCTCGGGCACGAAATCGTAGTAGTTCCGGCCGGTCGGATTGAGTCCGATCCGCTGTTTCAGGCGTTCGCCGGCAATCCGGTAGATGCACCGGTCCGGCTTGCTGATCGCGGTCAGCGCCAGGTCCGGCAGGACCTTGGCCAGGCGGGGCAGATCGAGCGCGTCCTTGTCGGGAACCTGGCCACCGTTCGACGCAAGAACGTCACGATAATGTTCGGCCAGCAGGCGGCATTGCGACGTCAGAAAATGCGGCAGGGCCGAATCCAGGCTGTCCACATGTTCGGGAGCACGCTCAACCCATTCGCTCAACGTCGTCCCTCCACAGCCTTGCATCCCCCCGACTTGTAGCAAGCTTCGTCCCCTGTCGACAGGCAGCGGGCGATCCCGGCAAGCTGCAACCGGAACGCCGGCTGCGGAGGACAGGAACTGCCATGTCGATCATCGAACGTCTGGAACAGGCCCTGTCTTCGCCGCCTGAACGGCCGGAGATCGCCACCGAGGAGGACTGGCTGGCGCTCTGGCGGTCGCACGACCTCGGGGGCCTGCCGCCCGAAGAAATGGCGTTTGCGGGCGGTCTGCTGGCCGACCGGCCGGCCTGGTGCTTCATTGCCGGATACCAGGCGGCCCAACGCCTGATCTTTCCGGAACTGCCGGCTGCCGGCTGGTCGGCCTTTGCGGCAAGCGAATCCCGAGACGATCGCGAGCGCTTTCCCGGCACCGTGCTGGACGAGACCGCCGACGGCATCCGCCTGTCGGGCTGCAAGGGCTGGATCGCCTGCTCGCGGACGGTTTCTCACCTGCTGGTGACGGTGAACGGCCCCGAGCCGCGAACCGCGCGCACCGTGCTGATTGCCGCCGGCGAGACCGGCGTGACCCTGGCGCATCGCGAGGCGCCCGGCTTTCTGGGCGTCATGAGCCAGGGCCGGGCCCGTTTCGAGGACGTCCCGGTAGCCGCCACCCGACTGTTCGGACCGGATCGGGCCAGGCAGTTCGCCCGCAGCGAGCCGAGACTGGTGATGCTGGCCGGCGCCGCCTTCCTGCTCGGCGGTCCTGCGGGCGATGGCGGGACGGCCAGCGCCGACAGGCTGGCGGCGCTGGTTCTGGCCCTGGCCGATCTGGGTCGAGATCGCGATGCCCGGCCGCAGACCCTCGCCGCGCTCGATGCCGAGCTTCAGGCCCTGGTGCGGGAAGCGGACAGGGCGGGCCTGGCGGATGCACGGGCCGACTGGCCTGCCGACCGGCCCCTGCTCTCACTCTATTCGCGGCGCATCCGGCATCGGGCGGGAAGAGAAGACCCGCCGGCCTGAGACATGCAGGCGCCCGACCGGCCGGCCCACCCTTGGCGCTTTGCCTCGGCCGGGGAACATTCTAGATAGCGGACATGCGTCCCCCCATTCTCAAGCTCGCGGACACCCATCTCGGTTTCGGCGGCCCGCCGCTGCTCGAAGGCGCCGACCTGCAACTCTCGCCGGGCGAACGGTTGTGCCTTGTCGGACGCAACGGCTCCGGAAAATCGACCTTCCTGAAGATCGCCGCCGGCCTGATCGAGGCCGATCGCTGCGAATATTTCCTGCAGCCGGGCACCACGGTGCGCTACCTGCCGCAGGAGCCGGACCTCGCCGGTCACGATACGGTGCTGTCCTATGTCGAAGCCGGGCTGGGCCCGGGCGACGAGACCCACAGGGCCGCCTACCTGCTGTCGCATCTCGGCCTGGCCGGGGACGAGGAGCCGGACCGGCTGTCCGGGGGCGAGCGCCGGCGCGCGGCGCTGGCGCGGGTACTGGCGCCGCGGCCGGACATCCTGTTGCTGGACGAACCGACCAACCA
>JBGTSP010000177.1:0-9268 GCA_041940205.1 Alphaproteobacteria bacterium
GTCGAGCGCCTCGGCGTCGCGGGTATACTGGCGCGGCAGCGGAGCGCCCTGCGAATTCTGGATCGGCTCGATGGTCACGCCGACGAGGCCGAAGGGCCGGCCGGCCTCGTCGTAGATCAGCTGGCCGGAAATGAAGTTGCCGCGATCGCTGTTGTTGATCCCGGTGTTGTTCAGGATCTGAACGTCGATCACGCCGCGGCCGTATGTCGAGTTCCACCGATCGACGACGATTTGCGGCTGGGCGTCGTACCGCAGCACGTTGTTTCGCAGCATGACGCGCTCGGCGCCGTGGTTGACCTCGAGGATGCCGCCGTTGAACTGGTTGGAGTCCAGCACCACGAATCGCGTTCGCGCCGCCTTGTCGATCAGTCCGTCCTGTTCGCCGAGCGGTCCGACGGATGCCGGGCCGGTGATCTTATTGCCGTACACATAGACGTAGGCGCTCTTCTGCAGCGTCAACACGCCCTTGGCCACGTCCAGGGAATCGACATTTCGACGATCGAGGTTGGTCAGATCGTTGTGAGCGATCAGCACCTTCGTCGGGCTGGACTGGGTCCACACGCGGATGACGTGCTCGCGCTCCGGGCGCTGTGGCGCGACGACCTCGTCGCCTTCGTGATCGGCTGTTCCTTCTCCTTCGAACAGGCGCTGCTGGACGGCGGCGTGCCGCTGCGCCACATCGATGAGGATCTCACCGTCTCGATGTACCGCACCAGTATCGAGACCGCGCCGGCGGGCCCGTTCGGCGGCGGCATGGTGGTCTCGATGCGGCCGATGACGGCGCGCAACGCCATCCGCGCGGTGGAGATCACGGCGCGCTTCCCCCATACCCACGGCGCCCCGGTGCACCTGGGCGATCCCGCGCAGATCGGCATCGCCGATCTGGACCGGCCGGACTGGGGCGACGCCCAGCGCATCGGGGAGGACGAGATGCCGGTGTTCTGGGCCTGCGGCGTCACCCCGCAGAACGCCATCCGCCAGGCGAGGCCGCCGCTCTGCATCACCCACACGCCGGGCGCGATGCTGGTGACCGACCTGCCGAGCGCCTTCGACAGCCGGCTGGGGGAGTAGCGAAAAATTGGTATTGGATGTTAGTGTTGATTGTCTGATTAAATTTGACCGCTGTGATTTTTTCCAGAAATTCACTGGTGATTCGCGCGAAGAAGGACGAGAAGGATTAGTTGTTCGATGAATGAGATAAATACTTCTCCTATTGTTGTTCCTTTTTATAGTATAAGTTTGCAAAAAATACTTGAATTATGCAATAGGAATGAATTGAGATGGGTAATTTTGCAGGTAGAATGTGTAACAAAGCCAGATGCAGATACTTACTATGATAAACTTACCTTATTTGTGGATGATATTTTCGGATACGCGGTAGAATGGAATAAATTGTTGAGAATAATAGAAGGTATTGAACAAATATATACGATATGTATAGTTGGAACTGATGAGATTTGTTGTAAGAAATTTAATATGTATTCATCTAATAGATTGATGGAAGAGTGTGAAGTTATAATAGAAGCCCCAGATTCTCCCGATTGGGAGATTTTTATTCAGAATCCTAAAACTAAAGAAAAATTCATCAAATTTATAAACGAAACAATTCATAATAATACATAGATAGCAAAATAATTAAAGAATATATGAAAAGATTCTTGTAGTTTTTATAGTACTAAATCGAATCGAATTTGCGATAATAGCAATAAAATCCAATAGAATCTTTTTATTATGTATATGCTTTATTCTGAATCATCATTCGGGTTACGTAAATATAAAGAATGTGCTAAAATTCCGCTTGATCAAGCATTTCAATACAACTTTCGTTCCTGTACACAGCAATAACTTCAACCACACCAACAATTTCGACATTGAAGCTCTTAAATCTTTCGCTGGAATCCACAGTTCCCGGTGCCCGCGACCTACCGCGTCCAGAACTGGATAGCCGCAGGCGAAAGCTTGGTTAATTTCGAAGCGCGTAAGAAAGCGGAATTATTCGAGTGCGAACTGGATCGAGTTCCAGTCGCGCGCAATCTTCTTCGCGTACTCAAACGATGTGACGGGACAGAAAATAGGCTGGTCCGGCAATTTCGGTAGTAGCACCGCCATCTCGATTGCTGCACGAGATCGAGTTCCTCGCGCCCTGTCCGCCGGAATAGAATCGCGTCGCCAACTCGGGGTTTGTTTGATCGAGACGCGAAGTTCAGGCCGCGGTCAGGTCCTCGATACCGGACACATCGATGTCGGCCGTAGCGAGATCGAAGTTCGTCTGCATGTTGATCCAGTATTGCGGTCTCGTGTTGAAGGCCTTGGCCAGCCGCAGGGCGGTGTCCGTCGACAGGCCGGTCTGACTCGTAACGAGACGTTCGATCCGGGTTCGCGGCACGCCCAGGCTTCGGGCCAGGCCGCCGGCGCTGAGACCGAGCGGCTTCAGGTAGAGCTCGTCGAGGATTTCGCCGGGATGAACGGGGACCATGATCTTCGCCTTCCGCTGATCGTCGGCGATCTCAAGGTCGCCCGCAATCACCCCCTCAATAGAACTGGTTCGGCAGCCAGACGGCGATGTCGGGGAAGATCAGCAGCAGCGCGAGCAGCACCAGCATGGCGATCAGGAAGGGGATGGCGCCGACCGAGACGTCGTTGAAGTTGCCGCCGCGCGAGCGGATGCCGTGCACCACGTACAGGTTCACGCCGATCGGCGGGGTGATCAGGGCGGCCTCCATCAGCACCGTGATCAGGATGCCGAACCAGATCGGATCGAAGCCCATGTGCATGACGATGGGGAACACCACCGGCACGGTGGTGAGCAGCATCGACAGGGTCTCCATGAACATGCCCAGCAGCAGGTAGAAGCCGATGATCACCAGCATGGTCTGCATCGGCGTCCAGCCCAGCGCCTCGATGGCGTCCAGCATGGCCTGGGTCACGCCCATGAAGCCGAGCACGAAATTGAGGAACACCGCGGCCAGGATGATCAGCATGATCATCGCGCTGGAGCGCATCGTGCCCTCGAAGGCCTGGCGCAGCATGTCGACCGTCAGCGCCCGGTTCCAGGCGGCGATCAGCAGGGCGAAGACCACGCCGATCGAGGCCGCCTCGGTGGGCGTGGCGATGCCGGCATAGATCGAACCGACCACGGCGACGAACAGCAGGATCGGCGGCAGCAGGTCGGGCAGGGCGCGGATCCGGGCGTTCCAGGTGGTCTCGACCTTGTCGCCGCCCCAGACCGGCCGGCGGATGCAGGCGATGGCGATCACGCTCATGAACAGCAGGGCCAGGATCATGCCGGGGAAGATGCCGGCCAGATAGAGCTCGGGCACGGAGGAATCCGTGAGCAGGCCGTAGATGATCAGGTTGATCGAGGGCGGGATCAGGATGCCCAGCGTGCCGCCGGCGGCGAGCGAGCCCAGGAACAGGCTCTCGTTGTAGCCGTGCTTCTCGATCTCCGGATAGGCCACGGTGCCGACGGTGGCCGCGGTGGCGACGGAGGAACCGGAGGAGGCCGCGAAGATCGCCGACGAGCCGATATTGGCGTGCATCAGGCCGCCCGGCAGCCAGGACAGCCACTGGATCACCGCGTTGTACATCCGAAGCGCGATGCCCGCCCGCAGCATGATCTCGCCCAGCAGGATGAACATCGGGATCGCGACCAGGATGTATTCGACGCTCTGCTCCCAGACGAAGTCGCCCAGCATCAGCGAGCGCCGGCCGCGCATGAAGATCTCGTCCAGCGACAGGCTGAGAATGCCGAGCACCGCGGCCACCGGCACGGCGGAGGCCACGAGGACGAGCAGGATGGCGATGATCAGAAGCGGCATGACGGGGTCCGGCGGATGACGGCGGCGAACGCGAACGGCGGGGACAGGCTCACAGATGCGTCTCCTCGCGGATTTCCTCCTCCACCGTCCGCACGCCGGCAATGCGGCCGATCGTGTTCCAGTCGCGCCGGATCGCGGCGACAAGGCCGTAGATCAGCAGGAAGGCGAGGCAGAGCATGAAGAAGGCGAGGCCGGACAGCCAGAACACCTGCGGGATCCACAGCGGCGTCGCCAGCGTCGTCTGGGCCGTGGAATCGTATTCCCAGTTCTCCTGGAACATCTCGAAGGCGTTCGTGGTGAGCAGGTAGATGTAATAGAGCAGCAGCGCCAGGCCGAGCAGGTCGAGCACGGCGCGCACCCGCAGGTCCAGCAGGTTGTAGAGCGCGTCGATGCGGATGTTGGAGCGGGTGAACAGCACGTAGGCATAGGCCCAGGTCGTGCTGGCGGCGAACACGTAGCCCGAGATCTCGTCCGAGCCGCTGATGGTGATGCCGAAGATCTTCCGCGCCAGCACGTCCAGCGTCACCATGATCGCCGACAGCATCAGCGCCAGGCCGCCGCACCACACGGCGACCCGGGAGATCTTCATCAGGCCGCCATGGACCGTCTGGAACAGGGAGAACATCGGGATCGGACCGGGTTCAACGAACCACGGGCCGGCGCCGCGACACGGCGCCGGCCCGGGTCCGGTTCCTCAGGCGACGCTCAGTCGGCCTTCGCGGTCATGCCGACGATCTTGCCGACCGTGGCGTTCCACTCGTCGGCGCAGGCCTGGCCGCAGCGGTTGGCCCAGCGTTTCAGCACGACATTCTCGGCGATGTCCTTCAGCTTGGCCTGGTCGGCCGCGCTGGGAGCGATCGGGGTCATGTTGCCGGGCTCGCCCTTGTCGCACGGGCCCTGCGCGTTGCAGTCCATGCCCTTCTGGTCGAGGGTCTGCTCGAAGGTCCAGATCTCGTCCTCGAGCTTCTTCGCCTCGGCCAGGATCAGGTCCTGGGTGTCCTTGTTGAGGTCGTTCCAGGTGTCCATGTTGATCGCGGTGAAGGTCGCGGCGTAGCCGACGCGGACCCGGATGTTGTGGGTCACGACCTGCCACCACTTGGCATTGTAGGCCGGCATGGTGCCGGTGATGCCGCAGTCGGCGACGCCCTTCTGCAGCGCCGGCACGACCTCGGCGAAGGCGATGGTCACGGCCGAGGCGTTCAGGCCCTCGATGAAGTCGCCCAGCGTGCGGCTGTAGGTGCGGATCTTCTTGCCGGCGAGATCGTCGAGCGAGACGTTCTTGATGCTGCGGTCGCCCAGGTTGCACCAGAGCTGCTGGCTGGGGAACGTGTACACGTTGATCAGCTTGGCGTTGTACTTCTCGGCGATCTCGCGCTCGAGGATCGGGCGATAGGCGTCCATCGCCTTGCGGTAGGTGTCGAAGTCCTGGATCACGCCGGCCAGGTCGATGCCCTCCAGCGCCGGGCTGGCCTTGGCGCTGTAGGAGGTCAGCGCGTGCACGGCGTCATAGGCGCCCTTCTTCAGGCCGGACATCACCTCGTAGCCCTTGATGCCGAGCTCGGTATAGGGCTTGGCGTTGGCGGTGAGCTTGCCGCCCGAGGCGGCGGGGAGCCGCTCGTTCCAGAACTTGCTCTCGAATTCCTTCCAGTTCTCGAGGAAGCCCCAGGTGCCGACGACCTCGAAATTGAACTTCTGCACTTCCGCGATTGCGGTCTGCGAGGCCGCGGCGATGAGGCCGGCCGCCAGCGCGGTGGCCATCAGGAAACGTGATTTCCGCATGATGTTCTCCCTGCTTTCCTCGTTATCTCTTGCTCCGGTCACGGTGCGGGCCGCCCGGCGGGGCTCATCTTCGGGACTAGACCGGTTCTTCTCAAGGCTTTTCCTGAAATTCGCGCCAATCGACCCGCCGGATGCCCCGGATGCCCCGGTCGCTTGAGGCGATCGGGCCGCGGGCCTACCGTGCGGGAACGCCAGCGGTAATCAGGGAGGACGGCATGCCACGGGTAAGCGAAGTCGGGCCGGAAGGCCTCTCGGCGGAGGGGCGGGAAATCTTTCGCCGCTATGCCAGCGAATACGGGCCGTTCGAGAACCAGGTGCGAATCTTCGCCCATCGCGAGCCGGCGCTGCGGCACATCATGGGCCTGCTGCTGGAACTGTCCGACGAGGCGCTGCTGCCCAAGCGCTACCTGGAGATCGCCCTGGTCGTGGTCTCGCAGATCAACGCCTGCACCTATTGCGTCGCCCACCACGCGCCGCGGCTGATCGACCAGGGCTTCGATCCCGAGGCCTCGGAACGGATTCTCGACGAGGTCGTGCCCGGCTTCGACGAGGTCGACATGCTGGTGCGCGACTATGCCGTCCAGGTGACCGAGCAGGCGCCCACCATGCGCGATGCCATCTTCGAGCGCCTGAAGGCGCATTTCAGCGAGGCGCAGATCGTCGAACTGACCCTGCGCATCGCGCTCTGCGGTTTCTTCAACCGGTTCAACGACGCCCTGCAGATCGACATGGAGGACGGCGCGATCAGCGATCTCGTCGCCCGTGGCGGTCGTCCCGAAACGCTGCCGCACGCGGACGGGCCGGCGGCGGGCGACTGAACGGCGTCTTCAGGACGGCTCGGGGCCACCGTCCGGGGCCAGCCGGCCGTCCCGCCGGTCGCGCGCCCGGGCTGCGTCGCCTCTCGTCGCCGGATCGCCCCAGCCGCCGCCCCCCGGCGTCTCCACCAGCACCGTCTCGCCGGCCGCGAGGTCGAAGGTGACCTTGCCGGGCAGGTCCCGGCGGCGCCCGTCGCACGCCAGCACGGCGTTGCGTCCGCGCGCGCCGGCCGCCCCGCCGGCGAGCCCCCAGGGTTCGCCGATCCGCCGTTCCGCCGACAGCGACACCCGCACGTCCGTGCCCACCGCCTCGACCGCGCGCACCAGGCCGAGGCCGCCGCGCCAGCGCCCGTCGCCGCCGCTGCCGGGCCGGAACTCGTAGCGGGTGACGCGCAGGGGATAGCTGATCTCGAGCGCCTCGACCGGCGTGTTCATGGTGTTCGTCATGTTGACCTGCACGCCGTCCGTGCCGTCGCCCCAGGGGCGGGCGCCCTCGCCGCCGGCGATGGTCTCGATATAGGTGAAGGGCCGGCCGGAGCGCGGGTCCCGCCCGCCCACGCCGATCAGGTTCATCGTGCCCTGGCTCGCCGCCGGGGTGCGTTCCGGCGCGAAACCGGCGGCCGCCCGCAGGACGGTATCGCAGATCCGCTGGGTGGTTTCGGTGTTGCCGGCGCAGACCGCGGCCGGGGCGCGCGCGTTCACCACGCTGTCCTCCGGCAGGATGAGCTCGATCGCCCGCAGGCTGCCGCCGTTCACCGGTATGTCGGGGTCGGTCACCAGCTTCAGCGCGAACAGGGAGGCCGACCAGGTCATCGGCGCCACCGCGTTGATGTTGCCGGGCCGCTGCGGCGCCGAGCCGGTGAAGTCGAGGCCGAGCCGGTCGCCGGCTATGGTCACCGCGACCCGGATCGCCACCGGCTCGTCGCGCAGGCCGTCATCGTCGAGAAAGTCCTCGGCCTGATAGCGGCCGTCGGGCAAGGCGGCGATCCGCGCCCGCAGCCGGCGTTCGGCATAGTCGAGCACGGCGGCGAGACCGGCCTGCAGCAGCGCCGGGCCGTGCCGGCCGGCGAGCTCGGCGAGCCGGCGCTGGCTGATCCGGAGCGCCGAAAGCTGGGCGTT
This sequence comes from Alphaproteobacteria bacterium, assembly GCA_041940205.1. Taxonomy (GTDB): domain Bacteria; phylum Pseudomonadota; class Alphaproteobacteria; genus JBGTSP01. Next base: position 7,532 of record JBGTSP010000177.1, read on the forward strand.
CAGGTCGCCGCGACGTTCCTCGGGGGTGCGCACGTTGGCCAGCACCAGCGCCATCACGTCGTCCTGCAGCGTTCCGCCGCGATAGAGCTTCACCGGCGGGATGATCAGCCCCTCCTGGAAGATCTCGCCGGAATTGCCGGGCATCGAGCCCGGCTCCATGCCGCCGACATCGGCATGGTGCGCGCGGTCGGCCACGAAGGCGATGAGTTCGCCGTCGACATGCACCGGCGCCAGCATGGTGACGTCGGGCAGGTGCGCGCCGGCGAGGAAGGGATCGTTGACCAGGATCACGTCGCCCTCTTCCACCGGCGCGGCGGCGGCGATGACATCGGCGATCGCCCGCAGCATCGAGCCCAGGTGGATCGGCACATGCTCGGCCTGCGCCACCAGCGCGCCTGCGGGATCGAAGATCGCGCAGGAGGCGTCCATGCGCTCCTTGATGTTGGGCGAGAAGGACGTGCGCTTGAGCACCGCGCCCATTTCCTCGGCCACGGACTGCAGGGCGTTGCGCAGCACCTCCAGGGTGATGGCGTCGATGGCCGGCGCGTTGGCGCTCATGAACCTTCTCCCGAAACCTCGACGATCAGCGCGCCGCTGGCATCCACCCGGGCCCGGTCGCCGGGATAGAGCACGCCGGTCGCCGACAGCTCCTCGATTACCGCGGGACCGTCGATCCGGTTGCCGGCCCGCAGCGCCTCGCGGCGGAAGACCGGGGTTTCGATCCAGTCGCCGACCGTCTCGAAGAAGATCCGCCGCGCTCCCGTGCCGGCCTCCGCCGGCGGTTCCGGCCCGCCCGGCGCGAGCCGGGGCAGGTCCAGCGGCGGCCGCGCGGCGCGGGCAACCAGGCGCAGGTTGACCAGTTCCACCGGCGCCGCCTCGTCGGCATGACCGTAGGTCTGGCGGTGGGCGGCGTGAAAGGCCTGCGCCAGTTCGCCGGCGGCCGCGCCCTGCGTCGGCACCGGGATGGTGAGCTCGAAGCTCTGGCCGACATAGCGCAGGTCGACGGCGGGCTCGATCACCCGTTCGTCCGCGGCGGCGCCGTCGGCGGCCAGCAGCGCGTGGCCGCGCTCGGCCAGCGGCGCCAGCATGGCAGCGAGGTGCTCGGGCGCGAGACCGGCCAGCGGCATGATCCGGGTCTCCACCAGGTTGTGGCGCAGTTCGGAAAGCAGGATGCCCAGCGCGCAGAGAATGCCGGGGGTCGGCGGGATCATCAGCCGCGGGATGCCGAGCGCGCGGGCCACCGGCGTGCCGTGCATCGGCCCGGCGCCGCCGAACGGCACGAGGCAGAAGTCGCGGGGGTCGTGGCCGCGTTCGATCGACATCACCCGGATGCCGCGCTCCATGCTGGCATGGGCGATGCGCAGGATGCCGGCGGCGGCGGCCACGGGGTCCAGCCCCAGCGGTTCGGCCACGTGCTCGCGGACCGCGCGTTCCGCCGCCTCGAGATCGAGGCCCAGGTCGCCGCCAAGCTGGGTCTCGCCGCCCAGCCGGCCGAGCACGGCGTTGGCGTCGGTCACGGTCGGTCGGGTGCCGCCGCGGCCGTAGCAGGCCGGTCCGGGTTGCGCCTCGGCGCTGATCGGCCCGACCCGGAGCGCGCCGCCCTCGTCGATCCAGGCGATCGAGCCGCCGCCGGCGCCGATGGCGTTGATGTCGATCACAGGGATGCGGATCGGGATCGCCTCCAGGCTGGCCTCGCTGGTGACCTGGGGGCGATGCTCCAGGATGACCGAGATGTCG
>JBGTSP010000178.1:0-9260 GCA_041940205.1 Alphaproteobacteria bacterium
CCAAAATCGGTGCAGCGATGCGCCACGAACATGTCGAATTCCTCGAAACTGTCGTGGTCGAGCAAAAGTTCGATCCGTTCACGGGCGGTCAGCTTGCCCTTGGCGTGCTGGCCTTCGATGCGCTTCTCGCCGCCACCAAGGCGTGCCGCCGCGCGCTTGTCTTCCAGTTGCTGCAGAATGTCGTGCACGGTGCCCGATCCCCCCGCTTCGTTGACCGTCGCGTGGTTGTAACACCGGCGAACCCCGCGTCAACGCCGCCGGGAGCGGCATATGCGCCTAGCGCGGGGCCCGTGCCGGCTGCTTCCCGCCACCCCCGGCGGTGGGCGATCGGGGGCACCGCGTTGGGCTCGCGGGAACCGGAACCGGCGGGTCGCGGATGTCCGATCCGCCAAAGTTGAACAGCATGCCGGGGCGCGATGTGAGAGCATGCGCCCGCGCCGGCGACCGCCGGTCTGTTCTCGTTCCGCCGGAGGCCCCCATGCTCGTCGTTCACCATCTCAACAATTCCCGTTCCCACCGCATCCTCTGGCTTCTGGAGGAGCTGGGACTCGAATACGAGATCCGCCACTACCAGCGCGATGCCACGACCAATCTGGCGCCGCCGGAACTGCAGGCCGTCCATCCCCTCGGCAAGTCGCCGGTGCTGAGCGACGGCGACACCGTGCTGATCGAAAGCGGCGCCATCATCGACTACGTGCTGCGCCACCACGGCGGCGGCCGGCGGCGGCCGGCCGAGGGCAGCGCCGATTTCGAGGCCTACCAGGTCTGGCTGCACTATGCCGAGGGCTCGGCGATGCTGCCCTTCCTGCTGCGCCTCTACGTGTCGCGCCTCGGCGATGCCGGAAAGCCGCTGCATCCGCGGATTGCCAGCGAGATCGCCAACCATGTCGGCCATATCGACCGCAGCCTGGCGGGACGCGACTTCCTGGTGGGCGACGGTCTCACCGGCGCCGACATCAATCTCAGCTTCGTCGGCGACATCGCCGGCGCCCAGGGCTTCCTGAAGGACTATCCCGACGCGGCGCGCTGGATCGCCGGTCTGCAGGCCCGTCCGGCCTACCGCACCGCGATCGAGAAGGGCGGCCCCTACGCCTTCGCGCCGAAGGCCGACTGAGGGCTCAGCCCGCGCGCGCCAGTTCGAGGAAACGCCAGGCCGAATCCAAGTCGGCCCGGCGGGCGGCAAGGCGGGCCATCGCCTCCTCGTCCTCGCCCCAGGCATCGATCTGGTGGAACTCGTCGACATGGGCGGCCGCCCAGGCCCCCTCGGGATCCAGTTCGCCTTCCAGCAGGGCCAGCGCGATCACCAGGGAACCGCACAGCGTGGTGAAATCGTGCCCGGCCGTCAGTTCCTCGGGCGCAAGCGCGGCCACGACCCGCTCAAGAGCCGCCAGCGTTGCCGCGCTCTGGTCCACCGGCACGATGCCCTCGGTGACGGCAAGCGAAAGATCGTAGCGCCGCCCCAGCCAGTCCAGGAGCGGATCCCAGGCCTGCTGCTGGCGGCGAACGAGCGAGGCCGGCGCGTCCGCGCGGTAACACAGAAGATCGGAACGGCCATAGCCGGCGACGATGCCGCAGACCCGTTCGTGCTCCGGAACGACCACGTCCAGCATGGAATTGGCGAGCTTCAGCAGCGGCATGCTCTCCGGCCGGACGATCTCCTCCTGCGCCTGCCACTCCCGCGCGATCGCCTCGGCCAGCGGCGCGCTCTGCACCTCCAGCACGGCGCGGCGCGGCGTGCGCACCGGCCGGCCGTCGAGACACACGGTCCAGCCGCCCTCGCCCTCGGCCGCTTCGGCCGCCTTGTAGAAGCGCTTCATTGTGCCGCCGGCGAAGAGACCTTGAGGCAGGGATGGTTGTTGCCCGCCCCGCCCGAAAGCAGCGGCAAGAGCAGGCCGGCGCCCGGCAGCACCAGGTTGCCGAGGATCGCCAGCGCCGCGCTGCCCAGAAGACCCGTCGCGCTCGGCGTGAAACGCGGATCTGCCAGCGTGCCGCGCACATCGATCGGCGTGGCCAGCGACAGCAGGCTGGGATCCTTCGGCCGCGGCTTCAGGGTCAGTTTCAGGGCTTCGCTGCGCAGGTCGATCGTGCCTTCGCCCGTCATCACCATGCGGTCGGAATCCAGCAACATCACCTGCGGCGTGGCGATGCCCTGCTTCACGTCGAAGGCCGCCGCGAGGCAGTTCAGGTTGGCGTACTCGGTCTTCTTCTTCAGGAAATTCAGCTCCGAAAGCAGGTCGGCGGCGATCAGCTCGAGCGCGCTGGTCTTCAGCCGGCCTTCCGAGACCACCAGCTCGACCCGGCCGTCGGCCCGGCTGGCGATCGCCCGCAGCGATCCGCCGGCACCGGCGATGCGGCCGCGGGCCTGCACCTTTCCGGTGACCTCGTCGCTGCCGAACAGGCGCTGCAGCATCTGACCCATGTTGCCGTCGTCGAGCTGCCAGTCGGCTTCGAGGCGCGGCGGATTGGCGATACCGTCGAGCATCAGGTTGAAGCGCGCCGGCCCGCCGCCCAGCCGGGCCGTGGCATCCTCGATCATCGCCCGGCCGTTGATCACCACCAGCTTCGCCTTCAGGTCCCGGACAAGCACCTTGTTCGAGACGAGCTGGGCGATCGCGACATCGGCCTCCAGGTCGAAGCCGCCCAGCGCGGCGATCGGCAGCGGATCCTCGTCGAACACGAAGGGATCGGGCGCGCGGTTCTCCGGTCGGTCGGGATCGGAAAAGGTCTCGAGATTGACGAAGTCGGAAGTCACCGTCGCCTCGATGCGCGGCCGGCCCGGCGCCAGGTCGGCCTCCAGCCGGCCCGCCAGCGCGGTATCGCCGACACGCAGGCTGATGTCCTCGGCCCGCCACGCCTCGCCGGCCCCGGAAACGATCGCCTGCATCTCGAGACGGCCGTAGGCCGGGATCTCGACGCCCAGCAACGGCGTGAGCTGCGCCGTGTTCTTCATCGTCAGGTGGACGGGAAACGGCGCCTGGAAATGACTGGCGGGATCGCGGATCTCGCCGGGCACCTGCAGCACGACGCCCCCCTCGGCGCCAAACCGGACATCGGGATCGCGCAGCAGCAGCGATTGCGGCGTGCCCGCGACCTGCACCGAGGCCACGAACGGGCCGGCGGGCGGCAGTTCCCGGCCGGCCAGCGGTTCCAGGGCCCTGAGACTGTCGCCCCGGGCCCGGGCGACGATGTCCAGTTCGGGCGCGCCGGTGAGGTTCCGCACCGTGCCGACCGCCGACAGGCGCAGGTCCTGCAGCCGCGCGCCGGCCTTGATATCGCGCAGTTCCAGCATCGAAAGGTCGCCGGCAAGCCGGCCGCTCGCCTTGATCGCGCCCAGCGCCGGCAACTGTCCGTGCAGGTCTTTCGGCAGCAGCGGGGCCAGCGCCTTGAGGTCGTCGACCGCGCTCGAGATCGCCAGGTCGACTTGCGGCGCCCCGGCCAGGTCGCGCACGACGCCCTCGAAGCGCACCCCCAGCGCCCGGCCGGCGCCGATCTCGCCGGCGATTTCCTCGGCGTCGAACCGTCCGTCCGCGAGGACCAGCCGGGCCCTGGCGGAAAGCCCGCCGAGATCGGGGATCCCGGCCTTCGCATCCGCCGGCAGCAGGGAGGCCAGGCGCCGGACGTCCTCGCCCGTCGCCTCGAGCACGAAACCCGGCCCGCGCAGCGCCAGGGCGTCGTCGAACGCGCCGCTGAACGCCAGCGCCAGCCCCTCGCCCAGCGCGGCGCTGCCTTCGTCCAGCCGCAGGGCCAGACGGTCCAGGGATCCGGTCAGGCGGCCGCGCGCCTTGAGGTCGCGCAACGGCAGGTCCGGCGGCAGATCGGCGAGCCAGTCGGACGGTTTCGCGGAAGCCAGCCGGAGATCGAAATCGATACCGGTCTGGGCCGCGAGGTCGGCAACCCCGCCCGTCAGGGTGAGATAGTCCGCGCCGCCGGCGCGCAGCACGACCACAACCTCTTCCGCCGCCGGACGCAGCACCGAGCCGGTGATGCTGGCCTGCAGCCGCACGCCGCCGCGGACCGGTACCGCGGCGGCGAACGCTTCGGCGAGCCGGGCGATGTCGTCGTCCTCGGCCTGCGCCTGCAGGCGCAGCCCGTCGAGCGCCGCCGGCCGCGCCAGTTCGCCATCCAGCGAAAAGCGGGTGTCGCGCAGCTTTCCCTTCAGGGCCACCGGAGCCGGTCCGCCGCCCTGCAGGATCGCGAGACCCGGCATCACGCCCTCGAGCGAAACGGGCAGGCCGCGTACCGTGCCGTCCAGTTCGATCGAGGCCACGCTGGCTTCCGACAGATCGGCTTCAAGGCGCTCGATCCAGACTTCCTCGCGAACCCCGCCACGCAGCAGGGACAGGCGGACACGCCGCACTTCCAGCGCCCCGATCGCCAGATCGACGTCGGCGCCGCTCCCCGGCTCCGCCGTCGCCGCGCCGTCTCCCGCCGGCGTGATCTGCCAGCTTGCGCGGCCGTCCTCGAGCTCTTCGAGATGGATTTCCGCGTCCTCGATCTCGATCCGGCCCAGCGCCACCGTACCGCCCAGCAGGGCCAGCAGGTCGGCGGCGACATCGACCCGCGCGACCGTGGCCATCCAGGGTTCGTCCGCCCCCTCGATATTGCCGATCCTGAGGCCGGTGACGGCAATGGTGGGCGTCAGGCTGAAGCCCAGGCCGACACCGCCCGTCACCTCGACCTTGCGGCCGAGCGCGGCGCCCAGTTCGGCCTCGATCCGCGGCCGGTATTCGTCCAGGTCGAGGCTGGCGAGCACGACGCCCGCGACGATCGCCAGCACCGCCAGCAGGCCCACGACCCAGCGCAACGTGCGCCACAGCTTTCTCATTTCGTCTCCAGTGCGTCGCGCGCCATGTCCGGCAGCGCCGAGGGATGCTCCGCGAGATATCGCGCCCCCTCCTGCGCCAGCTCGGCGGGCGAGTGGTAGCCCCAGGACACGCCGATGCCCGGGACCCGGGCGTTGGCGGCCATGGCGATATCGAAGCTGGTATCACCGATCATCACCGCCTGTCCCCGCGCGACGCCGGATTCCGCCAGCGCCGCCTCGATCATCGAGGGATGCGGCTTGCCGGGATGGCCGTCGGCGGTCTGCAGGGTGATGAAGCGCCGGCGCAGGCCGTGGGCGTCGAGCAGCGCCACCAGGCCGCGCATCGACTTGCCCGTGGCAACGCCAAGCAGCCAGCCTTCCGCCTCGAAACGGTCGAGCGCGGCGGCAATGCCGTCGAACAGCGGGTCGATATCAGGATCGGCGGTGCGCAGCCTCAGGTAGCCCTGCTTGTAGGCATCCACGAGGTCATCGACATCCTCCGCGCGGGCGTCGGGCAGCAACCGGGCGATCGCGTCATGCAGCGACAGGCCGATGACGGCGCGCACGTCGCCGGGCGCCGGGGGAGCCAGATCGCGGGTCTCGAAGGCGCGGGCCATCGCGGCCGTGATCCGCCGCTGGCTGTCCACCAGCGTGCCGTCGCAGTCGAACAGGGCCAGTCTGAGCGGGGCGTCCGTCAGCTTTCTTCCTCCTCCACCGACAGGATACGCGAGGACAACGAACGCGGATCGCGCAGCGCCCAGCGGCCCTGCTCGACGCTGGCGAAGAAGTTCTCGAGCGCGCCGTTGAACAGGGCGGGTTCCTCAAGATTGATCGTGTGCCCCGAGCGCGGCAGCACCACCAGCCCGGAAGCGGGAATGGTGCGCTTGAGATAGAGATTGGCGTCGAGACAGGGTTCGTCCTCGTCACCGGTCATCACCAGGGTCGGCACCGTCAGGCGGGCGAGTTCGTTCTCCAGGTCATAGAGCGACGGCCGCACCGCCTGAACCCCGCGCAGGGTGTTGGCCGAGCCCAGCGCGGAATGCTCGCAGAGCTGGCGCACGAACTCCCGGTAACCCCGGGGATCCTTGTTCTCGAACTGCACCCGGGTCGGTCCGCCGGCATAGATCTGGCCGACGGCTTCCTGTCCCTCGTCGAGAAAGCGCTGGGCGGTGGCGAAGGCCTCGTCGTGGAACTGCTGGCGCTGGTCGCGCGGCGCCCCGTAGCCGCAGCCCGCGACCACCAGCGATGCCGCCCGCCCGGCATGGCGCAGGCCGAAATGCAGGGTCGCGAAACCGCCCATCGACAGGCCGACGACATGGGCGGTATCGACGCCGGCCGCATCCATCACCGCCAGGATGTCGTCGGCGGCGATGTCCTGGCCATAGGCCGAGACCTCTTCGGGCACGTCGGAGGGCGGATAGCCGCGGGCGTTGAAGGTCAGGCAGCGGTAGCGGCGCGAGAACGCCCGGACCTGCGGCTCCCAGCTCCGGTGATCGCCGGCGAACTCGTGCACGAAGACGATCGGAAAGCCGCTGCCGGTTTCCTCGTAGAACAGCTTGGCCCCGGGGGCCTGGGCGTAGGGCATGCCTGCCTCCTTCTTGATCATGCCGCCCGATCATGCCCTTCCCGGGCGGCCGGTGGCGAGGAAATGCGCGCTCACGGTTCGGCGAACGGGTCCTCGTAGTCCGAGGGCTCGAACCCCAGGAACCGCATGGTCTTGCGCATGTGTTCGGGTAGCGGCGCTTCCTGCACCAGCCGGCCGCCGCCGGGATGGGCGATGTCGATCGCCTGCGCATGCAGGTGCAGACCCTGTCCCAGGCCTTCGCGCGCGGCCAGCGCGTCGCGCCGGCCATACTTGCCGTCGCCCAGGATCGGCGTGCCCAGCGCCGCGCAATGCACCCGCAACTGGTGGGTCCGGCCGGTCAGCGGCCGCAGCGCCAGCCAGGACGCCTCGTGGCGGGCCCGGTCGACCACCGAGTAGCGGGTCACCGCCCGCTTGCCGCCGGTCTCGTCCGCCTGCATGCGCTCGCCGCGACCGCCGGGACGCTTGGCGAGCGCCAGGCGGATCTCGCCCTGGCGCATCTCCGGCAGGCCGGCGACGATGGCCCAGTAGGTCTTCAGCGCCGAGCGCTCGCGGAAGGCCGCGGTGAGCTTGCGGGCGGCGCCGGCAGTGCGCGCGAGCACCAGCACGCCGCTGGTGTCACGGTCGAGACGGTGCACGAGCCGGGGCCGCTCGGCGGCCTCGAAGCGCAATGCGTCCAGCATGCCGTCGAGATGACGGTCGGTGCCGCTGCCGCCCTGCACGGCCAGCCCGGCGGGCTTGTTCAGCACCAGCACCTGGTCGTCCCGGTAGAGCAGCAATTGTTCCAGCCTGCGGGCCTCGCGCGGATCGATCCGGGCCGGCGCGCGGGGCGTCGCCGGCCTGTCCGCAAGGGGTCCCAGCGGCGGCACCCGCACCTGCTGGCCCGCCTCCAGCCGTTGGTTGGCCCTGGCCCGGCCGCCCTCGACCCGGATCTGCCCGGTGCGCAACAGTTTCTCCAGGCGGCCCTGGGTCAGGCCCGGGAATTGCCGGCGGAACCAGCGGTCGAGCCGCACGCCGTCGTCGTCCGCGCCGACCGCGCGTATCTCCACCCCGCTCACGCCAGCAGCCCCCGCATCAGCGCCAGGCCGGCGAACAGCGCGGCGATCGAGGCGACCACAGAGGCCAGCACGTAGACCGCCGCCAGGCCGAGCGCCCCGCGTTCGCTCAGCAGGGCGACGTCCATCGAAAAGGTCGAAAAGGTGGTGAAGGCGCCGAGACCGCCGACCAGCAGGAAGGCGCGCATCTCGGCGCCGACCTGCCAGCGCAGCGCGATCGCCTCGGCCAGCAGGCCGAACAGGAACGAACCGGCGACGTTCACGACCAGCGTGCCCCAGGGAAAGCCGGTGCCCAGCCAGCGGGCCATGACCAGCACCACGGCATGCCGGCCGAGCGCGCCCAGCGCGCCGCCGGCGGCGACGGCAAGCAGCAGCTTCACCCCTCGCCGTCCCCGTCCGCGCGCCGCTGGCCGCGCAGCTTCTCCCAATAGTCCATGCGCTTCCTCACGTCCCGCTCGAAGCCCCGTTCAACCGGCTGGTACAGGCTCTGGCGGGGCATGTCGTCGGGGAAATAGTGCTGACCGGAAAACCCCTCCTCCTGGTCATGGTCATAGGCATAGCCGGCGCCGTAGCCCAGGTCCGCCATCAGCCGGGTCGGCGCGTTCAGGATATGCGCCGGCGGCATCAGCGAGCCGGTTTCCCGGGCCAGCCGGCCGGCCGCGCCGAAGGCCCGGTAGGCGGCATTCGATTTCGGCGCGGTGGCGAGATAGAGCACCGCCTGGGCGAGCGCCAGTTCGCCCTCGGGCGAGCCGATGAAATCGTAGGCCTCCTTCGCCGCGTTGGCCTGCAGCAGGGCCTGCGGATCGGCCAGGCCGATATCCTCGGAAGCGAAGCGCACCAGCCGGCGGGCGATGTAGAGCGGATCCTCGCCGGCCCCCAGCATGCGCGCCAGCCAGTACAGCGCGGCATCGGGATCCGAGCCGCGCAGCGACTTGTGCAGCGCGCTGATCAGGTTGTAGTGGCCGTCCTGGCCCTTGTCGTAGACCGGCGCGCGGCGTTGCAGGGTGGCGGCGAGCCGGGCCTGGTCGAGCGGCGCATCGACCGCGAGCGCGGCCAGTTCCTCCGCCAGGTTCAGCAGGAAGCGCCCGTCGCCGTCGGCCATCGCCCTCAGGGTCTCGCGCGCCGCCGGCGTCAGCGGCAGGGCGCGTCCGGTCTCCTCCTCGGCGCGGCCCAGCAGGGTCTCGAGCGCCGCATCGTCGAGCCGGTGCAACACCAGCACCTGGCAGCGCGAGAGCAGCGCGGCGTTCAGTTCGAAGGAGGGGTTTTCCGTCGTCGCGCCGACGAGCACCAGCGTGCCGTCCTCGACGACCGGCAGGAAGCCGTCCTGCTGGGCCCGGTTGAAGCGGTGATCTCGTCCACGAACAGGAGCGTGCCCTGGCCGTCGCGCCGGCGATGGCGGGCGGTCTCGAACACCTTGCGCAGGTCGGCAACGCCGGAAAAGACGGCCGAGATCTGCTCGAAGGTAAGCCCGACATGCTCGGCGAGCAGCCGGGCGATGGTGGTCTTGCCGACGCCGGGCGGTCCCCAGAAGACCAGCGAGCCGAGGCTGCCGGCGTCGAGCATGACCCGGAGCGCACCGCCCGGGCCGAGCAGGTGGTCCTGGCCGATGACCTCGGACAGCGCCTTCGGCCGCAGCCTGTCGGCGAGCGGCCGGGGCCCGCGGGGGGCATCCGGCGCGGGCGGCGCGTCGAAGAGATCGGCCATGGGCGGCAGTCCGGCAGGTGGCGGCGCGGGGTCAAGGGCCCCCGCCCGCCGGACTTACAGCCTCAGTGCAGCTTCGTCGACAGGTTGATGGTGAAGCAGCGATGCGGGACGCCGG
>JBGTSP010000179.1:0-9210 GCA_041940205.1 Alphaproteobacteria bacterium
ATACGGGTTCGCGTCACGGCGGATAAGCCGCCGGCCGGACGAATTCGGTCTTCCGATTCAGCTTTCGGCACGTGGACGTGCGTTTTCTTTCGAATACCCGGTGGGTCGTTTCCGGCGCCAGGGTTCATTGACCGGCCCCGACGGTCGATTTGGCGTCGGATTCCAGATGGCTTCGTAGACAATCGAGCAGTTCCTGCCGGCGGATCGGTTTCGTCAGGTAGTCCGAGCAGCCGGCCGCCATGCATTTCTCCCGATCGCCTCGCATCGTATGCGCCGTCAGCGCGATGATCGGCAATTGACAGCCCTTCTCGCGAAGCCGTCGTGTCGCCTCATAGCCGTCGAGCACGGGCATCTGCATGTCCATCAGGATCAGGTCGAATGCAAACGGCGAGTTCAGCGTCGATTTGTACACTTCGACTGCCTCATGACCGTTATTGGCGATCACAGGCGTCATGCCCGCCTTGCTCAGGAGCAGCGAGATGAGTTTCTGATTGTCGGGTCCGTCTTCGGCAATGAGGACGCGGGCATTCAGCTTTGTCCCGGTCGAAGCAACCGGCGGCTCGTCATGTTCTTCATCGCGGAGTTCCGGCACGATTCCGGAGAATTCCGCATTTGAGACATCGCCAGTGGAGATGAAAATGGAGAATAGGCTGCCTGATCCGATCTCGCTCTCGACTTTGATCGTGCCGCCCATCAGTTCCGCAAGTCGTCGGCTGATGACGAGCCCGAGTCCCGTGCCGCCGAATTTTCTCGTCATCGTCGAATCCGCCTGGGAGAATGCACGGAACAGGTGCGACAATTCGTCCTTGCTCATGCCGATGCCGGTATCGATGACGTCGAATCGAAGTTTTTGCGCCGATTCATGGTTCAGGAACCGCATGACGACGCGGACGCCGCCGGTCTCAGTGAACTTGATCGCGTTTCCGATGATGTTCACGAGTATCTGGCGCAGGCGCGTGGGATCGGATTCGATCTCGCCGGGCACTTCGCCGTCAATTTCGACGTTGAGCGCGAGCCCCTTGGCGTCGGCACGGACCTTCAGCAGCGCGATCGTCTCGCTGACGATTTTGACGGGTGAGCATTTGATGCGCTCGACGGAGAATCGCCCCGCCTCGATCTTCGACAGATCGAGAATGTCGTTGATCAGCGACAGCAGGTGTTCGCCGGAACGCGAGATGTCGTCGAGATATTCGAGATATTTCGGCTCCTCGATCGGACCCAGGGTCTGCTGGCGAATGACCTGGGTGAAGCCGAGGATCGAATTGAGCGGCGTGCGCAGCTCGTGGCTCATGTGGGCGAGAAAGTCCGACTTCGCCTTGGCGGAGGCCTCGGCCTCGATGCGCTGGCGGATCAGCGCCTGCTTCTGCCGGCTCTGTTCGACGAGGTTGCGCAGCGATTCGTTGCGGTCGTGGATGGTCTGCCGCAGCTCGCTGGTCATGTGCTCGACGCTGTCGACCAGGGCGCCGATCTCGCCGCTTGCGCCGCCGACCTCGATGCGGGTGTCCAGCGCGCCGCGGGCGATCCGGGCGGCGATCCGGGAGAGTTCCTCGATCGGCCGCGAGAGCCGGCGCGAGGCGATGATCGCGAAGACCAGGAACAGCAGGGCCGACAGGGCCACGGCGATGGTCAGGAACTGGAACATCGGATCGAAGTCGGCCAGATAGGCATCGCGCGGCAGCGCGATCAGGACCCGCAGCATCGGCCGGCCCGGCTCCACGGGCAGGTCGATCACGCCGACCAGGCCGCGTTCGTCCGCCGTCATCACCGGTTCGCGCGCGTAGTTCCCGGGCACGCTCGCCGGATCGAAATCCTCGATCCCGCCGGCCGGGCGGACCAGCACGTTGCCGTCGGGACCGAGGATCCAGAACGGCGCGACGCCATAGAGCCGGTCGCCGGTCACCCGGGCGATGAAGGCGCTGAGATCGAACTCGATGATCGCCGATCCGCCGAAGCTGCCGATGTCCATGTCCAGGTCGGCGAGGCCGGCCAACAGCATCGGGTGACCGCGGCCGCCGACATAGGGGCCGTCGATCAGCGGCGGCCGGGGCGGCATGAACCATTCCATGTTGCCCGAGGACAGCAGCAACGGGGTTTCGCGAATTTCGCCGAACAGGCCGGCAAGCCGGCTATAGGGCAACGGACCGGGAGCGGCGCCGGACGTCTCGCGCCAGCGGAGCAGGTCGGTGCCGTCGCGGCGCCGGCGTCCCTCGATCAGGGCGATACGCAGGATCCCGGAGGAATCCACGTAGCTGATCGAATGAAAATCCGGATCGTCCCGGGTCACGGTGGCGTACTGGCGGGCGAGCGAATCCAGCAGCAGTTCGCGTTCGACCTCGCTGGCCCTGAGATAGTCGTCGGTGGCCGGAAGGTCGATGACCAGCCGCAGCGTCCGTTCCAGCTTGTCCGCGACGTTCACGCGGAAATCCTCGCGAATGCCCGCAAGGTGCCGCGCGGCGGTTTCCTGGGCGCGCAGCTCGGTCGATTCCAGGCTGTAGTAGAAGGCGGCAACGACCACGGTGAGCACCGAGGCGATATTCGCGACCACGAAAAACAGCAGGATCTGCAGGAAGATCGAGATCCCTTTCGTGCGTCGTTCTGGTCCCGCCCTACTCATTCAGGGCCAGCGCCTCCTCGACGATCTGGTCGATGTAGGACAGACCGTCCAGCGAAATGCCCAGCATCTCCGCCCGCCTGCGGTTGATCATCAGCGGGCCGCGTGGTGGCGTGACCGTGCGCATGCGGCTGGGATTGAGGCCCTGTTCGAGAATGTCGTAGGCCATCTCGAAGGCCCGGTAGCCCTGGTTGAAGCCGGAATCGTTCGCGGTCAGCAGCATGCCCTCGCGGACGAACTGGTCCTCGTGGGAGGCCTCCGGCTTGCGGATGTTCTCGAGATACCAGCGGCCCACGGTCAGCATGTCGACATGCCGGTTGTCTTCGTCGACCAGGGTGTCGTGGTTGACGACGAAGAAGGCGTCCACCCGGCTGGCGAGTTCCAGCGCCTTGGCCTTGAACTCGGCGAAGGACCGGGCGATCACCGTTTCGACCAGTTCCATCGGCAGTTCGCCCTCGCGGGCGAGGTGCTGGATCTGCTTGACGTTGGCCCGTGCTGTGACCGAGTCGGAAGCGAGGATGGCGAAGGTCCGCGCCTCGGGCACGAGCCGGGCGAGGAACTCGAGGCTCTCCTTGTGGTAGCCCGACTGCCAGACCCCGGTCACGTTGTGTCCGGGATTGTCCATGCTGTCGACCAGGCCGTATTTCAGCGGCAGGCCGTTGACGCCCCAGAAGACCACCGGAACGTCGGTGTCGAGCAGACGGTTGCCGATGAAGTTCGTGGCATTGTCGTCGCCCAGCAGCACCAGGTCCGGCTTGAAGGCCTCGATCCGCTGCATGATCTCGATCGTGGCCTGCGCCATGTTCTGCCGGCTGTTGCGCCGCTTCGTGTCCATCCAGGCGGTCTCGATGATCGCCGCCTTGCTGGTGACGCGATCGCTGCGCACCAGCACCTCGGTCTGTTCCTCGGTCTCCAGGTAGCCATAGTCCAGCATCGCGCGATGCACGCCGCGATGGGTCGACTGCGACCACAGATAGTTCCGGTCGTAGCTGTCGACGATGAAGATCCGCTTGGGCTCGGCCGCCAGGACCGGCCCGGGAACGGCGGCAAGGCTGACGGCCAGCAGCACGGCGAACGCGGCAAAAAATTGGCGGAGACCGCCGGGAGGCGGTCGGTGGCGGGGCGTCGGCATGTCCTTCAGACCTTTCCGGCTTCACGCCACTTGTCGAAGATCACCCGCATCGCCCGGTCGGCATCGGCGACGGCCTCCTCGGGCGAGACGTCCCCGCGCGCGGCCCGCGCCGCATGGTCGGAGAGTATCCAGCTGTTGAAGATCTCGTCGGTGGCGGCGTTGGCGTAGCCGGGATAGCCGACATTGGTGGTCCATTCGGTCGCCCTGGCGAACAGGCCGTACTTGTCGGCCGGCACGCCCTTGGGGTCCTTCTGCAGCATGGCGTTCAGGTCGGGGACGGTATCGGGGAAACAGGGCAGGTTGTAGAACTCGGAAGCCTCCACGACGCGCCGCGACTGGCCGACGAAGTCGACCAGGAACCGCTTCGCACCCTCGATGTTCCGGGCGAACTTCCAGATCGAGTAGACGTCGAGCAGGTGGTACAGGCCGATCCGCTGGACCGGTCCCGCGGCCGGCGGCGCGAGGCCGATATTCTCGTGCAGCCGGATCTTCTGGTTTTCGCCGGTGCGGGTGATCGAGATCGCGTTGAGCGCCACCGAGCCGCGTCCGGCCAGCATCATCCGGTTGTTGGAGGAGGGATCCCAGGTAAAGACCTCGTCGGTCATCGATTCCTGGTAGATCGCCTTCATGAACTTCATCGCCTCGACCGTCTGCGGTGACGCGAAAACCGGCTGGCTGTCGGCGTTCTGGATCGACGCCCCGAACGCCGCGAAGAACGAGCGCAGCGCCATGTTGGTGTCGAGTTCGGGCGCCAGGCCGAAACCGGCGGGAATGCCGAAGCGTTCGCGGATCAGCCGCGCGCCGGTGCGGATGTCGTCCCAGGTGTCGGGCACGATGCCGACCTCGGCCCACAGATCGGTCCGGTAGTTGACCGGGTCGGGCACGAAGGAATCCGAGAAACCGTAGAACTTGCCGGTACGCGGATTCCGGGTGCTGCGGATCGCGATGTCGAGGGGCTTGCCGTAACGGCGCTCGCACTCCTCGTAGATCTCGCGATGGTCGATCACGTGATCCTCGAACAGGGGCGGCGGCGAGAGGAACATCACCAGGTCGTGGCCGGACTGGGCGGCGACCTCGGCGCGGGCCCGTCCGCGCAGCGAACTCATGCCGACATTGTCCACGATCACCTGGGTGTCGTTCTTTTCGCCCCACTCGCGAATCCAGGTCTTGTGGAACCACTCGTCGTACCCCGGCACGAAATGGTTCCACTGCAGAATCCGCAAGGTGTGCTTGGCGGGCTGGGCGGCATAGCTGAGCGTCGCGGGGGCCGCGAGGCCCAGGGCCGTCATCGAGGACAGCAACTGTCGCCGATTCAGACGGGAATCACGCATGGATTCGCTCCCCAATCGTTCGCCCTCGCACAGCGGCCGCACGCAACCGCACCGGGTTCTGCACGCCCGGATGACCTTGCGACGTCGCCTGAGGCGCGATGATGACAGATGCGAAGGGTCGATTCCAAGTCGTTCGCTCCGTTCGGATTTTTCCGCTTCGGCGGTTTTCCCGCGGCACGGGCATCCGTTCGCCTCGAGCCGGCGAAAGCGGTTGGAACGACCGGTCGTTTCTTGCCAACATGGGCAGCGATCACGGAGGAGAGACGGCGATGCAGCGTGCCGACGTGACGGGGTTCTTCGACCCCCAGACCAGCACGATTTCCTACATTCTGCGAGATCCCGCCTCACGCGCCTGCGCGATTCTGGACAGCGTGCTCGGTTTCGACATCGCGTCGGGCCGTACAGACACCACGGGCGCGGACGCCCTGATCGCCCATGTCGAGGCGGAAGGACTGGAGACGGCCTGGATTCTCGAAACCCATGCCCATGCCGATCACCTGACCGCGGCGCCCTACCTGCAGGCCCGGCTGGGGGGACGCACCGGCATCGGATCGCGAATCGGCGTGGTGCAGGCGGCGTTCCGCGACATCTACAATCTTGGCGAGAATTTTCCCGTCGACGGCTCGCAATTCGATCGGCTGTTCGCGGACGGCGAACGGTTCGCGGTCGGCGGACTGGACGTGGAGGTGCTCGATACCCCCGGTCATACGCCGGCCTGCATCAGCTACCTGTGCGGCGATGCGGTGTTTGTCGGCGATACCCTGTTCATGCCCGATTACGGTTCGGCGCGCTGCGATTTTCCCGGCGGCTGCGCGCGGACCCTGTACCGTTCCGTGCGCCGGCTGCTGGCGCTGCCCGACGAGACGCGCATGTTCCTGTGCCACGATTACGGTCCGGGCGGCCGCGATATCGTCTGGGAGACCAGTGTCGGCGAGCAGCGGCGCTCGAACCTGCATCTGGCGGACGGCGTCGACGAGGAGACGTTTGTCGCGATGCGGGAGGAAAGGGATGCCGCACTGTCGATGCCGGCGCTGATCCTGCCGGCGGTGCAGGTCAACATCCGTGCGGGCAAGCCGCCGGCGCCGGAGGACAACGGCATCTCCTATCTGAAGATGCCGCTGAACGGGATCTGACGGACGGAAAACGGGAGCGAGCGGAATGCACAAGAGCCGACTGGGCGTGGTGGTGATCGACTGCCAGAGCGACGATCTGCGCCGGGACGCCGATTTCTGGGCGGGGGCGCTGGGTGCGCCGGCGGACCCGGCCGGCGGCACGCCGGAAGATCCCTATATCGCCCTGTCGACGCAGGACGACCAGGTGCGCGTGCTGCTGCAGGCCGTGGACCACCCCTCCCGGGTGCATCTCGATATCGAGACCGACGACATCGAGGCCGAGGTCGCGCGGCTGGAGAAGCTGGGCGCGCGCGCGCTGGGAGCGGTGAAGACCTGGGTGGTGATGGAGGCGCCGAGCGGTCAGCGCTTCTGCGTGGTCCGGCCGCAGCGTCCCGATTTCGACGCCGCCGCGACGGCCTGGCCGGATCCGTAGGGAGATTGAGGCGGTGCGGCCGCGGCCCGCTGGCCCGGGCCTGGCCCGGCGGTCCGGGCCTAGCCCGGTGACAGCATGGCCAGCAGGGGATCCGGCAACCAGGCGTCCAGTTCGTTGCGGTAGATCATTTCCGCGACCACCCGGCCGATCGAGCGGTCGCGCCCGGTATCGATCTCGGCGCGGATGCTCATGCCCGCCCGCAGGTTCGGCAGCCCCGGCGCTTCGGCAATCTCGACCCTGACCGGCACCCGCTGCACCACCTTCACCCAGTTGCCCGAGGCGTTCTGCGCCGGCAGCAGGGCGAATTCCGCGCCGGTCGCCGGGGCGATCGAATGGATGCGTCCGCGGAACTCGGCGTCGGGATAGGCATCGGCGGTGATCCGCACCGGCTGCCCCTCGCTGACATGGGTGAGCTGGGTCTCTTTCAGGTTGGCCTGGATCCACGGGGCGTTGGCGGCGATCAGGGCGAAGACCGGCTGACCCTTCTCGATATATTCGCCCGGCTGCAGCGCGATGTTGGCGACCACGCCGGCGTTCGGCGCGCGGACCGTGGCCCGCTCGAGGTCCAGCTCGATCGCGTCGATCTTCGCCAGCACCTCCTGGTATTTCGGATGGGCGCTGGCGTCGATACGCGGATCGCCGCCCAGTTCGGCGACGATCATCCGGTTCTTCTGGGCCGCCGTCGCCATCGCCTGGCGCGCCGACTGCAACTCGAAACGCTGCTCGGAGAGTTTGGTCGCGGTGACGACGCCGCGCCGGGCGAGCTGCTCGTTCCGTTCGACCTCGCCCTCGAGGTATTGTACGCGCTCGCGCAGCTCGCGCACGCCGGCGACGCCGGCGCTGAACTCGGCGCGCATGGATTCGATCTCGTGCCGCACGGTGTCGAGCTGGGCGAAGAGCTGCTGCTTGGCGATCTCGAACGGCCGCGGGTCCAGCACGAACAGCACCTGGCCGGGGTCGACGGTCTGGTTCTCGCGCACATGCACTTCGATCACCCGGCCGTCCACGTCGGTGCTGATCGCCGCCATGTCGTTTTTCACGTAGGCGTTTTCGGTCACCACGAAACGGCCGGCCTCGATCCACCAGGCAAGGCCCTGGTAGCACACCGCCAGGGGCAGTCCGACCATCAGCAGCAGGCGCAGCAGCGGCCGGCTCAGGCCGCGAAAACGGCGCGGCGGGCGCTGGGCCACCGCCTCGCCGTTGCGCGGCAGTTCCGTGACATTGTCCTCGTCGCGGGCGACGGGGACGCCGGCGGCCGGTTTGCTGTCGGGGTCGTCCTGGCGGGCGCTGTCAGACATGGCGCGCGGTTCGGGCGGGTCCGCTCTGCAGGGCCGATTCCAGGCTCTCGTGGCTGATCGCGAGCAGGTTGGCCTTCACCTGGATCAGGGTGTCGATGAAACGGTTCTGCTCCTCCGGCGACATGCCGGTGAGCGCGATGGCGCGGATTTCGGCCGCCTTGCGGCGCATGTCCTGCATCAGCGCCTCGACCTCGCCGCTGAGATAGACCCGCTTGACCCGGCGGTCGTGGGGGTCCGAACGGCGCTCGACCTGGCCCTTGTCCTCCAGCCGGTCGAGCAGGCGGCCGAGGGTGGCGCGCTCGATCTCCAGCAGGCTCGAAAGCGCGGTCTGGCTGATGCCCTGCTGGAAGTAGAGATGCGTGAGCACCCACCACTGGGAGCGGGTCAGGCCCATTTCCTTCATCGAGCGGTCGTAGTTGGTGCGCAGCAGGCGTGCGACATCGTTGATCAGGAACCCGACATTGCGGTCGGTGGTCTCCTTCTGGTCGAAGGCATAGACGTTGCTCGGCAGGTCAGGGGTCGCTTGCGCGGCTTGCTGGGTCACGGCACCCGCTCCTCGATTGGTTGATCTAACAACTTTATCTCAGGATACATTAAGTCCTGCAACCGTTATCATGCGAACTTCCGCGCAAATGTCATCACAGAATCGTGAGAAAAGCCCCGCGGCACCGGGCGGGAGGCCGCCGGACCGGTGATTCCCGTGGCCGGTGCAAGCCGTTATCCTGTGCCCTCGATGGCAAGGGAGCGCGAGAGCGGTGAAGATTGGCGAACGACATTATCGGACGATCTGGCTGAACGACGACGGCTGGAGCGTCGAGGTGATCGACCAGATCCGGCTGCCGCATCTGCTCGAGACCCGCACCCTGCGCACGGTCGACGACGCCGAGGAGGCAATCCGCACCATGGTCGTGCGCGGTGCGCCGCTGATCGGGGCGACGGCGGCCTACGGCGTCGCCCTGGCGCTGCACGCCGATCCCTCGGATGCCGCGCTGGAGGCCGCCTGTTCGCTGCTGCTGGCGAGCCGGCCGACCGCGGTCAACCTGCGCTGGGCGCTGGACGAGATGCGCGCCTGTGTCGGCGCTCTCGAGCCCGCGGAACGCGCGGCCGCGGCCTACCGGAGGGCCGGGGAGATCTGCGATGAGGATGTCGAGATCTGCCGCCGCATCGGCGAGAACGGCGCCCGGCTGATCCGCGAAGCCTGGGAGAAGGCCGGGCGGGCCCGCCCGGTCAACGTGCTCACCCAGTGCAATGCCGGCTGGCTGGCGCCGGTGGACTGGGGCCCGGCGCTGGCGC
>JBGTSP010000180.1:0-9198 GCA_041940205.1 Alphaproteobacteria bacterium
CGGCCTGAAGACCGGCGGCAATCCCGAGGCGATCCTGATGTCGCTGCCGCCGGAAGTGAAATGGCCCTGAGCCGGGCGAACGGCTAGTCTCGGGCGCGCACCGGGGAATCGGACGGCAGGAGGAATGCAAGGGATGCGGCTCGGAATTCTGGCAGGACTGCTGGCGCTGCTCGCCGTCACGGCGAGCCTGCCGGCCCGCGCGCTCGACATCGCCGCCTTCTACGGCGTCTGGGAAGGGCAGGCGATCTCCGAGAGCGCGGTCAGCACCGCGTTCCAGTTCACCAGCCGCGACATCGACGTCGAGGTCCGCCCGGCCGGCGACGGCTTCACGCTGACCTGGCAGACGGTGCAGCGGCAGAAGGGCAATCCCGACGATCCGACGGCGGTGCTCCGCAAGACGGTGATGACCTTCACGCCGGTGCGGCCCGGGGTCTGGCAGGCCACGCCCGCCGCCGACCCGGTGACGAGCGGTCAGCCACAGGCCTGGGCCGCGATCGAGGACAACACCCTGATCGTCACCGTGCTGCAGGTGACGGCGAAGGGCGGCTACGAGCTGCAGGGCTACCGCCGCACGCTCTCAGGCACCGGCATGCAGTTGCGCTACACCCGCATCGTCGACGGCGACCTGCGCCGCACCGCCGAGGGCCGGCTGATCAAGGTGGCGAAGTAGAGTGCAGACTCAGTTAAAGCGCCAGTTTGATTTCTTTTCAGCCAAGTTGGGGGAACTGAGATTTTCTTAATATATTATTTTGTTCTTATTGGGTAGTATGGTCAATTTTTATCGAGAAATTTTGAAATTTTTCTCCTAATAATTTCATTATCATTCAAGCAACATTCCCACAATATTAGAATTTTCCATCCCTTATCGGTCAAAGAGATTTGTGATTCTTTGTCTCTCTCCACGTTTCTCTGTATTTTTTTTGTCCAGTAACTGAGGTTTGTCTTCGGTAAACGGTCACCGCGTTTGCAGTGATGGCCGTGCCAAAAGCAGCCATGAACGAATATCACTTTTTTCCGTGACGGAAACACTAGGTCCGGTTTTCCAGGAAGATCCTTTCTGTGTAACCGGTAGCGGTAGCCCATCGCGTGGATCAATCTGCGGACCTTCATTTCCGGCCCTGTGTTGCGATCTTTGACAGCGCGCATGATATCACTGCGTGTAGCGCTCGCCATGGATGCTAATCCTCTTCATCCGTTCCGAGGTCGAGCATCATCGCGTGGTATCGAGATAGCCGTTCGAAATGGGCGTCCATTGCGCGTGCAATTTGGTTGCTGTTTTTTACGGCGAGGAAATGACTGACTATCTGCGCGTAGTGATCTGCCTGTCTCGACAGGCGTTGAGATGGTTCCTTGCGCTCATCAATTTCTTCATCACTCATCACCTGAACGGTTTGGGCAGGCTCAGGTATCGCGGCGTCAAGTGTTTTCGGCGGGATGCTGCCATTCATCAGCGGCGACGATGTGTTGAAATGATGAAAAAGCAGTGCTTCCAGCGCTTGCATCTTTGCATTGTCAGCAATGGGATAAGCCCAGACGAAGGCGATTTCCCAAACGTCGATTTGCCGGTTTGCGATAATATCCGAACGGGCCGAAGTCAGATGGCGCTGCACCCTTTTCCTGATCCCGTTTGTACTTCTGCCGACATAGATCGGTAAATTGTCGAGATCAGCAAGGACGTAAACGCCGACATCATTCGTCAGTTTCCTTAAGGCACTTTTTCGAAATTTAATATGATCCGTCACTCGTACTCGGCTGCCCTAGGCTCTACGGATGGCTGTCGCGTCCGACACTCTTTGCTCCTGGCCGTCACGTGTTATTCGTGTTGTGCGCACCGTATCGGCACCTTGGTATTCGACTCGAAAATCGACATAGTTGATTTCGCTAGGGAGGGTGCCAAAGCATTCGTTAAAGGCCATCAATAACTCTACGTCTTCGAGCCGCTGAGCTGGCGGATGCGAGTTGTTCCGTGGACTCGGAATTGTCTCCGGCATCACATACATGCAAGGCGGCGGCAGAGTATACGGTCCCACTTCTATCGCGCGGCTTCGATCTGCTTCTAACTTCGGGCATGGACGACCGATTGTCCCGCACACCATGTCCCAGATGACTACTCCATCGACACGCTGATTGCGAAAAATGATCTCCGCGCTCAGTCGCGTATGGATGCCAGACCATGCATTGTGACGCGGATCGGCACCGGGATTGGTGCATACGCTCCAGATGATAAATTCATGGGCGTGCGGCGGACGCTCAAAAATGTTGGTATTATTGCCGTCAAGGCAGCCTTTGAGTTCGATAACCGCTAGCTTACCGCTATTCAGCGTGACGGCGTAATCGTGGCGGTTCGCCTCACCCGCAGATTTCCATGTCGCAATGAAGCCGTTTTCCTGCATGTGATTGAGAACATGCTGTACGAACTCACGTTTGTCCCGCATGGTCGCTGAATACTGCCCGCGAATGCGTTCGATCGCACCTCGGAAGAGGCCGCTATCATAGAACTCGCGTTCGGTTAAACCATGATTGCCAAGTATGTGGGACTCCGTCTTGAGAGTTTCGGCGAAACTCTCGATTTTCTGCCGTAACTCTTTGTTTTGCTTACACAGAATTACACTCATGCAGCCTCCCATTGCCGCACGCCATCGCGCGCTAGAATCGGTTCGATCACATGTGCTGCGAGATGACGGACAACCGGTACGACGACGCCATCACCGGTCAGGTGATAGGCTTCGTTGTAGTTCTCCGGCAGTTCGTATTCGTCCGGGAGCCCCATCAGGCGTGCTGTTTCCCTGCTAGAAATCAGTCGCGAACGAACATCGTCACCATCGACTACCATTATGAGCTGGCGGCTCGATCCACCCGCAGGTGTGCGCAAGCAGCCCGCCACATCATCAAATCTTATCTCAGCGCGCTGTACTTTAAATCCGTTTTCATCGCGCCGGGTACGTTTATAGATCGCGCCCACCATTCGGCGCTTCACCTTCTTAGCTTCTTTCACCTTGGCGAGATTCACATCACTCATCATGGAAAGCAAGCGTTGCGTTTCTTGCCGCGTGTGCCAATCAACGCTTTTCGGATCATCTTCGATGAGGTCTGAGAACTGCATGTTGCGTACTGGCGGTACCGGAGCCGACCACCATATCCAGTTCGCTTTGTCCTCAAGAGGAAGCTTTTCGTAGGCTGTCACAAGTGTTCGGTTCCGCCATTGATTCGACGCATATCCAGCCATATTTTCTGCCCGTACCTCAATATTATTACGTGCTGCCACAATAAATAGTCGAGGACGCGATTGCGGTACAAACAGGGCCGCATCCATAATCATCGCACCGCAGCCGTAGCCGCCTTTGCGCAGCGCTGCGCAAATCGTCGCGAAATCCTGGCCACCATGTGAAGTCAGCGTGCCGCAGACATTCTCAAGCACGATCAGCGCTGGAGCGCGGCCTTCATCAATGAGCTTTGTCATCAGACGCCAGAACGGCCAGAACATACCTGAGCGATCACCCTTGAGGCCCGCTCCACCGCCGGCAAGCGAGAGGTCTTGGCAGGGGAACGACGCCCAGACCAGATCGGCAATGCCGGGTAGGTCCGACGTTTCCAAACTTCTCACATCGCCGATCTTAAGTACGTCATCATGCCAGTTCTTGCGATAGATCGCCCCCTTTTTGTGATCGAAGTCATTTGCAAACAGGCAGGTCCATTCCGGCCCCAGTCCCATACGGGCCATGCCGCCGCCGGCGAAAAACTCGTAGAATCTACCCATGAGCCTTCCTTACGTTTTCTTCTTGATCATTCGCAGCGTTCCTGCATGCGAGTTTTTTTCTGAATCGTCTCAGGCATCTAAGTATTTCCGGACACCTTCCCGGCTGACATTTGCGGTCGGCGCCGTCGGTGGTTCAAGACTGAACCAGAGTTTCAATCTGTTGCGGTTGTCAGGATGCGGCATTGAGACGATTCCCCTACCGCATAACATTGACGCCATCCTTGCATCTCGTCAATAGAATGTTCTAATTTTGTTCTAGTCATTTAGGCAAGCTATGGTATGATTTAGAGCCTTGGCTACAATATCTTGTGTTGTGTGTATCTGGGCCAATGTTGGCCGAAAGAATCGATTCTTTAGTTGTCTCGCATATGGATGGCGGATCTGCGTGCTGAGAGGCGGGACCTCCATCAGATCCAACGCGGTTCAGATTTCAGTCAATCTCAGATGCGGGCTCAACAGAATCTGGACCCTGAAATCACACCAGTTTTGGCCAAAGCTGTCCGCTTCAGGAATATTCTGGATCGGATCGTCGCAAGACCCGTTTCATCTGTAGTGATATCAAGACTTCTACACGCTTCCGTCAAAACGCCGCAGCCACTCGGTCAGCGGCGCCAGCGAGTCGAGCAGCAGCACCCGGGCGCTGTCCGACTGCTCGGTCGCCGCGACTTCCTCGTGCTGCCAGGTGATGTGGTAGGGCACGTGCGCGGCGCGGCCGCCCAGCGCCAGCACCGGCTCGATGTCCGAGCGCCGCGAATTGCCGACCATCAGGAATTCCGAGGCCGCGATACCGTGGCGTTCGAGGATCCGCCGGTAGGTCTCGGGATCCTTCTCCGAGACGATCTCGATCGCCTCGAAATGCTCGGCGAGGCCCGAGCGCGAGATCTTGTTCTCCTGGTCGAACAGGTCGCCCTTGGTGCTCAGGATCAGGCGGTGGTTGGCCGCGGCGGCCCGCAGGAAGGCCGGCACGCCCTCGAGCGGTTCGGCGGGATGTTCCAGCATCGCCTTGCCCATGGCGATGATCTCCTCGATCGCGCGGCCGTCGATGCGGTAGTCGGTCACCTCCAGCGCGGTCTCGATCATCGACAGCATGTAGCCCTTGATGCCGTAGCCGAAGAGCCGGAGGTTGCGGGTCTCGGTGGTGTAGATCGCCGCGCGGACGCCGTCGGGGTCGCCCGGGCGGAAGCGGCCGACGATCTCGACCAGCCGGTCCTGGGTGCCGGCGAACAGGATCTCGTTGTGCCACAGGGTATCGTCGCCATCGACGCCGATGGCGCTGACGCCCGCGAGCAGGCGGGCGAGCGCTTTCTCCTCCGCCTCGTCGGTCGGCGCCGCCGGCACGGCCGGTCCCGTCGCCTTCATGTCCTCAACCATCCGTGCGCTCCATCTCCTCGCGCAGCCGGGCGAGGCAGGCCTCGCGGTCCGGCTCGAAGGCCTGTTCGCGCCACCAGGCCTCCACGGCCCGCAGCAGCTCGCCGACGCGTGGGCCCGGCGCCAGGCCGGCGGCCAGCACGTCGCGGCCGGCGACCGGCAGGTCCGGCACCTGCCAGCCGGCGAGCGCGGCGGCAAGCGTGCCGTTGCCGAGAAAGGCGAGGCGGTCCGCCGCGCGTTCGACGCCCAGCCGCTGCGCCGCCGCCCGCGCCGCGGCGAGGCTGTCGACGGCATCCAGGTCGGGATCGGCCGTGTGCATCTGGCGCAGCCGCAGGGCCTCGCGGGCGGAGAGCTTCAGGCGGGCGGCGCTGGCCTCGGGATCGCTGGTCAGCGCGCCGAGGCGAACGACGGGATCGGCGCAGGCGGCCACCGTCCGGGCGCAGCGGTCGAGGTCGGGCGGGGCCCACAGGGTCTGGCGCAGAACGCCGCATTCGAGCATCAGGCCGAGCGCGCGCATCGGGGCGTCGGCGGCGAGCAGCTTCAGCATCTCGGCCCGCAGCCGCTCGCCCGACAGTCCGGCGGTGCCCTGGGCGTTCTTGCGGCAGGCGGCGAGGTCGTCGCTCTCGGGCGGCACCCTGCCGTACCAGGCGAGGAAGCGGAAATAGCGGTGCAGCCGCAGATAGTCCTCCCGCAGCCGGCGGTCGGGATCGCCAATGAACCGCACCCGGCCCGCGCGGGCGTCCGCGAGGCCGCCGACGGGATCGTAGAGCGTGCCGTCGCCATCGCAGTAGAGCGCGTTCATGGTGAGGTCGCGGCGCAGGGCGTCGGCCTCCCAGTTGTCGATGAAGGCGACCCGGGCGTGCCGGCCATCGGTCTCAATGTCGGCGCGCAGCGTGGTGATCTCGTAACTGCGGGCCTCGGTGACCGCGGTGACGGTGCCGTGGCGCAGGCCGGTCGGCACCACCCGGATGCCGGCCTCCTCCAGGCGGGCAATGTTGTCCGCGGGGCTCGCGTCGGTGGCGATGTCGACATCGCCCACCGGCCGGCCGAGCACGCCGTCGCGCACGCAGCCGCCGACGAAGCGCGCGGTCGCGCCGCGCGCGGCCAGCGCCGTCAGCACCGGGGTCGCCATCCAGGCTTGCGGGTCCAGGCGGCCGGCGGGCTGCATCGGCGGCTCAGGCCTCGACCAGGCCCGTGTAGCGGCGATAGAGGTTCATCAGCATGCCGGCCGTGGCGCCCCAGATGTAGTAGTCGCCGTAGGGCATGGCGTGGTAACGGCGCTCCCTGCCGTTCCAGAAGCCGCTCTGCTGCTGGTGGTTCTCCGGATCCATCAGGAAGCCGAAGGGCACCTCGAAGGCCTCGGCCACCTCGAAGGCGTCCAGCGTCAGCCGGAAGCCCGGGCGCACGAAGCCGACCACCGGGGTCACCCGGAAGCCGGTGCCGGTCTCGTAATCGTCGAGATAGCCGGCGATCTCGACATGGCCGCGCCCGAGGCCGATCTCCTCCTCGGTCTCGCGCAGCGCGGTTTCGATCACGTTCGCGTCCTGCTTCTCCACCCGGCCGCCCGGAAAGCTCACCTGGCCGGCATGGTGGTGCAGATGGTCGGTGCGCTGGGTCAGCAGCACCGTCGCCTCGGCCTCGTGCAGCACGATCGGCACCAGCACCGCGGCCGGGCGCAGGCTGGCGCGGGTCTGTGGCTCGTGCGCCCGGTAGGCGGGATTGAGATCGTAGTCCCCGGTCGGCGGGCGCTGCGGCGTCCGCGGCGGGCTGGGTTCGGGCCGGATGCAGGCGCCGATCGACCGCTTCAACGCCTCGCTCACGCCGCTTCCCCGTCGCCAAGCCGGAAATAGGCGCCGGCGCTCCAGACCCCCAGTTCGATCACGCCGTCCCTTTCGGTCTCTTCCGCCCGCTCGACAAGGTCGTAATAGACCGCCCGGGCGATCAGCGCCTCCAGGCCGTCGCGCACCAGCACGTAGGGCGAGGGCTCGCCGCTGTCGGCATCGACCGCGACGCGGATCGGGTGCTCCGGCCCGGCGATCAGGGCGCCGCCGACATTGGTGCGGAATTCCAGCACCTGCTCGCGGCCGCTGCCGTGCGCGGTCATCCCGACGGCGACGAAGGGGGCGTCCTCGACCGTGATCGCGAGTTTCTCGACCGGCGTGACGAGGCAGTAGCTGCCGTCCGGCTCGCGCCGCAGCACGGTCGAGAACAGGCGCACCATGGCGTCGCGGCGGATCGGCGCGCCCTCGTGGTACCAGGTGCCGTCGCGGGCGATGCGGATGTCGACGGTGCCGGAACGCTCGGGGTGCCAGAGATGCACCGGCGGCAGCGATTCCCGCGGCAGTCTGGCGGCGATCTCCGCCAGGTCCGGCGACCGGCCTGTCATCGTTGCGTCGTCTCCCGTGTTGGCGTGCCGGAGCATCGTTCCGGCGCGGACGTTCGCCGCCAAGATAGCGGGGGATTCCGCCTGCAGGCCACCATTGCCTCGCCGACGGGCCGGCCGGCGGCGCAGCGCCCGGCCGGCGGGTTCGCTGGAGCGAATGTGATCGCCGCGATGGCACGGCCGGATCGGCGGAAATCCGCCATTGCCGGCGATCCGGATCGGCCGGCCGCGCCCGCGGTCCGAGAATTGCCGCGCACCCGGGATCGACGCCCCATATACTGCGGGGGAAACCGCAGCATTCGTATTGCGAGGCCATGAGCACCATCACCGAAGCCGTGAGCGACGACGAGGCCCTGATCAAGGATGTCGAGGTCGTTGTCGAGAAAATCCACAGCGTCCGCGACGCGGTGGGCGAGATCATCTTTGGCCAGGACGAGGTCCTGGACCAGACCCTGATCACCATCCTGTCGGGCGGCCACGCGCTGCTGATCGGCGCACCCGGCCTGGCAAAGACCCGCCTCGTCGAGGCGCTGGGGACTGCGCTCGGCCTTGATTCGGCCCGCATCCAGTTCACGCCAGACCTTATGCCATCGGACATTCTCGGCTCCGAAGTGCTGGACGAAAGCGCCTCTGGTGAGCGCAGCTTCCGCTTCATCAAGGGCCCGATCTTCACCCAGCTGCTAATGGCGGACGAAATCAACCGCGCCTCCCCCCGCACCCAGTCTGCCCTCCTCCAGGCCATGCAGGAACGCCATGTCACCGTTGCGGGCGTGCGTTATGACCTTCCCGCGCCCTTCCACGTCCTCGCCACACAGAACCCGATTGAACAGGAAGGCACCTATCCGCTGCCCGAAGCCCAGCTCGACCGCTTCCTCCTGAAGATCGATGTGTCCTATCCCGATGTCGATACCGAACGTAAAATCCTTATCGAGACGACGGGCCTCGGCGATGCGAAGGTCGAGGCTGCGCTCACCGCCGAAGAGCTGATGAAGCTGCAGACCCTTGTTCGCCAGATGCCCGTCGGTGAGAAAGTCCTCGCCGCCATCCTCGCCACCGTACGCGAAGCCCGTCCCGAACAGACCTCCGATGACCGCGTCAAACGCTTCGTCGACTGGGGGCCATCCCCGCGCGCCGGTCAGGCCCTCATGCTCGCCTGCCGCGCCCGTGCGCTCCTGCGCGGCCGTCTCTCGCCTTCGCTGGAAGATGTCGAGGCGTTGGCAGAACCCTGCCTCGGCCACCGCATGGCAATGCGCTATGACCCGACCGGCGAGGCACCAAGCCTGACCGACCTGATCAATGACCTTGCCCGGAAGGTGGCTTAGCGCTCTAGGACGGATTCCCGCCCGCGAACATCAACTCGCATCCGCCTTGGTGATTGCGACTGTATGGCTTGTTTCCTGCGGGCAGCAGGCGACGCCTGCTGGAGTGACAAACTTCGATTCTTGCCTGATCATGCATATGTCAGCAATTGCTATGCTGGAGGGTGCTTCCAATGAAGCCGACGCGGCGCTGCTGGAGGCCGTTATCGCCAGCCAGAACGAACTGCTCCGGGATGACAAATTGGACGCGGACGAACTTGCCCAGCGCGCATCCACACTCTTGCACGCCTATTCAGGCGCTGCTGATGCCGCAATCGCTGAAGCCGAAGCCAACAGCACATCACCGCAGGCACTTGCCGCTGAAGCAATGG
>JBGTSP010000181.1:0-9177 GCA_041940205.1 Alphaproteobacteria bacterium
GTGCAGCCGCCCGAGAAAGGCGACGATGATCGCGGTGAAGCCGTAGCCGGGCGAGATGCTGTCGTTGAGCTGGCCGACGGGGCCGGCCACCTCGATGGTGCCGGCGAGGCCGGCGAGCCCGCCGCTCAGCAGCAGGCCGATCCAGACCATCCGCTTCTGGCTGAAGCCGGCATAGCGCGCCGCCTGCGGCGCCAGCCCGATGACGCGCACCTGGAAGCCGAACAGGCTGCGCGCCATCGCCAGCCACGCCAGCAGCACCACGCCGAGCGCCACCAGCGCCCCGGCATGCAGCCGCGTGCCGCCGAGGATCGGCGACAGGCTGCCGGCGTCGTCGAACATCCGCGACTGCGGGAAGCCGTAGCCGTCCGGGTCGCGCAGCGGCCCGTAGATCATGATGCTGATGATCAGCCCCGCGACATAGGTCAGCATCAGGCTGGAGAGGATCTCGTTGACGTTGAACCGGGTCTTCAGCAGCGCCGGGATCGCCGCATAGGCCGCGCCCGACGCGGCACCCGCCAGCAGCATCAGCACGATCAGGCCCGGAAAGTTCTCGCCCCAGAAGGCGAGCGCCACCGCGCCGCCGCCGAGCGCGCCCATCAGGAGCTGGCCCTCGGCCCCGATGTTCCACACCCCGGCGCGGAAGCCGATCGCCAGCCCGACGCCGATCAGCACCAGCGGCGTCGCCTTGACCAGCAGCTCGGCCCGCATGTAGCCGGTCTCCAGCGGGGTCACGAAGAACTGGTAGAGCGCCTTGCCGGCCGGGTAGCCGAGCGCGAAGAACAACAGCGCGCCGGCGGCGATGGTGAGGATCACGGCCAGGATCGGGGTCATCACCGACCAGAAGCCCGAAGGTGCCGGCCGCGGCTCCAGCTTGATCATTGCGCCGCCTCGCTCAGTTCCGGCGTCGCGACGGCGCCGTGCACGCCGCCCATCAAGAGCCCGATCTCCTCGACCGTCACCGAGCGGGTCGGCCGCGGCTCCGACAGCCGGCCGACGTTGATCACCGCGATGCGGTCGCTGATCTCCATCAGCTCGTCGAGGTCCTGCGAGATGACGACGACCGCGCCGCCCTGCTCGGCCAGCCGGCGCAGCGCGCGGCGGATGGCGCCGGCCGCGCCGGCATCGACGCCCCAGGTCGGCTGCGCGGCGATCAGCACCACCGGGTCCTGCAGGATCTCGCGGCCGACGACGAACTTCTGCAAATTGCCGCCCGACAGGCTCGCCGCCGCCGCATCGGAGCCGGAGGTGCGCACGTCGAAGCTCTTGATCACCGACGCCGCATAGTCGCGGGTCGGACCAGAGCGGATCATGCCGGCGGACACCAGCCCCTTCGGCCCGAAGCCGGTGAGCAACGCGTTCTCTTCCAGGCTCATGGTCGGCACCGCGGCATGGCCGAGGCGTTCCTCCGGCACCACCGCAATGCCGAGCGCCCGCCGGCGCCGCGGCCCGCTCCGCCCGATCGCCTCGCCCTTGAAGCGGATCGCGTCGGCGGCCGGGCACGGTACCTCGCCGCTCAGCGCCTCCAACAGCTCGTCCTGGCCATTGCCGGCGACACCGGCGATGCCGAGGATCTCGCCCGCCCGGACGTCGAAACCGACATTCTCCAGCGCCACCCCGAACGGGCCGTCGGCGGGCAGGCTGAGGTCCCGCACGGTCAGCCGGGTGGCGCCCGCATCACCGCCGGCGGCGCTGGGCGTGCGCAGGCTTTCGCCGATCATCATCTCGGCCAGGCTGCGCGCGGTCTCCTCGCGCGGATCGCAGGTCGCCACCACCTTGCCGCCGCGCAGCACCGTCGCCCGCTCGCACAGGCTGCGGATTTCCTCCAGCTTGTGCGAGATGTAGAGGATCGAGCAGCCTTCGTCGGCCAGCGTGCGCAGGGTGCGGAACAGCACCTCGACCTCCTGCGGGGTCAGCACCGAGGTCGGTTCGTCCATGATCAGCAGGCGCGGGTTCTGCAGCAGGCAGCGGACGATCTCGACGCGCTGGCGTTCGCCGACCGACAGCGATCCGACCAGCCGGTCGGGATCGAGCGGCAGGCCGTAGGCGTTGGAGACCTCGACGATGTTGCGTTCCAGATCGCCCGCCGCGGCATTCTTCTCCATGCCGAGCGCCACGTTCTCGGCCACGGTGAGGGCCTCGAACAGGGAGAAATGCTGAAACACCATGCCGACGCCGTGAGCGCGGGCCTCGGAAGGTTTCGAGGGCGCGTAGCTGGCGGACGCCAGGTGCATGCCGCCCGCATCGGGCCGCGCCACGCCGTAGATGATCTTCACCAGGGTCGACTTGCCGGCGCCGTTCTCGCCCAGCAAGGCGTGGATCTCGCCATGCCCGACCGAAAAGCTCACCGAATCGTTGGCGACGACGCCCGGATAGGTCTTGGTGATCCCGCTGACTTCCAGCAGCGGGTCGTTCGCGCTCACCCTGTCACGCCCCCTGTTCCCACATTCTCAGCCCGGTTCGCTCCGGGTCTCGCTGGTTTCGCCGGTCCCGTTCGCCAGCGCCGAACGAGCTTGCAGCAGATCGGCCGCCAGCGATACCGCGATCACCGCGGGTTCCTTGCCGGCCAGCGCGGGCAGGCCGATCGGGCAGACCATGCGGGCGATCCGCCGTTCGTCATGGCCGAGCTGGCGCAGCCGGGCGACGAATCGCCGGCGCTTGGTGCGCGAGCCGATCAGGCCGAGCCAGGCGAAGTTCTGGCGCGACAGCACGGCATCGCAGATCGCCAGGTCGAGCGCGTGGGAGAAAGTCATCACCACGTGCATGGCATCGTCCGGCGCGGCCGCCGCGATCCGTTCGGGCCGTGTCGCCGGGACCGGGGTGACATGCGCCGGCGGATCGGCGGGAAAGCGGTCGGCAGCGGTGTCGATCCAGGTGAGCGCAAAGGGCAGGTCCTCGAATACCCGGACCACCGCCCGCCCGACATGTCCGGCGCCGTACAGGAACAGGGGGGTGGCGCCGCTGGCCAGGGGCTCGATCAGCCAGTCGGCCGCGCCCTGCGTCCCGTGAATCCGGCAGGTCTCCGGCGGGCGGGCGCCCGCCAGCATGTCGCGCGCGCGGCGCTGCACGGCAAGCGGCCAGTCGTCCGGCACGGCATGGCGATCTCCGAGCCGTTGCGCCGGCGCGCCGTCGGCGAGCGGGCGGGCGAGCAGGCCTGTCGTTCCGGCATCCGGCGCGGTCCGTGCAAGCGCGGCCAGTTCCGCATCGCAAACGACCTCGAACAGCAGCCGGACATGGCCGCCGCAACACTGGCCCAGCGCGGGGCCCAGCGGCAGGGAGGTCTCCCGCCGGCGCCAGGCCGCCCGGCCGGCCCCGGGCCGGGAATCGTCGAGCAGGTCTCTCGCCTCGGCGATGGCGCGATGTTCCAGTTCGCCGCCACCGATCGTGCCATCCACCGTGCGGGACGTGACCAGCATGGCGGTGCCGGTTTCGCGCGGCGTGGAACCGGCATGCGCGCTCACCATCACCCGGACCGTCGGTCCCTCGCGGGCGACCGTGGCCTCGAGATCGGCGAGCCAGTCCTTCATGGCCCCGACCTCAGCCGTGCGACGGCCTCGAACAGGCGTTCCGGCGTCGCCGGCGCGTCGAGCGCGGGATAGGCCGTGCCGTCGCCGCTGGCGGCAACCGCGTCGGAGAGCGCCAGCAGGACCGAGATCGCCAGCATCAGCGGCGGTTCCCCGACCGCCTTCGAGCGATAGATCGTCTCCTCGCGGTTGCGCCCGGGTTGCCATAGCGCCATGCGCATGTCCGGCGCCCGGTCGCCGGCGGTCGGGATCTTGTAGGTCGACGGCGCGTGTGTGGTCAGCGCGCCGGCATCGTTCCAGCACAGCTCCTCGGTGGTGAGCCATCCCGCGCCCTGCACGAAGCCGCCCTCGACCTGCCCCAGGTCGATCGCCTCGTTCAGCGAGCGGCCCGCGTCGTGCAGGATGTCGACCCGCAGCAGCCGGTTCTCGCCCGTCAGGGTATCGACGATCACCTCCGAGACGGCGGCGCCGTAGGCGAAATAGTAGAACGGCCGGCCGCGGGCGGCGGCCCGGTCCCAGTGGATCTTCGGCGTGGCGTAGAAACCGGTCGCGGACAGGCTGATGCGCGCCATGTAGGCCTGGTGGATCAGCGCGTCGAAGGCGATCTCCTCCTCGCCGATGGCGATCCGGCCGGGGCGGAACGAAATCCGCTCCGGCACCGTCTGCCAGCGTTCGCAGATGAAGTCGACCAGCCGCGCCTTGATCTTGCCGCAGGCTTCCCGCGCCGCCATGCCGTTCAGATCGGATCCGGACGAGGCCGCGGTGGCCGAGGTGTTCGGCACCTTTCCGGTGCTGGTGGCGGTGATCTTCACCCGGTCGATATCGACCTGGAACTCCTCCGCCACGACCTGGGCGACCTTGGTGAACAGGCCCTGGCCCATCTCCGTGCCGCCATGGTTCAGGTGGATCGAGCCGTCGTTGTAGACGTGCACCAGTGCGCCGGCCTGGTTCAGATGCGAGGTGGTGAAGGAGATGCCGAACTTCACCGGGGTCAGCGCCAGACCGCGCTTGAGGATCGGGCTCTCCGCGTTCCAGCGGCCGATCTCCGCCCGGCGGGAATCGTAATCCGAGGTCTGGCGCAATTCTTCGACGATCGCCGCGATGACGCTGTCTTCGACCGTCATGTGGTAGGGCGTCACGCCGGGCGGCTCGGGGCCGTCCATGGCGGGATAGAAGTTCGCCTGCCGGACCGCGAGCGGGTCGCGCCCCAGGCGATGCGCGATCTCGTCGATCACCCGCTCGATGCCGACCATGCCCTGCGGACCGCCGAAGCCGCGGAAGGCGGTGTTCGAGACCGTGTTGGTCTTGCAGCGCCGCGAAGTGATGCGGGCATTGGGCAGCAGGTAGCAATTGTCGGCATGGAACATCGCCCGGTCGGCGATCGCGGCGGAAAGATCGAAGCTCATGCCGCAACGCACCGCCTGCTCGAAGACGATGCCGAGGATCCGGCCCTCGTCGTCGAAGCCGACGTCATAGTCGATGCGGAAGTCGTGGCGCTTGCCGGTCACCCGCATGTCGTCGTCGCGGTCATAGACCAGCTTCGCCGGCCGGCCGGTGCGCCGCGCCGCAAGCGCGCTCGCCGCGGCCAGCAGGTTGCCCTGGCTTTCCTTGCCGCCGAAGCCGCCGCCCATGCGCCGGACCTCGACGGTCACGCAATGGTTGGCCAGACCGAGCACCCGGGCGGTGGCGTGCTGGATCTCGCTGGGATGCTGCGAGGAGCAGTGAACGGTGACATCGTCGTTCTCGCCGGGGACGGCGAGCGCGGCCTGGCCTTCGAGGTAGAAATGTTCCTGGCCGCCGATGCGGATGCGGCCCGACAGGCGGTGCGGCGCCGTCTCGATGGCGGTTTCGGGATCGCCCTTCGCCATCTCGTAGGGCGGCTCCAGCAGGGACCCGACAGCAAGCGCCGCGTCGATGTCGAGGATCGCCGGCAGATCCTCGTAGTCGATCCGGGCCAGGCGCGCGGCGGCGCGGGCCGCGTCCCGGGATTCCGCCGCCACGGCGAACAGGGCCTGCCCGTGATATTCGACCAGTCCGCCGGCAGCCCCCAGCGCGAACAGCGGGTCGTCGCCGGCGACCGGGGAGACGTCGTTTTCGCCGGGAATGTCGTCGGCGGTCAGCACCAGGAGGACGCCGGGTGCGGCGCGCACCGCGGACAGGTCGGCGCTCCGGATCCGTGCATGCGCCCGCTCGCTCAGACCCAGCGCCAGGTGCAGGGCGTTTGCGGGCAGCGGTATGTCGTCGACATAGCGGGCGCTGCCGGCGACATGGTTGGGACCGCTGTCATGCGCCCGCGGCCGGTGCACGCCGCCCGTGATCGCCTCTGCCGTCGACGGCGGTGCGGCATCGGCCTTCACGGCGCGGGCTCCGGCATCGCGACGGCCCCGGCGCCGACAAGGCGGGTCCGGCCCGGCGGCAGGCGGGTTTCGTGAAAGGCCTTCAGAAGCAGGTTGCGGGCGACGCCCAGCCGGTAGTCGGCCGAGGCCCGCATGTCGGTAAGCGGCGTGAAGTCGTCGGCGAAGACCGGCAGGGCGGCCCGGACGCTGGCTTCCTCCCAGGGCCTGCCGAGCAGCGCGGCCTCGACCGCGGCGGCGCGCCTGGGAATGCCGGCCATGCCGCCGAAGGCGATCCGCGCCTCGGCGACCCGGCCGTCGGCGATCGCGATGTTGAAGCAGCCGCAGACCGCCGAGATGTCCTGATCGAACCGCTTGGAGATCTTGTAGCAGCGCAGCCGCGCGCCGGCCTCCGGGTCGATCGGCAGGCTGACCGCCTCGACGAATTCGCCGGGCTTCCGGTCCTGCCGGCCGTAGTCGAGAAAATAGTCTTCCAGCGCCAGGTCGCGCCGGGTCCTGCCGTGGCGCAGGTGCAGTCTCGCGCCCAGCGCGATCAGGGCCGGCGGGGTATCGCCGATGGGTGAACCGTTGGCGATATTGCCGCCGATGGTGCCGGCCTCGCGGACCTGGACGGCGCCGATGCGGCGGATCAGTTCGCCGAAATCCGGTGCCAGCTCGCCCAGCCTGTCCTGCGCGTCGGCGTAGCGCACGCCGGCGCCGATCCACAACGCGCCGTCGCGCTCCTCGATGACCTGCAGTTCCCGCACCCGGCCGAGATGGATCACCGTGGGCAGATGCCGCTGCTGCTTGGTCACCCAGAGCCCGACATCGGTGGCGCCGGCGACGATGGTCGCCTCGGGATGCCGGGCGACGGTGTCGGCGAGTTCGTCCGGATCGGCGGGGGCGAGGAAACGGCCGTCGGGGTGATCCAGTGCAAGCGCATCGCCGGCAGGCAGGGCGGCCAGCGCGCCTTCCGTCACCGCCTCGGCCGTTCCTGCCGCACGAGGGTGTTCGTGCATCGCCATGGCCGCGTCGATGATCGGCCCGTAGCCGGTACAGCGGCACAGATTGCCGGCGAGCAGGGTGGCGGCGTTCTCCCGGTCGGGGCGGATGTCGGACAGGTAGGCGGTGTAGAGCGACATCACGAAACCCGGGGTGCAGAAGCCGCATTGCGAGGCATGGCGGTCGACCAGTTCCCGCTGCACCGGATGCAGGGCGCCGTTGTCGCCGGCCAGGTGCTCGACCGTGGTTACCGCCTTGCCGTCGAGCATGCCGAGGAAGGCGATGCAGGCATTCAGCGCGCGGTGCCGCACGCCGCCCGCGCCATCCGGCTCGGAGACGGTGACCGTGCAGGCGCCGCAATCGCCCTCCGCGCAGCCTTCCTTCGTGCCCGTCAGGCCGCGCTCCTCGCGCAGCCAGGTGAGCAGGGTGCGGGTCGGCGGCACCGCGGCGAGATCGATCCGTTCGCCGTTCAGCAGGAAGGAAAGGCTGTTGCGGGCCAAGGTCAGCTGCCGCGATAGGTCGAGTAGCCGTAGGGCGAGAGCAGCAGCGGCACATGGTAGTGCGCGCCCTCGTCGGCGATGCCGAAGCGGATCGGCACATCCTCAAGGAAGGCCGGGTCGGGCAGGGCGACGCCCTGGGCGCGGAAATAGGCGCCGGCCTCGAACACCAGTTCGTACTGCCCCGCGCGGAACGCCTCGCCCTCCAGCAACGGGGCATCGCAGCGTCCGTCCTGGTTGGTCACGGCCTGCCGCAGCCGGCGGCGGTCGTCACCGTCGAGGACGTAGAGCGTCACCGCGAGCCCGTTTCCCGGGCAGCCCCGGGCGGTGTCGAGAACATGGGTTGTCAGGCGTCCCATCGCGGGCCTCAAGGGGTCGGAGAACAGTTGGCAATGATAGGCGAATAGTGCGCTGTCACGGAACCGCCGGTTCTCCTTCGCCCCGGCAAAGCGCGCTAGACTGGCGGCGGGTACAGCACCGGAGGACGAGCATGGACGAAGGGGAATATGACCGCGATTTCGTGGGCTATGGCCGCACGCCGCCCGATCCGCGCTGGCCGGGCGGCGCCCGGCTCGCCCTGCAGTTCGTGCTGAACTACGAGGAAGGCGCGGAGCGCTCGATCCAGCACGGCGATCCGGCCTCGGAGGCCTTTCTGTCCGACATCATCGGCGCGAAGCCGCTGACCGGCCAGCGCAACATGAACATGGAATCGCTCTACGAGTATGGCGCCCGCGCCGGCTTCTGGCGGATCTGGCGGGCCTTCACCGGCCGCGGCCTCCCGCTCACGGTCTATGCCGTGGGCCAGGCCATGCTGCGCAACCGCGAGGCCGCCGCGGCCATGGTCGAGGCGGACTGGGAGATCGCCAGCCACGGCTATCGCTGGATCGACTATCAGGACGTGCCGGAGGCGACCGAACGCGAGCATGTCCGGCTTGCGGTGGAAAGCCTTGAGGAGGCCACCGGGGTGCGGCCGCTGGGCTGGTATACCGGGCGCAACAGTCCGAACACGCGACGCCTAGTCGTCGAGCATGGCGGCTTTCTCTACGATTCCGATTCCTATGCCGACGACCTGCCCTACTGGACGCACGAATTCGGCGAGCCGCACCTGATCGTTCCCTACACGCTCGATACCAACGACATGCGCTTCGCCACCAACAACGGCTTCAACTCCGGCGACCAGTTCTTCGCCTTCCTGCGCGACGCCTTCGACGTGCTCTACGCCGAGGGGGCGAGCCAGCCGCGCATGCTTTCGGTCGGCCTGCACTGCCGGCTGGTCGGCCGGCCCTCGCGCATGGCCTCGCTGCTGCGCTTTCTCGACCATGTGCAGCGTCACGACGACGTCTGGATCTGCCGCCGGGTGGACATCGCCCGGCACTGGCACGAGCATCATCGACCCGGCGCCGCCGGACCGGCCGCATGAGCGCAGGAGCAGGATCATGAGCGACGCCCCCCTCTGGCAGTGGAGCGCCTGCGACCTCGCGGCGGCGATCCGGGACGGCCGTATCGCCAGCGCCGACGCCGTCGCCAGCGTGGTCGAACGCATCGCCGCCACCAACGGCACGATCAACGCGGTGGTCGACGATCTGAGCGAAAACGCGCTTGAGGAGGCCGCGGCCCGCGACCGCTCGCGCTCGCAGGGGGCCTCGCTGGGCCCGCTGCACGGCGTGCCGGTGACGGTGAAGGAGAATGTCGACCAGGAGGGCCGGGCGACGCCGAACGGCGTGCCGGCGTTCGCGGACATCATCGCGCCTGCGGATTCTCCCGTGGTGGCGAACCTGCGCAAGGCCGGCGCGGTCATCGTCGGGCGCACCAACACGCCGGAAT
>JBGTSP010000182.1:0-9098 GCA_041940205.1 Alphaproteobacteria bacterium
CGAGCCGAAGATCGCGCCCGTGCCGTAGCTCGACAGCACGAAGTTCGCCGCCCAGACGGGAATCTTCCAGTCCGGATCGAACGGGTGGGCGACCTTGAAACCCAGATCGACGCCAAGCTTCTCGGCCTTTTCAATGGCTTCCTCGGAGGTGCCGAGCGCAGCGCACCGGGCGGCCGCGTCGGGCTGGTCCACGAGCGTGAGGATGGCGTCGGCGTGGCTGTGGTCGATGAACGTATGGGGCAAGAAGGCGTGCAGCAGCGTCTCCACCGAGGGGTTGGGCGAGGTCGCGTCCAGCAGGCAGCCGCGCTGGAAGTTGACCATGTCCTCGTCGCTCAGGCGATCGAGCGCGCGCAGTTCGAGCAGATCGTCGTGACGCAGCGCCGGCAGGCCGCGCGGCTCGATATTGCCCATGTCCCAGCCGCTGCCCTTGACGCAGAGCACCTTGCGGCTGCGCCCCAGGACATCGCGCATCTCGGTCTTCACCGAGGTGTTGCCGCCACCGTGCAGCACCAGCCGCGGATCGCCGCCCAGCAGCCGGGTGGTGTAGACCCGCAGCGCGACATCGCGGTTCACGCCATGCCGCGCATAGGCCGCGACCATCCGTTTGGCATCCTGTTCCCGCCAGAGACTTTTCACCGCGCCATCCTCTGTTCCTGATTGGCTGTCGTCGTGGCGCGCCCTAGCACGCGTTCACGGCGGGTGCAAAACGGTCCGGAACGTCAGCGTCGGGTTCAGCCGGCGCAGAAGGATTCGAAGGACCGCCGGCCGGATGGCGAAAAGCGCACCACCCGGCTTCCCGTTTCCCGGCGGGCCCAGCCGCGCGCGAAGACATGCTCCAGCATCGCCGCGCCCAGAGCGCCGGCCAGATGACTGCGCCGGGCGCTCCAGTCGAGACAGGACCGGCACAGCGGCCGGCGGCCGCGTCCGAGAGCTTCGACATCGAAGCCTTCCTCGCGCAGCCAGGACAGTCCCGCGGGGCTCGGCGCGACCCTCTCCCCGGCGACGGCGAGAACGCCGCGGCCGATCAGGGCATCGTAGAGTTCGACCCCCCGCTCGCCCGCCAGGTGGTCGTAGCAGACCCGCGCCTCGCGCAGCGCCGGTTCGCGCGGGCCGGTGCGCAACCGGGTGTGGCCGGCCCGCGCCGCCAGGCCCATCAGCCCTTCAAGAACCTGCGCCACATCCGCGTCGCTCAGGCTGAAATATCGATGTCGGCCCTGCTTGCGCGGGCTGACCAGCCCGCCGTCCTGCAGTTTCGCGAGGTGCGAACTGGCGGTCTGCTGCGTCACGCCGGCTTCCTGCGCCAGCTCGCTGGCGGTCAGCGCCTTGCCGGTGATCAGCGCGGTGAGCATGTTGGCGCGCGCGGGATCACCGACCAGGGCGGCGATGCGAGCGATGTCCGGGCCTGCTTTCATGCTTCGATGCTAATCGAACCATTCCAGTCGAACAAGCGCTAGCCTCCCCTCCCGACAGCAAGGGAGACCGTCATGAGCCTGCTCTGCCATATCCGCTACGAGTTCGACCCCTTCCAGCGCGAGGCCTTCGCGACCTATGCCGGCCGCTGGGCGACAATCATTCCCGACTGCGGCGCGACCTGCCTGGGCTATTTCATGCCCGCCGAGGGCACCAACGACGTTGCCTACGGCCTCAACCTGTTCGACGATCTGGCGCACTACGAACGCTACCGCCAGCGCCTGCGCGAGGATGCCGCCGGAGCGGCGAATTTCCGCTTCGCCGAGGACAATCGCCTGATCCTGCGCGAGCGCCGCACCTTCCTGCGGCCGGCGCCGGGCCATGGCGCGGCATGAGGGAAGGAGAAGAACGATGCTGGCCGTGATCTTCGAGGTGACGCCGAAGCCCGGCTGCGCGGAGCGCTATTTCGAACTGGCGAGCGCGTTGAAGGCGGACCTGGAACGCCAGGACGGCTTCCTCTCGATCGAGCGGTTCGAGAGCCTGACAACGCCCGGTCGCTTTCTTTCCCTGTCCTTCTGGCGCGACGAGGACGCCCTGGAGGCCTGGCGCAACCGGCCCGGCCATCGCGCCGCGCAGGCGCGCGGCCGGGACACGCTGTTCGCCGACTACCGCCTGCGGGTGGCCGGGATCGTGCGCGACTACGGCCTCAACGCGCGCGATCAGGCACCCGAGGACAGCCGGATCGCACACGAAGGCCTGAGAACCGACACCGGCACGGGTACGCCAGCACCCTAGAAGATGTCCGTGGCCCGGGCGATACACGCATCCAGGCCCTGAAGGTCCTTCTGCGCAGGGCTCGCGGCGGACGCACGGCAGGTCTTCGCGATCTCGACATGATGCTCGTGCACATAACGCCCTTCGATGCGATCAACCGCTTCGAGAAACTCGGCAAGCGCCTCGTCGGCCTTGCCCAGAAACTCGCCGGACCGTCCCGACTGGATCACTTGCGCGGCGGTGGCCGCCTTGCTGTACAGCAGGCCTTCACCGTATTTCAGCTTGGCCATCAGAAAGACCTCGCCGGGCAAGGCGAGATCGTGCCAGTTCCAGGCCTCGCGGAGCAGGGCAATGGCCTGTTCGAAACGGGCCGGATCGTGCCGGTAGGTCGCGCGCGCGGGCTGCCTGCTCTGATCGAGAACGATCATCTGCTCCATGGCCGCGTTGTAGTGGATGTCGGCGCCGATGGCGGCAAGTCTGGCCTTGTCCGCATCGGACGCTGTTTCGAAATTCTTGCGGAACAGGGCGCGCACGGCGTCGGAAGGTTGGGTTCTCAGGATGATGCGTACGTTGTTTCGGACCACGGCATCGTCCGAGCGGGCGTGAATGAACAAAGCTTTCAGCAGGGATTCACCGTAGGGCGGGATCTCGTTCCCGGCCAGCAGGCGCGACTTGAGGTCGAGTCGGATGGCGAGCAGCAACCCGACGGCCTCTCTGGGTACGACGTTTGGGTCCAGAAGTGACGTGAGCACCGGCCCTCTGAAGCGTGGAAACTCCGCCGCAAGTTCGCGCGCGCCTGCGTACAGCTCACCGCTGTCGCCGGTCCGAAAACGGGCCAGCGCGCTGTGCAAGTCCTGCTGGGCTTCCGCTGCCCGCGCTTCTGCGATCAGCCCAAGGCCGGCCCAGTGAGTTGGCCGATTCTTCGGAAGGTGGTGCACCAGACGGTCGGCCGTCGCCCAATTGGGGTTGACTCCGTCTCCACTGTCCAGGCGCAATCGCTCTTTCTTGTAGTCATGCTGCAGGTAGTGAACCCGAGCATCACCCAAGAAACGGGAAATTGGAATCGTGTAGCTGTGGATGGACAGGCCGTCCCAACGGATAGGGAACTTCTTCTCGCACTGGTCTGCGTCAGATTGACCGTTGCCCGGTATCCGATTGTCCAGCAGCTCGAAACGGACATGGGCATCCTCGCGCAGATGCAGGATGCGAACTTTCTTGATGCAGCCCTGACTCCGCTGCGCCGTCCGGACATAGGTGTGTTCCCCACCCGACCGGACCTCGATCATCGCCGGAACATTCGCGATCTCGGCGATCAGATGATTGCTGCGCGTGCCGTCGGGTGGCAGCCAGTAGACTCCGGTGACGATCAGGGCGACGCCGAGCACCAGGCTCACACCGGACGCAATATATCCGGCGATCCGGCTGTTTCTGTTGGTCAGACTGAGCGACAGATTGAAGACGGCGATGGCGGCCAGCAGCAGCAGGGCGCCCGCGGCCTGCAGGCCGTACTCGGAAATCAGAACGGCAAGTTTCTCGACCGCCTCGAGATCCGGAGCAAGTGACGCGGATTGATCGGACATGACATTCCCCACTGTTGCAAGGATTGGCACGAACGCGCGGAACTTCGTCTGGAACTGGACGGAAACTCTAGGACGACGGGCGAGGAGATCTGTGGGAAACAGCACACGCGGTCGAATTCACCCGCGTGGGCGCCTGCGCAACCGGGCGCCCGGCACCGCCGCGTCAGCAGTACTGCATCTGTCGCATGGGCATGTTGCCGCTCGGGCCGATCCAGCCAGCGCACCACGCACGGCGCCTGAGCGAACGCCGCACCGGTTCCGTCCCGGCGCGGCAACCGCAAGGATTACGTCCGGCGCGGCAACCGCACCACGGCCTCGCCCTCGATCGACAATTCGTCGTCCTGGTTGACCGCCCGCTGGGCGACGGTGACGCAATGATGCTCGCCGTCGACATGCTTGCCGGTCACCGTGCCGTGGATGAACAGCAGGTCGCCTTCCGGATTGTGTCGGCGGATGCGGCAGGTCTCGCGATGCAGGAAGCCCTCGTCGCCGATCCAGTTGGTCATCTGGTGGGTCAGCCAGGAGCAGCGCTCGGGGCCGTAGTCGTAGGCGCCGGGGGCGCCGACCTCGAGGGCGAACTCGTTCTCCCAGTGCACCCGCTCGGGGCAGTCGGGAATGCCGAACCGGTTGGGAATGCCGAGGCCCGGATGGCGGTGGATCTGTTTCCAGGCGATCTTGTTGGCGCGGATGTAGAGCCCGCCCCAGCCCTGCGCGTAGGCGATGAAGCCGGTCACCGTCATCGGTCCCTTCACCATCACCGGCAGCTCGTCGCCCTCGGCCACGTCGTCCCAGTAGCGCGGTGTGGCGCCGCGCACCTCCTCGTGCGCGTAGTGGCGGTAGAACTCGGCCAGTTCCGCTTCGCTGTAGCGCCGCTCGGGCCGGGCCTTGAGATGGCTGTACTTCTCGCCGTCCTCGCGGGCGATGTCCCGGTCGGTGCGGAAGCACCAGGAATCCGCCTCGGCCAGCAGATCGCCGTCCTGGTTGTGGAAATTCACGTGATAGATCTGCTGGATCGCCCGGCCCGAAAAGCGGGTCTCGTGCGGGATCAGGTCCTTCAGCCAGGCCTCGGTGTGAACCTCCTCGTTGCGCCGGAGCATCCGGTGCCAGGTCCAGTCGGCGCCGGCCCACATCGCGTGCACGCCCGGCAGGCCGCCGACATAGCCCGAGATGATGCGGTTGCAGGCGAACAGGAAGGACGGCGGCGCCACGAGACCGCCATGCCGGCTGGCGGCGGCATAGTCGGGATCGCACCACAGCGGATTGTCGTCGCCGATGCCGTGCGCGTAGTGCCGGATGGCATCCCGCGTCGCCTCGTGGCACCAGGGCTCCAGCGTGTCCTCGATCTTCACGCCGATGCGCTGGCGCAGCGCGTCCAGCGCCTGGTCGGTGATCTTGGGATAGCGGTGGCTTTGGCTCGACGTCATCGGGGTCTCCTTTTCAGGGCGTGTCGTCCGGGGCGGTCTTCCGGGCTTCCTGCTCGCGCAGGACCTTGCGGTTGACCTTGCCGGCGGGGGTTTTCGGCAGCGCGTCGACGAAGGCGACCTGCCGGGGATATTCGTGCGCGCTGAGCCGCGTCTTGGTGAAGGTCTGCAATTCCTCGTCCAGGCCGTCCGCCGGCGCTTCGCCGGTGACGATGAAGGCCTTCACCACCTGGCCGCGGGCGGCGTCGGGCACGCCGATCACGGCGGCCTCGTGCACCGCGGGGTGCTTCAGCAGCACGTCCTCGATCTCCACCGCGCTCATCGTCCAGCCGGCCGAGATGATCACGTCGTCGGCGCGGCCGCGGTGATGGAAGAAACCGTTCGGATCGCGCATGCCGAGGTCGCGGGTGGAGACCCAGTCGCCGCCGCGGCGCACCATGATCTCGCCGACCTCGCCGTCCGCGCAGGGCCGCCCGTCGGCGGTCCGGACCGCGACGTCGAGTCCCGGCAGCGGCACGCCCAGCGCGTCGGCCGGCGGATCGAGGTCGCCCGCGCCGGGATAGCCCGCCAGCACCACCCCGACCTCGGTGGTGCCGTAGAAGCTGCGCACCGTCTGCCCGAAGGTCGCCCGGCACCATTCGGCGGTGGCGCTGTCCATCGGTTCGCCGGTGAAGCTCAGCTTGGCAAGCGCCAGGCCATCGGGCGGCGGGCCGCCGGCATTCTTCATCATCCGGTAGTGGGTCGCCGCCGCCGACAGGGTCTCGATACGGTGCATCGCCAACGCTTGGAGCAAGGCCGCACCGTCGAACCGGCCGGCCCAGGCCGCGACATGCGCGCCCAGCGCCAGCGGCGCCAGCGTGCCGTGCCACAACCCGTGTCCCCAGGCCGGCGACGAGGGACAGAGAAAGCGCTCGCCCGGGCGCACGCCGGTGCCGTAGAGCGCGGCCAGCATCACCGTGGCGATCGCCCGGTGGCGGTGCTTCACCGCATCCGGCAACGCCCGCGTCGTGCCGGAGGTGTACTGGTACATCGCCATGTCGCCCGAGGCGGTCTCGGCCTCGAACTGCCCGGGATGCTCCGCCAGCAGGGCCTGGAAACCGGAATC
Organism: Alphaproteobacteria bacterium; assembly: GCA_041940205.1. GTDB lineage: Bacteria > Pseudomonadota > Alphaproteobacteria > JBGTSP01. The sequence goes on from JBGTSP010000182.1 coordinate 6,291, forward strand.
GGCGATCAGCACGTCGGGACCGTCGACGGCGCGGGCAACCTCTTCCTTGTCCGCCTGGGTGACGATCAGCGCCGGCCGGCAGTCGTCGATCCTGAGCCGCAGGCCGTCGGGGCCGAACAGGGTGAACAGCGGCACGGCGACACAGCCGGCCTTCATCGCCCCGAAGAAGCCGACATAGAAGGCGAAGGACGGCTCCAGCATGATCGCGACGCGTTCGCCCGGCGCGATGCCCCGCGCCCGCAACAGGTGGGCGAAGCGGCTGGCGCCGTCGGCCAGTTCGTCGAAACTCCAGGCCTCGCTGCCGCCGTCGGCCCGACAGACCCGGACCGCCTCGCCCCGGCCGCGATGGCGATCAAGGCATTCATGGGTGATGTTCAGCCCTTCCCGGTCGCCGTCCAGCAGCGCCCACAGGGCCTCCTTGTCGCACCGGACCTGGGCGTCGGCATGGCTGGTGTAGTCGGTCAGTCGGGCCACGTTTTCCTCCCGCGTGCCGGCGGCAGGAAAACGGATCGGCAGGTTATTGTCAATACACAATGACCATTGTATATAGACAACATGAAGGATGAAACACGCCCCGTCCGCCGGGCGGTCCCGGCGGTCAGCCGGGCTGCGGCGATCCTGCGCCTGCTCGCCCGCAGCGAGACCCCGCTGGGGGTGAACGCGATCGCCCGGGAGCTCTCGCTCGTGCCCAGCACCTGCCTGCACATTCTCAGGGTGCTGGCGGACGAGGACCTGGTGCGCGTCGATCCGGCCGACAAGCGCTATGCCCTCGGCCCCGGCCTGCTGACGCTGGCCCGGCGCTATCTCGGGGCCGACGGTTTCGCGGCCCGGGCGCAGCCGCTGCTCGATGCGTTGAGCCGCGAGCACGCCCTGACGACGATCGCCGTGGAGGTGCGCGGTGGCGAGCACATGCTGGTCCTGGCGCTGGCCCGGCACGAGCGGGTGCTGGCGCTTCAGGTCGAGGTCGGCAGCCGCTTTCCCGCCCTGATCAGCGCCACCGGGCGCTGCTACGCGGCCTTCGGCAGCCTCGATCCGGCCACGCTGGCGGACCGTTTTGCGGCGCTCAACTGGGACGATGCGCCCGATTTCGAAAGCTGGAAACGCGAAGTCGCGGAGGCCCGCCGCGACGGCTTCGCCATCGACCGGGGCCGCTACATCGCCGGCGTCAGCATTCTCGCCGTCCCGGTGTTCGACGCGGCGCGCGCGATGAGCCACGGCCTCGTCGCCATCGGCGTCGGCGCCGAGGCCGCCCGTCTCGACGATCCCGGCCTGATCGCTTCCCTGCGCGAGGCCGCCGATGCGCTCTCCGCCGGATCCGGGAGCGCGGAAACGCGCTAGTCGCCCAGCCGGCTCACCCGCACCCGGGCGTCGGCGCGTTCCGGCACGTCGGGCTGCAGCGCGGTGCCCAGTCCCGGCCCGTCGGGGGCGCGGATGAAACCGTCCTCGAGCGGCGGCAACGCGGTCACCAGGTCCTGGTACCAGTCGTAGTAGAAGGCCCGCACCACTTCCTGCACGAGCGCGTTGGGCGCGTTCATCGACTGGTGCACGCTGGCGGTCAGCAGCACCGGCCCAGTGCAGTCGTGCGGCGCCACCGGCACCTGCCAGGCCTCCGCCATCGCGGCGATCTTGCGCGCTTCCGACAGGCCGCCGACCCAGGACAGGTCGTACATCACGATGCCGGCGGCCTGCAGTTCCAGCAGCTCGCGGAACTGCGAGCGGGTGCCCAGCGTCTCCGACGCCGTCACCGGCACCCGGGTCGCCTCGGCATAGGCCTTGAGGGCGCGCATGTTGACCATCTTGATCGGATCCTCGAACCAGTAGGGCTCGAACGGCTCCAGCGCACGGGCAATGCGCTTGGCCGCGGTCAGGTCCCACATGGCGTGCAGCTCGACCATGATGTCGATGCGGTCGCCGACGGCGGCGCGGATCTTCTCGAACGGCTCCAGCGCGCGCTTCATCTCGTCGGCGGAGATGTGCATGCCCTGGTTGGCCTCGGCGGCCATGTCGAAGGGCCAGATCTTCATGCCGGTGATGCCCATCTCCAGCAGCGAGTGGGCCACCTCGTCGGCCCGGGTGAGGAAGCCCTGCAGGTCCTCGTAGGGGCCGTGCGCCGCGCCGTCGGGCAGGCTGAAACTGTCGACCGACTGTTTCTTCACCTTGCGCACATACTGGTAGCCCGCGCAGGTGTTGTAGACCCGGATGCGTTCGCGGCAGGCGCCGCCCAGCATCTGGTAGACCGGCATGCCGGCGGCCTGGCCGAAAATGTCCCACAGCGCGATGTCGAGGCCGGAATTGCCGCGCACCTCGGCGCCCGAGCCGCTGAAACCGACATAGCCCGCCAGGTTGCGCCAGTGATGGTCGATGCGCAGCGGGTCCGCCCCCAGCAGCAGGTGCGCCGCGTAGCCGTGGATGTGCGCCTCCGCCGCTTCCGCGCCGTAGAAGATCTCGCCCAGCCCGACGAGACCCTCGTCGGTGCGGACCTGCACCCACAGCAGGTTCGGGAAACTCTCGAGGCGGATGGTCTCGATCGCGGTGATCTTCATGGGGCCCTCTCCTCTGCGCCGCCGTCCAGACTAGCGCGGAGAAACCCGGGTCCGGAAACGCGAACGGGGCGGAACCTTCCGGTCCCGCCCCGCCCGATCGCGCCGTCCCGGGGGACGGTTCAGTTCTTGGAAGTGTCGACCAGCCGGTTCTCGGCGATCCAGGGCATCATCGCCCGCAGCTTGGCGCCGACCTCCTCGAGCTGGTGCTCGGCCGACTTCGCCCGCATGGCCTTGAACGAGGCCTGGTTCACCTTGTTCTCCAGCA
>JBGTSP010000183.1:0-9058 GCA_041940205.1 Alphaproteobacteria bacterium
GGCGTGATCGCCAGCGACGAGGAACTCGGCGGAGCCGAACTGCACGCGCAGGTCGCCGGCACCGCGGAATACCTGGCGGAAAACGACGCCGACGGCGTGCGCCTGGCCCGCGAGATCGTCGGCATGTTGCCGTGGAACGCACAACTGCCGGCGCGCCCGGCGCGTTCCTGGCGCGAACCGCTGTACCCGGTGGAGGAGCTGCTCGGGGTGGTTCCGGCCGACCCGAAGAAGCCCTACGACGTCCGCGAGATCGTCGCGCGCATCGCCGACGGCTCCGAGTTCCTCGACTTCAAGAACGAGTTCGACGGCCAGACCATCTGCGGCCACCTGCGCATCGAGGGCCACGCCTGCGGCCTGATCGGCAACAACGGACCGATCACCCCGCAGGGCGCGGCCAAGGCGGCGCAGTTCATCCAACTCTGCGAACAGAGCAACACGCCGCTGCTGTTCCTGCACAACACCACCGGCTTCATGGTCGGCACCGAGTCGGAGCGCCAGGGCGTGATCAAGCACGGCTCGAAGATGATCCAGGCGGTGGCCAACGCCCGCGTGCCCAAGCTGACCCTGGTGGTCGGCGGCTCCTACGGCGCCGGCAACTACGCGATGTGCGGACGCGGCCTCGACCCGCGCTTCATCTTCGCCTGGCCGAACAGTCGCACCGCGGTGATGGGCGGCGCCCAGGCCGGCAAGGTGCTGCGCATCGTCACCGAGGAGAAACACGCCAAGGAAGGCAAGGAAGCCGACCCGAAGATGCTCGACATGCTGGAAACCGTCACCGCGCAGAAGCTCGACAGCCAGTCCACCGCGCTTTACGGCACCGCCAGCCTGTGGGACGACGGCCTGGTCGACCCGCGCGACAGCCGCAGGCTGCTCGGCTACCTGCTGGATATCTGCGCGGAAGCCGAGGCGCGGCCGCTGAAGGGCAACAGCTTCGGGGTCGCGAGGTTCTGACTGCAACAGGCGAGCCGGCGACAGCCCCTCTCCCCGCTCTCCCTGAAGGAAGAGGGTTGGGAAAGAGCAAGCGGATCCTGCCGGAAAACAATGATGTCCAGGAGGAAAGACAACCCATGATCTTCACCCAGGAACACGAGGAACTCCGCCGCACCGTTCGCAGCTTCGTCGAGCGGGAAATCAACCCCAACGTCGACCAGTGGGAAAAGGACGGCCGCTTCCCGATCCACGAGATCTTCCGCAAGGCCGGCGAACTCGGCCTGCTGGGCATCTCCAAGCCGGAGAAGTTCGGCGGCATGGGCCTGGACTACAGCTACTCGATCGTCGCCGCCGAGGAATTCGGCAGCATCACCTGCGGCGGCATCCCGATGGCCATCGGCGTGCAGACCGACATGTGCACCCCGGCCCTGGCCCGCTTCGGTTCCGACGAGTTGCGCGAGGAGTTCCTCCGCCCGGCCATCGCCGGCGAGATGGTCGGCTGCATCGGCGTCTCCGAGGTCGGCGCCGGCTCCGACGTCGCCGGCCTGAAGACCACCGCGCGCAAGGACGGCGACGACTACGTGATCAACGGCACCAAGACCTGGATCTCCAATTCCATCGAGGGGAACATCGTCGCCCTGCTGACCAAGACCGATCCCGAGGCGGAGCCGCGCCACAAGGGCATGAGCCTGTTCCTGGCCGAGAAGGGGCCGGGTTTCTCGGTCAGTCGCAAGCTGGAGAAGCTGGGCTACAAGGGCATCGATTCCGGCGAGCTGATCTTCGAGGACTACCGGGTGCCGGCCGACCGGCTGATCGGCGGCGAGGAGGGCCGCGGCTTCCACCATGCCGTGGGCGGTCTCGAACTGGGCCGGATCAACGTCGCCGCCCGCGCCGTCGGCATCGCCAACGCGGCGCTCAACGACTCGGTGAAATACGCCCAGGTGCGCAAGACCATGGGCAAGCCGATCGCCCAGCACCAGGCGATCCAGCTCAAGCTGGCGGAAATGGCGACGCGGGCGGAAGCCTCCCGGCTGCTGGTCGAGCAGGCCGCCGGCGCCTACGACCGCGGCGAGCGCTGCGACATGGAAGCGGGCATGGCCAAGCTGTTCGCCTCCGAGACCGGCCTGTTCTGCGCCACCGAGGCGATGCGCATCCACGGCGCCTACGGTTATTCCAAGGAATTCGACATCGAGCGCTACTATCGCGACGCGCCGCTGATGTGCATCGGCGAGGGCACCAACGAGATCCAGCGGATCGTCATCGCCCGCCAGCTGGTCGCCCGCAACCCGGTCTGAGGACGGCCGGCCCGGCCCGGGACCCGAACAAGGAGAAGGCGATGCGGCTGCCGCTCGAAGGCCTGAGATTCGTCTGCGTCGAGCAGTACGGCGCCGGCCCCTACGGCACCCAGTTCCTGGCCGACCTGGGCGCCGACGTCATCAAGGTGGAGAACCGGGCCACCGGCGGCGACGTCTCGCGCAGCGTCGGTCCCTATTTCCTGGGCGAGAACGACAGCCAGTTCTTCCAGACCTTCTCGCGCAACAAGCGCTCGCTGACCCTCGATCTGAAGCAGGCCGAGGGGCGCGCGGTGTTCGAGCGGCTGCTGGCGACCGCCGACGGGCTGATCGACAACCTGCGCGGCAGCCAGCCGGGCAAGCTGAAACTGACCTATGCCGACGTGAAGCACGTCAACGCGAAGCTGGTCTGCGCGCATCTCTCGGCCTACGGCCGGGAGGGCAGCCGGGCGGACTGGCCGGGCTACGACTACCTGGTGCAGGCCGAGGCCGGCTTCTGTTCGGTGACCGGGGAGCCGGGCACGCCACCGGCGCGGTTCGGGCTGTCGATGGTCGACTTCATGACCGGCATGACCACGATGTTCGGCCTGCTGGCCGCGGTGATCGCGGCGCGCGAGACCGGCGAGGGCCGGGACGTGGATGTCAGCCTGTACGATGTCGCGGTGCACCAGGTGAGCTATCCCGCGACCTGGTACCTGAACGAGGGCCTGGAAACCGGCCGGGCGCCACGCGGCGCGCATCCCTACATCGTGCCCTCCCAGCTCTATCGCACCGCCGACGGCTGGATCATGGTGATGGCGCAGAACCAGAAGTTCTGGGAGATCCTGTGCCGCGAACTGGAGCGTCCCGAATGGATCGAGGACGCGCGCTTCCGGGATTTCGCCGCCCGGCGGGAACATCGCGACCTGCTGACCGAGATGCTGGACGAGCGCTTCGAGACCAGGACGACGGCCGACTGGATCGCCCAGTTCGCCGGCCGGGTGCCGGTCGGACCGGTGAACTCGGTGGCCGAGGCGATGGACAATCCCTTCCTGCAGGAGCGCGGCGGGGTGCAGGCGGTGCCGCATCCCGACAAGCCGGATTTCCGGATGCTGGCCAACCCGATCCGCATGGGTGCGGCGGTGCCGGACCAGCCCGCCCCGAAGCTGGGCCAGCACACCGACGATATCCTGAGAGAACTGGGTTACGACGAGCGCGCAATCGCGGCGCTGAAGGCCAAGGGAGTGAGTTGAGATGAAGCTGGAAGGCGTGAAGGTGCTCGACCTGTCGCTGTTCCTGCCGGGGCCCTGGCTGAGCCAGTGCATGGCGGATCACGGCGCCGAGGTGATCAAGGTGGAGCCGGCCAACGGCGGCGAGCCGAACCGGGAGATCGGCGCGACGCGGGACGGGATCACGGTGTTCTTCGCCAATACCCACCGGCACAAGAAGAGCCTGAAGCTGAACCTGAAGACCGAAGAGGGCGTCGAGGTGCTGCTGCGGCTGGCCGAGGAGGCGGACGTCTTCATCGAGGCCTTCCGGCCCGGCGTGGTCGACCGGCTTGGGGTGGGCTACGAGCAGGTGCGCGCCCGGGCGCCGCACATCGTCTACCTGTCGATCTCGGCCTTCGGCCAGGACGGACCCTACCGCACGCGGCCGGCGCACGATGCCGCGGTGGAGGCGATCGGCGGGGCGCTGTCGACCAATATCGGGCCCGACTACACGCCGGCGATGCCGGGCATGGCCAATGCCGACATGCTGTCGACCGCGTTCGGACTGTCCGCCGTGCTGATGGCGCTGCTGCGGCGCAAGGATACCGGCGAGGGCGACTATATCGACCTCGCCATGCTGGACACCGTGCTGGGCGCGCAGCCGAACTGCCTGGGCCCGGTGCTGGCGGAGAAGCGGGTGCCCGATCCCAAGCAGGAGCGCAACTGGGGCGGCAACGCCTTCTACAACATCTATCAATGCCAGGACGGCCGGCACGTGGTGCTGGGCGGGGCGGAGATGCATTTCGCGAAGAACATGCTGGAGAAGCTCGGCCGGCCCGACCTGGTCGCGCTCTGCCAGCCGCCGCCGGGACCGACCCAGGAGCCGGTGCGGGCGTTCCTGCGCGAGACCTTCGCCACCCGGCCGATGGCCGAATGGCTCGACTTCTTCGCCGACGTCGACTGTTCGATCGCCCCGGTGAACGACCTGCGCGAAGCGGTGGACGATCCCCAGGTGCGCCATCGCGGCCTGGTGGTCGAGGACGCGCGCGGCTGGGAGTTCCTGGCGACCCCGATCAACTTCCGCAACGAGCCGCGGCAGCTCGAATTCGACCTGCCGGCGCTGGGCCAGCATTCGCGCGAGATCGTCGCCGGACTGGGCTACGACGAGGCGGCACTGGCGGCGATGGAAGAGAAGGGCGTGTTCTGAGCGCCCGCGCGACAGGATCGTCCCGGAGGGGCGGGCGGTGAGCGGGCCCGCGGCTGCGCGCGCGATCGACCTGCTGATCGAGAACGGCCTGGTGCATGACGGCGACGGCGGGCGCTTCGAGGGCCACAGCGTGGCGGTCGCGGGCGACCGCATCGCCGCGATCGGGCCCGCGGCGACGCTCGAGGCGGCCAGCCCGCCCGATGTCCGCCGGATCGACGCCGCCGGATCGCTGGTGCTGCCCGGCCTGATCGACACCCATGTCCATCCCGGTCTCGGCATCGCCGGACCGCTGCTGGCCAGGCACGACTGGAACGAGATGGGCGCGCTTGCCGGCCCGGGCCGGCTTTCGGACTTCATGCTGCATTACGGCCGCCTCGACCGGCATGAATTCGGCGAGGAGGAAAGCCGGGCCGCCGCCCGGGCCTGCCTGCTGGCGGGCCTGAAGGCGGGCATGACCTGTTTCTCCGACGGCGGCATCGGCAATCCCGACGGCATCGCCCGGGCGGCCGAGGAGCTGGGCCTGCGCGGCATCGTCACCCATCCGCGCTCGCAGGACCTGGGCTGGCTGGAAGGCGACGCGCCCGAACGGCCGCGCCGCGTCGACGAGACCGACGCCGTGCTGGAAGCGGCGGAAGCGGTGGTCGCGCGCTGGAACGGCAGGGCCGGCGGCCGGCTGCGGGCCTGGTACACGATGGGCACGGAGCTCTCGTGCAGCGACGAACTGGTGCGCGGCATCAAGCGCCTGGCCGACCGGGACGGCGTCGGCTTCTCCAGCCATACCTCGGCGGCCGGCAACCAGGACGAACTGTCGGCGGCGATCCACGGGCGGACCGGGGTCGACCGGCTGGCCGCGCTCGGCGCCCTGGGGCCGAACTGGACGGGCGTGCACATGGGCTACCTGAGCGAGGCCGAGGAGATCCTGCTGGCCGAGAGCGGGGCCGCGGTGGCGCATTGCCCGGGAACCAGCATGGGCGCGGGCAAGGGCATCCTGACCCGGCGCGCCATGCCGCGCCTGCTGGCCCGCGGGGTGCGGGTCGTGCTGGGCAGCGATTCCTACAATTCCGGCACCATCCAGCAGCAATTGCCGCTCGCCTTCATGGGCCACAAGGAGGCCGCGGCCGACGACCGGCCGTTCCCGCCCGAGACCCTGCTGGCGATGGTCACGCGCGAGGCCGCCCGGGCGCTGCTGTGGGACGACGAGATCGGCACGCTGGCCGTGGGCAAGAAGGCCGACATCACCATCGTGCGCACGGACGCGCTGCGTTTCCTGCCGTTTCCCGATCCCCTGCACGCCTTCGTGCGGGTCGGCATGCCGGGCGATGTCGACACCGTGATCGTCGACGGGCGGGTGCTGCTGCAGGACGGGCGGGCCTGCACGGTGGACGAGGAGACGGTCGCCGCCGAGGCGCGGGCGGCCATGGAGAATTTCGTGCGGACGCTCACCGGCGGGTGAGCCGGGGCCGCACGGCACAACGGGAGGGAAGACACTCATGCGATCGATGCTGTTTCTGCCGGCGGATTCCGAACGAAAGATTGCCAAGGGGGCGGATTCCGGGGCCGACGGCCTGATCCTCGACCTCGAGGACTCGGTGGCGCTCAACCGCAAGGACGAGGGTCGGCGGCTGGCCCGGGCCTATCTCGACGAACGTCCCCTGGGCAGCCGCACGCAGAAGCTGCTGTGCCGGATCAACCCGCTGGACGGGCCGATGACCCTCGACGACCTGTCGGCGGTGGTCGGCGGGGCGCCGGACGGCGTGCTGATGCCGAAATACCGCAATCGCGAGCAGGTGATCATGCTGGATCACTGGCTGACCGCGCTGGAGGCGCGCGAGGGCGTGCCGGCGGGTCATATCCGGATCCTGATCATCGGCACCGAGACCGCCGAGGGCGTGCTCAACCTGAACACCCTGCCCGGCGCCAGCGCCCGGGTGAGCCACGTCTCCTGGGGCGAGTTCGACCTGGCCGCCGATATCGGCGCGCAGGACCAGTACACCGAGGACGGCGGCTGGGACGACCTGTACCGGCTGGCCCGGGCGAAATGCCTGGCCGCCGCCATCGCCTGCGGCGCCGAGCCCTGCAACACCGTGCATACCGACTTCCGCGACGAGCCGGGCCTGCGCGAGGCGGTGCGCAAGGCCCGGCTGGCCGGCTTCACCTGCATGCCGGCGATCCATCCCAACCAGATCGCGGCGATCAACGAGGGTTTCGGGGTCAGCGAGAAGGAGCTGGAATGGTCGCGCCGGGTGATCGCGGTGTTCGAGGACAATCCCGACGTCGGCGTCGCCGGGCTCGACGGCATCATGCTGGACAAGCCGCACTACACCCAGGCGAAGAAGGTGGTGGCCCGGGCGGAGGCACAGGGGCTCGCCTGAGCGGGGTTTCCCGGGGCGGCCCAGAATCCTTCATGGCGGGATGAGGAATTGTCGTGTTGAAGCGTGCCCGGACGCGTCTATGTTGGAGATAACCGAGCGACACACTCAGGTATTCGCGAACGAGGTATGACATCATGTCCGTAGCCCCCGTTGCCGAGACGACCCCGAGAGAGACCGCGCCGCGCGCCTATGTCGAGGGCGTGCTGAACCATATCGCGCCGATGGACGGCAAGCCGGCGATCCACATTCCGCCGGAAGGCACGGGCCATCCCCGTCGCACCTACGAGCACGAACAGCACACGGTGAAGATCCACGACATGCGCGACGTGGCCGACGGCCTGTCGCTCGACGTCGAGGGCCTGGCCCTGGTGCATCACGACACGAAAGTGAAGGATTTCCTCGATCCCGACGAGGTCCGCGCGGTCTACTATCCCGAGGTCGCCGAGCTGGTGAAACAGGCGACCGGGGCCAGCGACGTCGTGGTCTTCGACCATACCGTGCGCATCGGCCAGAAGGCCGGGGAATACCAGGCCGGGCCGCGCAAGCCGGTGCGCATCGTGCACAACGACTACACGCCGAAATCCGGCCCGCAGCGGGTGCGCGACCTGCTGCCGGCGGACGAGGCCGAGGACTGGCTGTCGGGCCGCTACGCCATCATCAACGTCTGGCGGCCGATCAAGGGACCGGTGGTCTCGATGCCGTTGGCGGTGGCCGACGCCCGCTTCATGGGCCCGGAGGACTTCGTCGCCGCGGACATGATCTACGAGGACCGGATCGGCGAGATCTACGAGGTCGCGCACAATCCGGAGCACCGCTGGTACTACGTGCCGGGCATGCAGCGGAACGAGGCGATGCTGCTGAAATGCTACGATTCCGAGACCGACGGGCGGGCGCGGTTCACGGCGCATTCCGCCTTCGTCGATCCGACCACGCCGGACGACGCGCCGCCGCGCGAGAGCATCGAGATCCGCACCCTGGTGCGCTTCGACTGAAGCCCGATCGCGCCCCTCCGCGCCCTGACCGGGAGGATGGCCGAAAGCCTGCCGCCGGTCCGTTCAACTGAACGCTCCCGGCCGGCTTGCCCGCGCGCCGGCGCCGGTGGAGGCTTGCGGGCCGCCAAGGCGCGGCGTGCCAGGGAGGGCCGGCAATGAAGCTGTTCGATTTTCCGCAGGCGGCGAACGCCCAGCGGGTGCGGGTGTTCCTGGCCGAGAAGGGCCTGAGCCTGCCGACGGAAACGCTCGACGTGCGCAACGGTGCACAGTTCGAGGAACCCTTCGCCAGCATGAACCCGTTTCACTGCGTGCCGTTCCTGCAACTGGACGACGGCACGGTGATCGCGGAATCGATCTCGATCTGCCGCTATCTCGAGGAACTGCATCCCCAGCCGTCCCTGTTCGGCGCCGACCCGCTCGCGCGGGCGCGGATCGACATGTGGAACCGGCGGGTGGAACTGGACGGTTTCCTGCCCGGTCTGCACGCGGTGCGCAACCGCTTGCCGCTGTTCGCGGGCCGGGTGGTGCCGGGCACCCGGACCGAGCTCGAACAGCTCCCGGCGCTGGTCGCGCGCGGTCGCGAGATGGTGGCGATCTTTCTCGACCGGCTGGAGCCGCAACTGGCGGCCCATCCCTTCATCGCCGGCGAGGCGGTCAGCATCGCCGACATCACCGGCTGGTTCCTGATCCGCATGGCCAACGGCCTGGAGATCGACGTCGCGGGCGACTATCCGGCAATCGCCGGCTGGCACGAACGCTTCAGCGCCCGGCCCAGCATCCAGGCGCTCGCGGCCTGAGGCGGCCCCGCGGCCGGGTTTGGAGCGTTTCCTGTTTGGTTGGAACCATCCGCGTTGCGCCCCGGTGGTCCGAACGGGCGGCGAACCGCTTCGCACTTCGCCTGGAGCTCTCAGAGCCAAGCCACAAAGTGGCTTGGCTCCAACGTGTATCGGGAACTCCCGGGCGGCGAACCGCTGCGCACTTCGCCTGGAGCTCTCAGAGCCAAGCCACAAAGTGGCTTGGCTCCGACGTGTATCGGGATCTCCCGGGCGGCGAACCGCTGCGCACTTCGCCTGGAGCT
>JBGTSP010000184.1:0-9037 GCA_041940205.1 Alphaproteobacteria bacterium
AGGCCGGCGCCGACCAGAGCGCCGCAGAAGATCGCCAGTTCGCCGGCGCCGGGAACCGCGTGCAGCTGCAGATAGTTGGCGAACACGGCGTTGCCGACGAGATAGGTGATCAGGCCGAAGGCCAGCGCGGCGATGATCACCGGCCCGATCGCCAGCCCGTCCAGGCCGTCGGTCAGGTTCACCGAGTTCGAGCTGCCGACCATCACGAAGATCGCGAAGGGCACGAAGAACAGGCCGAGATCGACCACCAGGTTCTTGAAGAAGGGCAGCGCCAGCCCGGTGTCCAGTTCGCCGGGCAGATGCAGCATGATCCACCAGGCCGCGGCGCCGGCGATCAGCACCTCGACGACCAGCTTGGTGCGCCCGGTGACGCCGCGATAGTGATGCTTGGTGACCTTGAGATAGTCGTCGGCGAAACCGACGATGCCGAAGCCGATGGTCACGCCCAGCACCGCCCAGACGAAGGGATTGGTGAGGTCGGCCCACAGCAGCGTGGCGACCGAGAGCGCGAGCAGGATCAGGAAACCGCCCATGGTCGGCGTGCCCTGCTTGGCGATGATGTGGCTTTGCGGACCGTCGTCGCGGATCGGCTGTCCCTTGCCCTGACGGGAGGCCAGCCAGCCGATCAGGTGGGGGCCGACCAGGAACGAGACGATCAGCGCGGTGAACACCGCGGCGCCGGTGCGGAAGGTCAGGTAGCGGAACAGGTTGAAGACCAGGTATTCGTCCGCCAGCGGAATGAGCAGGTGGTACAGCATCGCCGGGCTACCTCCGCGACCGCGCGGATTCGTGCGCCGCGCCGGCCTCGAGCGCGGCGACGATCGGGGCCATGCGCGAACCCAGCGAACCCTTCACCATGACCACGTCGCCGGCCCCGACCGCCTCGACGACGCGGGGCAGAAGGTGTTCGGAATCGGCCGCGTGAGAGCCCCGCAGCGTTTCGGGCAGGGCCTCGTAGAGCGCCCGCATGTGGGGGCCGCAGGCGAACACCAGATCGATCCCGCCGGCGACAAGATCCTCGGCCAGGCCGGCATGCAGGCCCGGCGCGTCGGCGCCCTGTTCCAGCAGGTCGCCGAGCACGGCGATGCGGCGGCCCGCGTCTTCGGGCCGCTGCGCCGACAGCACGGCGATGGCGGCGCGCACCGAGGGCGGGGACGCGTTGTAGCTTTCGTCGATCAGCATGAAATGGCCGCCGTCCGCGGTCTCGACCTCGCGACGGGCGCCGCGGCCGGGCGCGGCGGCGACATCGGCGAGCGCGCCCGCGGCCGCCAGCAGATCGCCGCCGAGCGCCTGAACCGTGGCCAGAACGGCCAGCGAATTGACGGTCCAGTGATCGCCCGGCGCGCCGATCCGGTAGGTCACCGCCTGGCCCTGCACGTCGGCGGCCACGCAGCTGTGGTCGTCATGCGCGCGATGGCGCAGCAGGCGGATATCCGCCGCCTCGTGACGACCGAAGCAGAGGATGCGCGCGCCGGCGGCGCGGGCGGCGGCGGCGAGCCGGTCGAACTGGGCGTTGTCCCGGTTCAGCACGGCGGTGCCGCCGGATTCGAGACCCTCGAAGATCTCCGCCTTGGCATCGGCGATCGCGGCCACGGAATCGAAGAATTCCAGATGCACCGGCTCCACGTTGGTGATCACCGCGACCAGCGGGCGGATCATCCGCGACAGCGGTCCCAGTTCGCCCGCGTGGTTCATGCCGGCTTCCAGCACGGCGAAACGGCAGCCCGCAGGCATCCGCGCCAGCGACAGCGGCGCGCCCCAGTGGTTGTTGAGATTGCCGCTGCTGGCATGGACCGCGCCCTGCGCGCCCAGCGCCAGGCGCAGCGCCTCCTTTGTGCCGGTCTTGCCGACGCTGCCGGTCACCGCGACCACGCCGGCCGAGGTCCGCGCGCGCGCCGCAACGGCGAGATCGCGAAGGCCCTGCATGCTGTCCTGGACATGCAGCAGCGGGCCGCCGGCGCCGGCCGGCGGGCGGTGCACCAGCGCCGCCGCGGCCCCGCGGCGAAAGGCGTCGGCGACGAAGTCGTGGCCGTCGAAACTGGGGCCCTCGAGGGCGATGAACAAATCGCCGCGCTCGAGCGTCCGGGTGTCGATCGAGACCCCGCGGGCGCACCAGGTACCGTCCGCCCGGCCCCGGGTCGCGGTGGCCGCCTCGTCGCTGGTCCAGAGCACGTCCGCGGTCATGGCGCCGCCTTCGCGAGGATCTCGCGCACCACGGAGACATCGTCGAAGGGCAGCACGACCCCGTCGCGTTCCTGGCCCTGCTCGTGCCCCTTGCCGGCCACCAGCAGCAGGTCGCCGGCGCCCAGCTCGGCGATGCCGCGGGCGATCGCGGCCCGGCGATCGCCGATCTCGATGGCGTCCGGGCAGCCTTCCAGGACCGCGCCGCGGATCGCGCCGGGATCTTCGGAACGGGGATTGTCGTCGGTCACGATGGCGAGGTCGGCGCCCTCGGCCGCCGCCCGGCCCATCAGCGGCCGCTTGCCGGGGTCGCGATCGCCGCCGGCGCCGAACACCACCAGCAGCCGGCCGCGCACGTGCGGGCGAAGCGCGGCCAGCGCCTGGCGCAAGCTGTCAGGGGTATGGGAATAGTCGACCACCACCGGGGCACCGCCGGCGGCGAGGCCAGCCGTTTCCATGCGCCCGCGAATGCCGCGAAGACCCGACAGCGCATCGGCCGCCCGGTCGGCATCGCCGCCGCTGGCGACGACGAGGGCGAGCGCGAGCAGGGCATTGTCGGCCTGGAACGCCCCCGCCAGCGGCAGGGTGACATTGCGGCGCCGGCCGAACAGTTCGATGTCCAGAAGCTGCCGGTCGGCCTCGGCCTGGCGGCGCAGCACCCGGATTTCCGCACCGGCATGCCCGACGCTCCAGACCGCGAGGCCGCGATCCGTCGCGACCCGCCGCAGTGGCTCGTACCAGTTGCCGTCGGCCCAGATCACCGCCGTGCCGTCGGCCGCGACCACCTCCCCGAACAGCCGGCTCTTGGCCGCGAGATAGGCCTCGGCATCGCCGTGATAGTCGAGATGGTCGCGGCTCAGATTCGTGAAGGCGCCGGCGCGCACCCGGACCCCGTCGAGGCGGTGCTGCACGAGACCGTGCGAGGAGGCTTCCATGGCGACATGCCCGACGCCGTCCAGCGCCAGCGACTGCAGGATCGCGTGCAGGGTCGGCGCGTCCGGCGTGGTCAGGCCGGCCGCGAGCGGACTGTCGACGCCCTGCACGCCCAGCGTGCCGATGCTGGCCGCCCGCAGACCCAGTGCCTGCCAGAGCTGCACCGCGAAACCGACGGTGGAGGACTTGCCGTTGGTGCCGGTCACCGCGACCGCGGTTTCCGGCTGCGGCTGGTAGAAACGGGCCGCCAGAAGGGCCAGGCGCCGGCGCGGCTCGTTGTCGACGACCAGCGGCAGGCCGCCGCTGTCGGTACCGGGACGCGCCAGCACGGCGACGGCGCCGCGCGCCTTGGCGGCGGCGACGAATTCGGCCCCGTCCCGTTCCGCGCCGGGCAGCGCCGCGAACAGGTAGCCCGGGCGCACGGTCCGGCTGTCGCAGCTGATGCCCGCGATCTCCACATCGCCCGCGCCCGGCGCGATTTCGCCTGTCAGCTCAGTAAGATGCAAGTTTCGCCCCCGCGCCTGGAATCTCGACGGCGAGCGCCTGGCGCACGCGTTCGGATTCGGGATCCACGGGACGCACGCCGAGCACCGGAGCGATCCGGTTGATCACCCGCCCGACCGTGGGCGCGGCGGTCCAGCCGGCGCTGGCGAAACCGAAGGTCTTCTCGTCTCCCTTGGGTTCGTCGAGCAGGACATAGACGACATAGCGCGGCGCATGCATCGGGAAGGCGGCGACGAAGGAGGACAGCAGCGCCTTGCGCCGGTAGCCCTTGTCGCCGCTCTTTTCCGCCGTGCCGGTCTTGCCGCCGACGAGATAGCCCTTCGCCTCGGCCTGCCGGCCGGTGCCCTTCTCGACCACCAGGCGCATCAGCCGGCGCATCTTGTCGGAGGTCGCCTCCGAGAGCACCCGGGTGCCGACCAGCGGCCGCGCGGGATCGCGTTTCAGCAGGGTCGGCGGCAGCAGCAGGCCGCCGTTGACGACGGCGGCGACGCCGGAGGCAAGCTGCAGCGGGCTGACCGCCACGCCGTGACCGAAGGCGATGGTCATAGCGTTGATCTCGCGCCAGCGCGCCGGCGCCAGCGGCTTGCCGACTTCCGAGAGCTCGATTCCCGGCTTGCTCAGCAGGCCGAGGCGCCGCAGCATCGCCCGCTGCGCGTCGATGCCGGCATCGAGCGCCATCTTCGCCGCCCCGATGTTCGAGGAGTACATGAAGATCTCGGGCACCGAGAGCCAGCGCTTCTTGGCGTGATCGTCGCGGATGGTGAAGCGGGAGATGCGGATCGGGTGGGTGGCGTCGTAGCCCTTGCGCATGCTGGTGACGCCGGATTCGAGACCCAGCGCCACGGTGAAGATCTTGAACACCGAGCCGAGCTCGTAGACCCCCAGCGAGATGCGGTTGAAGCGGCTGTCGGCCGGCGTGTCGTTCGGCCGGTTGGGATCGAAATCGGGCAGCGAGACCATGCCCAGCACTTCGCCGCTGCCGGCATCCAGCACCACGCCTGCCGCGCCCTGGGCCTGGAAACGCTCCATCGCCGCCCGCAGTTCCTCGTGCAGGGCGAACTGCACGCGCACGTCGAGCGACAAGGCCACCGCCTCGCCGCTGCCGCCCTGGCGCAGCAGATCCTCGTTCAGCGCCCGCTCGATGCCGGCGATGCCCTGGTTGTCGATATCCGTGTAGCCAAGCACGTGGGCGGCGAGCGAACCGTGCGGATAGAGCCGGCGCTCCTCGCGACGGAAGCCGAGCGCGGGAATCCCGAGCCGGTTGACCCGGTACTGCGCCTGCGGCGTCAGGTTGCGCTGCAGCCAGACGAACGCCTTGCCGGAAGCGAGCCGGGCGGCGGTCTCGGCGACGTCGAGATCGGGCAGCACCGTGGCCAGGCGCCGGGCATCCCGCTCGGGATCGAGCACGGCGCGGGCGTCGGCGTAGAGCGATGCGGTATTCAGGCTGGAGGCCAGCAGCACGCCGTTGCGGTCGACGACGGGCGCGCGCGAGACCGCTTCGCCGCCGCCGGCACGGGCGGTCTGCGCGCTTTCCTCGCCGCCGCGAAACACCGTCAGCCGCACCACCTGCCCGCCGATCACGGCGAAGCAGAAGGCGAACAGCAGGGCGGCGATGGCGAGGCGCTGACGGGTCACCCGCAGCACCTCCTCGGTCGCCCCGACGAGCGAGACGTGGGCGTGAACGGGCGCGTCGCGTCTCATTCCCCGTTCCCCTTGCGGGCGGCGACCAGGGCCAGGACGGCGCCGACCTGGCGCACCAGGGCCGCACCGGCGAACTCTCCGTTCTCCGGCACCGGGGGTTTCGCGCCCTCCGCCCCAAGGGGCTTCGCGGTGCGCGCGAGCGTCTGCGGCCGGTCGGGCCGGCTGCCGGGCAGCGGCGGCGCGGCGGCGAGCGCGGCCGGCACCGCCAGGTGGTCCCGCGGCTCCAGGTCCGGCTGTTCGGGCATCGGCGCCGGCTGCGGCGCCGGATCGCCCGCCACCGTGCCGGCGGGAATGTCGCCCCAGGCCCCGACCCGGGCGCTGTCGGTGACCGAAAGGTCGAGATGCGCGCCGGCCAGGCGCTGCAGGCGCCGCGGCTCGTTCAGGAACGCCCACTCCGCCTTCAGCACGGTGATCGCGTGCCGGTCGCGGCGCGCTTCCTCGCGCAGTTCGGCCAGCACCCGCTCCTGCTCCTTCACGGAGTCGGCGACGAGATAGAGGCCCAGCGCAACGCTGGCGAGCGCGCCGAGGGCGAACAGCGTGACGGGACGGATCATGCCGCGTCCTCCCGCGGCCAGGCCGGCGCCTCGGTCCGCACGGCGGCGCGCAGCCGGGCCGAACGGGCCCGCGGATTGCCGGCGAGTTCCTCGGCGCCCGGCTTCACGGCCCGACGCTGCTGCAGCACGAAGGTCTGCGGCCGCGGCGCGGCCTGCGGCAGATGTCGCGAGCCGCCCGGCGCCCCGCCGGAGCGGCCGGCCAGGAAGCGCTTGACGATCCGATCCTCGAGCGAGTGGAAGGACACCACGGCGAGGCGGCCGGCCGGGGCCAGGCAGCGCTCGGCGGCCACCAGTCCGGCCCGCAGTTCGCCCAGCTCGTCGTTGACCGCGATCCGGAGCGCCTGGAAGGTGCGCGTGGCCGGATGGACCCGGCGTCCGCCGCGAGCGCCGCCGACCGCGCCGGCAACGATTTCGGCCAGACGGCCGGTGGTCTCGATCAGCGCCTCGTCGCGGGCCCGCACGATCGCCCGGGCGATCCGGCGCGAGGCCGGCTCCTCGCCATAGCGATAGATGATGTCGGCCAGCTCGGCAGCCTCGGCGCGGTTGACGAGATCGGCGGCGCTTTCGCCCTCCGCGCCCATGCGCATGTCGAGCGGACCGTCCTTGGCGAAGGAAAAGCCGCGCTCGGCGGCGTCGAGCTGCGGCGAGGAGACACCGAGGTCAAAGGTCACGCCCTGGAAACCGTCGATGCCGCGTTCGGCCGCCAGGCGTTCGAGCTCCGAGAAACGGGCGCACACCAGTTCGAGACGGCCGGCATGACGGGAGGCAAGCTCGGCGCCGGCGGCGATGGCGTCGGGGTCGCGGTCGACGGCCAGCAGCCGGCAGTCGGCGGCCTCGAGCAGCGCCCCGGCATAGCCGCCGCGCCCGAAGGTGCCGTCGAACAGCAGATCACCGTCCGCGGGTGCCAGTGCCGCGAGCACCTCGTCCCGCAGCACCGGAATATGCCGACCGGCAGCCATCAGCGGCTTCCGTCGGGTCGGTCTGCCAGGACCAGCGACTGCGCGGTCTCCCGGGCCGCCGTCTCCGCCTGCCGGGCCCAGTCGGCGTAGCGATCGGGATTCCAGATCTGGAAGGTCCGCCCCTTGCCGGCGAACATCGCGATCCCGTCCAGCCCGGCATGGGTGACGAGATCCTCGGGCAGAACAATACGCCCGTCGCCATCGAAGGCGAGCTGGTGCGAGCGGGTCATGATCATGCCGTTCAGCACGTCGGCGTCCTGCGCGAAGGGATTGAGCTGGTCGATGCTCTCCGCCAGCCGCTCCATGCGTTCGATGTCGCAACCCTCGATCGCCGCGGAAGTCGGCGAGGGAAAGGCGACCACGCCGAGAAAGCTCTGCTGGGCAAGAGCCGTGCGCCATGGGGCCGGGACCGAAACGCGTCCTTTCCGGTCCAGCTTGTTGTCGAAGCGCCCCAAAAACAGCGCCACCGGCCGCCTCCTTTCCCATTCCGCCGACCCGCCTCCGGGCGGATCCGGCTCGGATATGGATTCATCCGGTCCCCATCGGGACAACATGGGATAGCATGGGCTGATATGGGCGTCAACGGAATCACAAAGTAAAAACACGGGTTAACAAGCAAAACCGGCAACCAGATCCCTAGTGTTTGATGAAAAGGCCGGCGACCCGGCCCGCTTACTTGTTTAGGTTTAAATGACAATATTGTTCATTTTTTGTTCCATTTATGGCGAACGAGACTCCCAGGCGGACGCCGCGACCGCGGTGGCCGGCAGGCCGGACCGCCACAACCGGAGGCTGTGCTTCAGGACGCACGCCTCGCGCAACGGCCGGACCGACATGCGACTGTCGCGATCCGCGGGGCACGCTTGTCCGCGCCGCCCGCCGGGCGTTCCGGGTTAGGCTCGGCAGCCGGCAAAGCGGCGTTCCCCGGGAGGTGGTTCATGCTGAGAGCGACACGAACCGTGCACGTGGTCTCCTGTCACGCGGAAGGCGAGGTCGGCGATGTCGTCGTCGGCGGTGTCGCGCCCCCGCCCGGCGACACGCTGTGGGAGCAGGCGCGCTGGATCGCCGCCGATGGCGGGTTGCGCGACTTCCTGCTCAACGAACCGCGCGGCGGGGTGTTCCGGCACGTCAACCTGCTGGTGCCGCCGAAACATCCCGGCGCGACCGCCGGCTTCATCATCATGGAACCCGAACACACCCCGCCGATGTCCGGATCGAACGCCATCTGCGTCGCCACGGTGCTGCTGGACACGGGCATGCTGGCGATCGAGGAGCCCGAGACCCGCTTTCTGCTGGAGGCCCCGGCGGGTCCGGTGGCGGTCCGCGCCTTCTGCGAGAACGGCAAGGCGCGGGCGATCGAGATCGAGAACGTGCCGGCCTTCGCCGACCGTCTCGACGTGCCGCTGGACGTCGAGGGGCTGGGCAGCCTCGTCGTCGACACCGCTTGGGGCGGCGACAGTTTCGTGCTGGTCGATGCCGGCGCGCTGGGCTTCGCGCTTGTCCCCGAGGAGGCCGGCGAACTGGCGAAGCTGGGCGCCCGCATCACCGCCGAGGCCAACCGCCAGATCGGGTTCCGCCACCCCGACCTGCCGGACTGGCGCCACATCTCGTTCTGCCAGTTCACGCTGCCGGCCGAGGCCGGGCCGGACGGCGGCCTGGTCGGGCGCAACACCGTGGCGATCGATCCCGGCAAGCTCGACCGCTCGCCCACGGGCACCGGCTGCTCGGCCCGCATGGCGGTGCTCAACGCCCGCGGGCAGCTCGCAATCGGCACCCCGTTTACCGGGCGCTCGATCCTGGATTCCCGTTTCGAGTGCAGCCTCGCCGGCGAGACCCGTCTTTCCGACGGCCGGCCGGCCGTGATCCCACGGCTACGCGGACGGGCCTGGATCACCGGCCTGCACCAGCACATGCTGGACCCCGACGATCCCTGGCCCGGCGGCTACCGGCTTTCCGACACCTGGCCGGTCATGCCCGAAGCGCGATAGCGGGCGTCAGGCGGCCTGTAAGCCGGGTTCTGTCTGACGGGGCAGCCGCTTTATGCCCCGCGAGACGGCCATTCATCTGGGACGCCCGTCGCCGGACGCCTCGCGCGACCTACCCGGGCGGCGGCGCGAAAACCCACCTGGCCCTGACTGGGCCTGCCGCCCCTACGCGGTCTTGCTCCCGGTGGGGTTTACCGTGCCGCCCCCGTCGCCGGGGGCG
>JBGTSP010000185.1:0-8966 GCA_041940205.1 Alphaproteobacteria bacterium
GAATGTCGACCAGCGCTCGAAGGACTATTCCGAGATCGCCCGCACCTTCCGCCCCGGCCATGCCGACTGGGCGTACGAGCAGAAATACGGCCTGCGCGACTATCGCGGCGGCGGCCGGGCCTCTGCGCGGGAAACCGCGGCCCGGGTGGCGGCCGGCGCGGTGGCCCGCCGGGTACTGGGCGAAACGGTGACGATCCGGGGCGCGCTGGTGCGCATCGGCGAGATTGCGATCGACCGGGAGGCCTGGAACTGGGAACAGGTCGAGGCCAATCCCTTCTGGTGCCCCGACGCGCAGACGGCGACGCGCTGGGAGGCCTATCTGGACGAGATCCGCAAGGCCGGCTCGTCGGTCGGCGCGGTGATCGAGGTGGTGGCCTCGGGCGTGCCGGCGGGCTGGGGGGCGCCGGTCTACGGCAAGCTCGATTCCGACCTGGCCCAGGCGATGATGTCGATCAACGCCGTGAAGGGCGTGGAGATCGGCGAGGGCATGGCCGCCGCCGAGCTGCGCGGGGAGGACAATGCCGACGAGATGCGCATGCAGGACGGCCGTCCGGTCTTCCTCTCCAACCATGCCGGCGGGGTCCTGGGCGGCATCTCCACCGGCCAGGACATCGTCGTGCGTTTCGCGGTGAAGCCGACCTCCTCGATCCTGACGCCAAGGCGGACCGTCGACCGCGATGGCGGCGAGACCGAGATCGTCACCCGGGGCCGGCACGATCCCTGCGTCGGCATCCGCGCCGTGCCGGTGGGCGAGGCGATGCTCGCCTGCGTGCTGGCCGACCACAAGCTGCGCCATCGCGCCCAGTGCGGCTGACGGCGTCCCGCCGGATACGGACGGCCGGTTGAGACGGCCGGCGCGCGCGGCTATCTACAAGGCCGGTTCATGGCGATCGGGAGGGAATCATGACCAGGGATCCGGGCGTGCACGCCCTCGACATCGCCGACCGCGGCAACCTGGACGAGCGCCGGCAGGCCTATCTGGCGATCGCCGAGGAGAAGATCGGCTTCCTGCCCAACGTGCTGAAGGCGATGGCCTTCGACAACGCCAAGCTCGCCGCCTTCGCCGACATGTACAACGACCTGATGCTGGGCGAGAGCGGCCTCGACAAGCTGGAGCGCGAGATGATCGCGGTCGTGGTCTCCTCGATCAACAGGTGCTTCTACTGCCTGACCGCGCACGGCCAGGCGGTGCGGGCGTTGTCGGGCGATCCGGCGCTGGGCGAGGTGCTGGTGATGAACTATCGCGCCGCCGAGCTGTCGGCGCGGCACAGGGCGATGCTCGATTTCGCCGCGGCCCTGACCGAACGGCCCGACCGGATCGAGGAGAGCCACCGCGCGGCGCTCCGGGCGGCGGGCTTCGGCGACCAGGACATCTGGGACATCGTCGCGATCACCGCCTTCTTCAACATGACGAACCGCATGGCGAGCGGTACCGACATGAAACCCAACGCCGAATATCACGCCCTCGACCGGGAAGCCTGATGGACCGCGACGTCGTCATCGAAAGTCGTTTCCGGGGACCGCCGCGTTCGGGCAACGGCGGCTATGTCTCGGGCCTGCTGGCCGAACATGTCGCGGGCCTGCCGGAAATCACCCTGCGCCGGCCGATCCCGCTGGACACGCCGATGCGGCTCGGGCCCGACGGCGGGGACGGCGTCCGGCTGCTGCACGGCGAGACCCTGGTTGCCGAGGGCCGGCCGAGCGACGAGGCGGTGCCCGCGCCGCCGCCGCCGCCGGACTGGGAGGCGGTTCTGGCGGCCGATCGCGGCCGCGACGACAAGGCGGACAGCGATTTCCGCCGGTGTTTCGTCTGCGGCTGCGACCGCGACGAGGGCGACGGGCTCCGGGTGCTGGCGGCGCCGCTGGAGGGCGGGGCGGCCTACAGCGCGCCCTGGACCCCGCATCCGCGCTTCGCCGGAGCCGACGGCCTGGTCGCGCCGATCTACCTCTGGTCGGCGCTCGACTGTCCCGGCGCCCTGGCGGTGGCGACGGACGACACCGCCGGCATGCTGCTGGGCCGGATCCGGGTCGACCTTCGCGCGCCGGTGCGCGCCGGCATGCCGCATTTCGTGCTGGCCTGGCCGCATGGCCGGGACGGCCGCAAGCTGTGGGCGGGAACCGCGCTGTTCACCGCCGACGGCCGGGAATGCGCCCGCGCCTTCGCCACCTGGTTCGTGCTGGCGGACTGAGCGATGGACGATAGGATCTACATCTGTCCCCTGCGCGATCTTGCCTTCCACACGCGCAACCTGCGCGCCAGCCACGTGATCTCGATGCTCGGCGTCGAGGGCGAAGCGGACCGGCCGCCGGGCATCCTCGCCAAGGACCATCTGCGGATGCAGATCGACGACATCGCCCAGGACATCCCGGGCTATGTCCGTCCGAACGAGGAACATGCGATCGACCTGATCGCCTTCGCCCGGCGCTGGGACCGCAGCGCGCCGCTGATCATCCATTGCTATGCCGGCATCTCGCGCTCGACCGCGGCCGCGCTGATCATCCTGGGCCTGTTCAATCCCGGCCGCGAGGCCGAGGCCGCCCGGCTGCTGCGGGAGCGGGCGCCGCACGCCAAGCCCAACCGGCTGCTGATCGCCGCCGCCGACCGCTACATGCGCTGGGACGGCCGGATGGTGGCCGCGGTGACCGCGATGGGCCCCAGCGATCCCTCCCGCCAGGGTCTGCTGGTGGGTCTGCCCGCGATCCTGCCGGTCTCGAAAAACCGCAACGATCCCGCCTGAGGATCGCCACGAACAGCAGCGCCCGGCCGACGGCGGCGGGCGCGTGAGGAAAGGACGGCCGATGCAGCGCCATATCGAACTCGAGGGCCTGACCAACTTCCGCGATCTCGGCGGCTATTCGACGCTCGACGGCCGCTCCGTGGTCTGGCGGCGGATCTTCCGCTCGGACACGCTGGCGCAACTGAGCGCGCGGGACATCGAGACCGTGACCGGGCTCGGCGTCACCACCGCCTGCGACCTGCGCTACGGCGAGGAGCGGGAGAACGAACCCTCGCGCTTCCTGGATCATGACGGCGTTGCCGTGCTGGCGCTGGGGCTCGATGCCCGGCCCAGCTACGAATTCATGGATTCCTTCCAGAACGCCGAGCCGACGGCCGAGCAGGCGCACCGCTACCTGCTGGAGAACTACAAGCTCTATCCGGTGCTCTATGCGAAGGCTTACCGGCGGATCTTCGATGCCCTGCTGGCCGACGAGACCGTGGTGATCCACTGCACCGCGGGCAAGGACCGGGCGGGCACGGCCTCGGCGATGGTGCTGACCGCGCTCGGCGTGCCGCGCGAAACGGTCTACGAGGATTACCTGCTGACCAACCGGCACTGGGATTCGAGCCACCGGGTGCGCCCGGGCATGACGCCGGAAGCCGCCCGCGCCGTGTTCTCGGCCCGCGAGGACTATCTCGACGCCGCCTTCGCCACGATCGATCAGCAGTTCGGCGGCCCGGACGCCTTCCTCGCCGACAAGGTGGGCCTGGCGGACGAGGAACGCGCGGCGCTGCAGGCGCGCTTCCTGGAATAGGAAGACGCGTTTCCGCTCAACTTCCCGCGCGCGGGCGCAGCGCCTCGATCTCCTCGTCCGAGAACCCGGCTTCCCGCAGCACCGCCTCGCTGTGCTCGCCGAGCAGCGGCGGCGGGGTCTCGACGCTGCCGCCGCCATGCGCCAGGCGGAAACCGGAGCCGACCAGTTTCAGCCGGCCCATCGGGCTGTCGACCTCCTGCAGCACGTCGCGGTGCGCCAGTTGCGGATTGTCGGCGACCTCGTCGAGCCGCCAGATGCTGGCGCAGGGCGCGCCGGCATCGTTCAGGCGGCGATCCCAGGTGCGGGCGTCTTCCGTGGCGAGCGCGGCCTCCAGCTTTTCGCGCAGCGCTGCCTCGTTGGCGCTGCGGGCCTGCCAGTCGGCGAAGCGCGGATCGTCGTTGAGCACCTCCAGGCCCAGCGCGGCGAGCAGCGCCTGGTACTGTTTCTCGGTATTCACCGCCAGCAGCAGGTGGCCGTCGCGCACCGCGAACAGGTTGGCGGTGGGCCGGCGGCTGATCGCCTGGTTGCCGAACTGCTCGCTGCGGTGGCCGCCGACCATCCATTCCACCAGGTTGGGCGAGAGGAAGGTCAGCGAGGCGTCCAGCATCGCGAGGTCGATACGCTGGCCTTTGCCGGTGTGCGTGCGCTGGAACAGGGCGCCGGCGACGGCGAAGGCGGCGGTCATGCCGGAGAGCGCGTCGCAGACCGCGAAGCCGGCCCGGGTGGGCCCGGTGCCGGGATGGCCGGTGATCGACATGATGCCCGACATCGCCTGGATCTTGCCGTCGTAACCCGGCGCCTCCTTCTCCGGTCCGCTGTGCCCGAAGCCCGACAGCGAGCAGTAGATCAGCTTCGGGTTGAGCGCCGAGAGGGCCTCCCAGCCGAGCCCGAGCCGGTCCATCACCCCGGGCCGGAAATTCTCCATCACCACGTCCGCATCCGCGACCAGGCGGTGGATCGCGGCCACGGCCTCGGGCTGTTTCAGGTCCAGTTCGAGCGAGCGCTTGTTGGCGTTTATGGCGAGCCAGTGGGTGGAATAGCCGGCCTCGGCAAAGTGATCGAAGGGCGGGGCGCGGCGCATGTCCTCGCCACCGGGCTTCTCGATCTTGATCACGTCGGCGCCCAGCAGGGCGAGCTGGAAGCTGCCGAAGGGGCCGGCAAAGACCTGGGTGAAGTCGAGCACCCGGACGCCGCTGAAGGGCTTGCTCATGGCCGTCGCGGCCCGCGTTCAGGCGACCCGGACGACACCGGCTTCCTCGCGCCTCGCGCGGGCGATTTCCTTCTGCTGGTCGAACGCCGCCCGCCGTCGCGCGAGCTCCTCCTTCGAGAGCCGTTCGACGTTCGAGAAGTCGAGCTTCCAGTCGGCATCCGCGCTCCAGCGCTGCGGCGCCTGCACGGTGGTGCGCGCGGCCGGCGCGCGTTCCAGCAGGTCGAGGGCGAGATCGAGGGTGGCGGCCTGCGAGGCGGCATCGTGCGGCCGGCCGGCGGCGTTGCCGAGCGGGAAGTCCGAGAACAGCAGCCGCGGCACGCCGACATATTCGACAATGTCGCGGGCGCAGGCCATCACCACCGTGGCGATGCCGTTCGCCTCGAGGTGGCGCGCGGCGAGCGAGACGGTCTGGTGGCAGACCGGGCAGTTGGGTACCAGCACCGCCGCGTCGACCCCGTCCTCGCGACAGCGCGCCAGCAGTTCGGGCGCGTCGACCTCGATCGTCACCCGGTGGCTGCGGTTGGTGGGGGCGCCGTGCCAGCGCCGGGCCAGCGCGCCGATGCGGCCGTCGCGGGCGCGTTCCCGCAGCAGCGGCAGCGGGAACCAGGTGCCGCTGTCGGTGGCGGTGGTGTGGGTCCGGTCGTAGCCGATATGTGAGATCCTGGTGTCGTGGTCCGCCGCGCTGTCGGCGGAATAGACGGTGTAGAACTTCGCCGCCGAATTGTAGGCTGCGCCCGGCCCCTGGTCGCCGTGCGCCGGATCGTACAGCGCGGCGGTGGTGATCAGGGCGAGCGTGCTCTCCGCCAGCGGCCTGACTGGCGGCTGGAAGGGCACATCGGCATAGTGCGCCCATTCGTAGGGCTTCTCGTAGCCCAGCGCCTGGTAATAGGTGCGGATGCGCTGCATGTAGGGCAACGGCTGGTCGTGCGCGGGCGCGAAGCCGAAATCCTCGTCGCGGGTGTCGCTCATCTCGATCCCTCCGGTCGGGAGGTCGAGGCTTCTCGATCCGGCAACGGGAGTCAAACGGCCATACGACACGATCCCGGGAAGGAGACGGCATGAGCCTGAAGTCGATCCGCAGCCTCGATTACGTCGTGCTGCTCTGCGACGACCTGGCCGCCATGCGGCGCTTCTACGAGGGGGTCCTGGGCCTCGTCGCGGAAGAGG
Source organism: Alphaproteobacteria bacterium (assembly GCA_041940205.1). Classification (GTDB taxonomy): domain Bacteria; phylum Pseudomonadota; class Alphaproteobacteria; genus JBGTSP01. The sequence goes on from JBGTSP010000185.1 coordinate 5,912, forward strand.
ACCTGGGCACCTGGGTGAGCTTCCGCCTGGGCGCGGCGCTGCTCACCCTGCGGCCGCGCGGACCCGCGCCGGCCTGGGACGACGGTCCGTCGGTGGCCGGCTCGGCCTCGGTGCAGCTCGCCTTCCGGGTGCCGCCGCCGGCCGTCGAGACCTGCCATGAGGAACTGATGGCCCACGGCGTGGACATCGTGGAGGGACCCGCCGACCTGCCCTCCTTCGGCCACCGCACGCTGTTCTTCCGCGATCCCGAGGGCAACGTGCTGGAGATCTACGCCGAGGTCTGAGGCCGCCGGCGCCGCGCGCTCAGCCCGCCAGGTCGTCCATCACCCGGTTGAACGCGCGCACCGCCGCCTCCGGGCCGTCGGGATGGTCCCAGACGCCGGCAACGACGGCGAGGAAGTCGGCGCCGGCCTCGATCAGCGGGGGACAGTTCTCCACCGTGATGCCGCCGATGGCGACGCAGGGCGGGGTCATCACCTGCGACCACCAGAGCAGGATGTCCGGCGTGGCGCGCACTTTCGGCGGCTTGGTGCCCGAGGCGTGGAAGGCGCCGAAGGCGACATAGTCGGCCCCGGCCTCGCCGGCCTCCATCGCCCAGTGGCGGGAATTCTTGCAGGTCACGCCGACGATGGCGTCCGCGCCGACGATGCGGCGGGCCTCGGCGTAGGGCGTGTCCTCCTGGCCGACATGACAGCCGTCGGCGCCGGTTTCGGCGGCGAGATCCGGGCGGTCGTTGATCAGCACCGCGACATCCCGGGCCTGGGCGATCGGCAGCAGGTGTTCGGTCGCCCGGCGGATCTCGTCGTCGCCGGCTTCCTTCAGGCGGATCTGCAGGCAGGCGACGTCGCCGGCATCCAGCGCCATTTTCAGCCGTTCGCCGAAGGCAACCGGTTCGATCGCCGGCGGGGTGATCAGGTAGAGCCGGCAGCGCCGGACGTCTTGTTCATCGTCGCTCATGCGGGATCTCCGGGCCGGATGCGAAACGGGGACGACCTGCCGGCCGCCCCCGTCCGTCTGCTGATGTCCGCGAGGGCGCGCGCGTTCAGGCGGCGGCCTTCTCGGCGTCGGGGCTCCAGTCGCCGGTGCGGGCCAGGCCGTTCATCCGGGCGCGGTGCACATAGGCGGCCTGCGCGGCGGGCACGTTCTCCGGCTTGCCGGCCCAGGCCTGCAGGGTGGAGGCCTGCAGGGCGCGGCCGTAGGAGAAGCTGAGCTGCCAGGGCAGCGGGCCCAGGGCGTTCATGGCGTTGAGATTGGCCGTGGCCTCTTCCTCGGACTGGCCGCCGGACAGGAACACGGCGCCCGGCACCGCCGCGGGCATCGCCCGCTTGAGCATCCGGACGGTCTTTTCCGCGACTTCCTCGGTGCCCGCCTGCACCGGGCATTTCTTGCCCGAGAGCGCCATGTTCGGCTTCAGGATGGTGCCTTCCAGCAGCACCCGCTGGTGGAAGAGCTGCTGGTAGACCTCTTTCAGCACGGCTTCCGTCACCTCGGCGCAGCGGTCGATGTCGTGCGCGCCGTCCATCAGCACGTCCGGCTCGACGATCGGCGTCAGTCCGGTTTCCTGGCAGATGGTGGCATAGCGGGCCAGCGCATGCGCGTTGGTCTCGATGCAGGCGCGGCTGGGCAGGCCGTCGGCGATGTCGATCACCGCCCGCCACTTGGCGAAGGTCGCGCCGAGTTCGACATACTCGATGCAGCGCTCGCGCAGGCCGTCGAGGCCTTCGGTCACCTTTTCGCCCGGGCAGCCCGCGAGATCCTTGGCGCCGGTATCGACCTTGATGCCCGGCATGATGCCCTGGCCCGCGAGCAGGTCGGCGAACCGGGTGCCCGTGGAGGCCGACTGCCGCAGGGTCTCGTCGTACAGGATCACGCCGGAGATGTGCGAGGCCGCGGCCTCGGCGGTGAACAGCAGTTCGCGATAGGCCCGGCGGTTGTCCTCGGTGCTCTCGACGTTGATCGAATCGAGGCGCTTCTTGATCGTGCCGGTGCTTTCGTCCGCCGCCAGAATGCCCTTGCCCGGGGCCACCATGCGTTCTGCCGTTTCGACGATATCGTTTGCCGCCATCGGGCGTTCTCCCTGTTTCGTGTCCGCTGGCCGTCCGTTTATCACGGCCTTATCGGGGGTGAAAATCATGCGGAGGCCCGGCATCGCGGCAATCGGGTGGCGCGCCGAACAGTCGCACCCCCCGGGCTTCGCAGAGCGCCCGGATCCGCGCCGTCGCGGCCCTCTCGCCGGTGAACACCAGGCCTGCGCATCCGGCGGCAACGGCCTCGAAGGCGCAGGCCATGTCCTCGCCGGCATCGAGGATGAGACGTCCCGGCGGACAGCCCGCGGCCTCGGCCGCCGCAAGGTAGAAACCGGCGCCGGCATAGTCGGTGCCGCCGGGCGGCGAGAGCAGCCAGGCGTCGGGCGCCAGCGCCAGCGCGCGGGCGGCCTGGGCGCGATCGTGAAAGACGTAGACCGGCCCGTCCGGCGCGTCGGTTGCCGGAGCGCGGCGGGGATCGGGCTTCGGGCTCACGCCGCCAGCGCCTGCACCCCCGGCAGTTCCTTGCCCTCGAGCCATTCCAGGAAGGCGCCGCCGGCGGTCGAGACGTAGCTGAAGCGATCGGCCACACCGGCATGGTTGAGGGCGGCCACGGTATCGCCGCCGCCGGCCACCGAAACGAGCGTGCCCGCCCCGGTCAGGCGGGCGGCCTCGCGGGCGATCGCGAGGGTGCCGGCATCGAAGGGCGGCGTCTCGAAGGCGCCCATCGGGCCGTTCCACAGCAGCGTGCGGGCCTCGCGCAGGAACGCGATCGCGTCGTCCGCGGTGCGCGGCCCGACATCCAGGATCATCATGTCGTCGGGCACCTTCTCGACGACCACGGTGGCGGTATCGACATTGGCGGCGAACTCGTGCGCCAGCACGGCGTCGCGTGGCAGCAGGATGCGGCAGCCGGCGGCCTCGGCGCGGGCCATGATCTCGCGCGCGGTTTCCGCCAGGTCGGGCTCGCACAGCGAGGCGCCGACCGGCAGGCCCTTCGCGTGCAGGAAGGTATTGGCCATGCCGCCGCC
>JBGTSP010000186.1:0-8956 GCA_041940205.1 Alphaproteobacteria bacterium
CCCGCACCAGCCGGGTGTGCTGGTAGGACAGGTTGGCCAGTTCGACCTGCAGGCGGCCTTCCGCCGTGCGCGCGCGTTCGCCGAAAATCTCCAGGATCAGGCCGGTCCGGTCGATCACCTTGCCGCCGACCGCACGCTCCAGGTTGCGCTGCTGTACCGGCGTCAGCGGGGCGTCGACGATCACCACCTCGATCCGCTCGGCCTCGATCAGGTCGCGATATTCCGCCACCTTGCCCGCGCCCAGCAGGGTCGCCGGCCGGAACTGGCTCATCGCCAGGGCTTCCGCATGCACGGCCTCGAGATCGATGGCGCGGGCCAGCCCGGCGGCCTCCGCCAGCCGGGCCTCGGGCGCGCGTCCGTCCGCCGAGCGTCCCTTCAGGTAGGGATGGACGATCAGCGCCCGGCCGCTGCCGAAATTCTCGTAGGGGCGGCGACGGGCGATCGTCCGGTCCTCAGGCTTCGTCGGCGTTGTAGAGCTGCACCGGCTGCTGCGGCATCACCGTGGAGATGGCGTGCTTGTAGACCAGCTGGACATGCCCGTCGCGGCGCAGCAAGACGCAGAAATTGTCGAAGCCGCCAATCGCGCCCTGCAGTTTCACACCGTTCACCAGGAACACCGTCACCGGCGTCCGGTTCTTACGGACATGGTTTAAGAAATTATCCTGAACGTTTTGTTTTTCTTGAGACATTTGCCGTTCCTTGTTCTCATTTTTCGGCGAGGTCCGGTCGCGCGCGTACGCTCACAGGCGACGACATCTGTACATAATTCAAAATTGTGCAGGCGCAACAGGCAGCCGCCCCGCCTGCGACACGCTGTCAGGGGGTTCAGGCGGCCGCGTCGGCGGTGTGCCCGGCGATGAAGCCCTCGTACAGGTCGCGCAGTTGCAGGGCGATGCTGCCCGCCTTGCCGTTGCCCAGCACCACGCCGTCGATCTCGACCACCGGCATCACGTAGGAGGTAGTGGAGGACAGGAAGGCCTCGCGCGCCTTCTTCGCCTCCTCCAGCGAGAAGGCCCGTTCCTCGACCTCGAGGCCGCGTTCGCGGGCAAGCTCCAGGATGCGCAGCCGGGTGATGCCGTTGAGGATCTCGGGACCCGCCGGCCGGGTCACGAGGCGGCCCTCCGCGGTGACGATCCAGGCGTTGGTCGAACTGCCCTCGGTCACCATGCCGTCGGCGTCGACCTGCCAGGCCTCGTAGGCGCCGGCCTCGCGGGCGGCCTGCTTGGCGAGCACGTTGGGCAGCAGCGACACGGTCTTGATGTCGCGCCGGGCCCAGCGCAGGTCCGGCACGCTCGCCACCTTGAGGCCGGCCTCGACCTTCTCGCGCGAGGGAAACGTCGCCGTCCGCGCCGTCACCACCAGCGCCGGCCGGACCCCGGGATCGGGGAAACCGTGATCGCGCCGGGCCACGCCGCGGGTGACCTGCAGGTAGACGATGCCGTCGCGCACCCGGTTGCGGCGCATCACCTCGGCCAGCACGGCGTTCAGCGCGGGAAAGGACATCGGCAGGTCGATCCGCAGTTCGGCCAGCGAGCGGGCGAGCCGTTCGTTGTGCCAGTCGAGATCGAGAAAGCGGCCGTTGCGGATGCCGACGACCTCGTAGACCCCGTCGGAGAACTGGTAGCCCCGGTCCTCGACATGCACCCGCGCCGCGGCATGCGGCAGGTAGCGTCCGTTGACATAGGCGATGCGGCTCATGGCGGGCCTTTCGAAATGCGCGTCGTCGGGGCGGTGGTTTTCCCCGGTCTAGAACAATTCCCGCCCGGCCGGAAGCGCCGGCGCGCTCAGCCCCGCCAGTAGCCGGGATTGAGCAGCATCAGCAGGGCCAGCAGTTCCAGCCGGCCCAGCACCATCGCCACCATCAGGGCGGCCTTCGCCTGGCCCGAGAAGGCGCCCCAGCCGATCCCGCCTGGGTCGATCTGGGCCAGCGCGGGACCGGCGTTGGTCAGCGCGGCGACGCCTGCGGCGATCGCGGATACCGGCGGAATGCCGTCGAGCGCCAGCACCACGGCGATAAGCGAAAGGGCCAGCACGAAGGTGAAGAACATCGCCCAGATCTGCCGCGTCACCCGGTCCGCCACGGGGCGCGTGCCGCTGCGGATATTGGTGATGGCGTGGGGAAAGGACAGTCGGGTGAGCTCGCGCTGGGACTGCTTGAACAGCACCGACAGGCGCATCAGCTTCAGGCCGCCGGCGGTCGAGCCCATGCAGCCGCCGACCAGCACCAGGCCGATCAGGACGATCGGCGAAAAGTCCGGGCCCGCCTGGCCCGCCGCGCCGGGATCGAAGGCGGTCGTCGTCAGCATCGAGACGACGGTGAAGGCGACCTGTCGCAGGTTCTCCAGCACCGGCGCCTCCGCCACGATCCAGAACCAGAAGAAGGCGAGCACGATGGCCGCGGTCGCCGCCTGCGCGAGATAGCGCAGCTCGCTGTCGCGCAGCAGTTCGCGCCAGCGCCCCTGGGCGAGCCCCCAGTGCAGGGTCAGGTTGATGCTGCCGGCGAGCATGAACAGCATCAGCACGACCTCGCCCGCCGGGCTGCCATAGGCCGCGATGCCGCCGTCGCGGGGCAGGAAACCGCCGGTCGACAGCGTCGAAAGGGCGACGCAGACGGCATCGAAGGCCGGCCAGCCGAGCGCGCTCAGGCTGGCGGCGCAGAGCAGGGTCAGGCCGGCATAGACCCAGGCCAGGGCCCGCAGCATCTGCCAGAAGCGCCCGTCCAGCGTGCGCTCGTCGCCGCCGGGCACCGCGTTGCGCGCGAGCGCCAGGCCGCCGATGCCGGTGGGCGCCAGGAAGACGAAGACCAGGACCACCGCCAGCAGGCCGCCCGACCAGTTCAGCAGCGCCCGCCAGAGCAGCAGCGGCCGCGGCAGGCCGTCGAGGCCGGCATAGACCGTGGCCCCGGTCGTGGTCATGCCGGAGACCGCCTCGAACAGGGCGTCGACGGGATCGGCCAGCGTGTCGTCGAGCGCGAACGGCAGGGCGCCGGCGGCCGGCAGCACCAGCCAGCACAGCGCCACGAACAGCCAGACCCCGCGCCGGTCGGGCGCCGGCTGACCGGCGGTCGCCGCCGCCAGGCCCGCGCCGGCAAACAGCATCAGCCCGGCGGTGAAGAGATAGGGCCAGCTCTCGCTGCCCTCGAGCGCGGCCAGGCCGGCGGGCAGCAGCGGCAGCAGGCCCGTGAGCGCAAGCAGGCGTCCGAGCAGGTGCAGGACGGGCGGTGCGATCATCGCGGCCGCCGCGGCACGGGGCCCGGGCGCGCGCCGGCGGCTCTCACCGGCGCCTCAGAAGAAGTCCAGGCGCACGGCGAACATCTTCTCCACCCGCTTGACCATGTCGGCGGTGGCGAAGATCACGACCCGGTCATGCGCCTGGATCACGGTATCGCCGCGCGGGATCACCACGTTCTTGCCGCGCACCAGGGCGCCGATCAGGATGCCGGCCGGCAGGCGCGCCTCCTTCAGCGGCGTGCCGACGATCGGCGAGGTTTCCATCGCCTCCGCCTCGATCACTTCCGCCAGCCCGTCGCGCAGGCTGTGCACGCCGCGGATCCGGCCGCGGCGGACATGCTGCAGGATGGTCGAGACCGTCGTGGCGCGCGGATTCACCGCCGCGTCGATGCCCAGCGAGGAGATCAGCGGTCCGTAGCCGGCATTGTTGATCAGCGTGACGGCCCGCTGCGCGCCGTAGCGCTTGCCCAGCAGGGAAGCGAGGATGTTGACCTCGTCGTCGTTGGCGACGGCGACGATGGTCTCGGTATTGGCGATGTTGGCCTCGTCCAGGATCTCCCGGTCCAGCGCGTCGCCGTTGATCACCACGGTGCGTTCCAGCAGGTCGGCGCAGCGCTCGGCCTGGGTGCGGTCGAACTCGATGATCTTGGTGCGCACCGCCGGGTTCTCGGCCTCGAGCTGCTGCGCCAGATAGAGCCCGATATTGCCGCCGCCGACGATGATCACCCGGCGCGCCTCGATCTCCTCGTGGCCGAACAGCGAGAGCGCGCGCGGCACATGATCGGCGTCGGCGACGAAATAGACCTCGTCCCCGGGAAGCATCTGGTCCTCGCCGGCGGGCACGATCATGGTCTCGCCGCGATAGATGCCGACGACGACGATGTTGAGGTCGGGGAACAGCTCGGTGAGCTGCTGCAGCGGCGTGTTGATCACCGGGGTCTCGTCGACGACGTTGACCCCCATCACCCGCACCCGCCCGTCGACGAAGGGAATGGTATCGAAGGCGCCGGGCACCTCGAGGCGCCGCTTCACCGAACGGGCGACCTCGATTTCCGGCGAGATGATCACGTCGATCGGCAGGTGGTCGCGCGAGAACAGGTCCGCCCAGATGCTGCGCAGATAGTCCTGCCGGCGGACCCGGGCGATCTTGGTGGGCACGTTGAACAGGCTGTGCGCCACCTGGCAGGCCACCATGTTCACCTCGTCGGCGAAGGTGACGGCGATGATCAGTTCGGAATCCGGCGCGCCGGCGCGCTCCAGCACATCCGGGCTGGAGGCGTGGCCGACGAGACCGCGCACGTCCAGCATGTCGTTGACCCGCTGCACCAGTTCGGGCGAGCGGTCGACGACGACGACGTCATTGCCCTCGGTGGCAAGCTGCCGGGCGATCGAGAAGCCGACCTGGCCGGCGCCGCAGACGATGACCTTCATGCCGCGCCCCGCCTAGCCCGCGACCTCGGTCCGCCCCGCCAGGCCGAGGGATTTCAGCTTGCGGTGCAGGGCGGAGCGTTCCATGCCGACGAACTCGGCCGTGCGCGAGATGTTGCCGCCGAAACGGCTGATCTGGGTCATCAGGTATTCCCGTTCGAAAACCTCGCGAGCCTCGCGCAGCGAGAGCGAGAGCACGTCCTCGCCGTTGACGGCGGAGAGCGCGGAGGGCGAATCCTCGAGAATGTCCGGCGGCAGCATCTCGGCGGTCAGCCGGCCGGCCGAATCCTCCGGCGCCATGATCAGCATGCGCTCGATGACGTTGCGTAGCTGGCGGACATTGCCGGGCCAGGCGTGGGTCTGCAGGGCGGCGACGACCTCGGCGCTGAGCTCGCGTGCCGGCAGGCCGAGGGAACGCGAGGCCTTGGCCATGAAATGCGAGACCAGCGGCGGAATGTCCTCGGCCCGCTGGCGCAGGCCGGGCATGCGGATCGGCACCACGTTCAGGCGATGGAACAGGTCCTGGCGGAAGCGGCCGTCCAGCACCTCCTTCTCGAGGTCGCGGTTGGTCGCCGAGACCACGCGCACGTCGACCTGCACCTTCTGCGTGCCGCCGACGCGCACGAAGCGCTGGTCGACCAGCACGCGCAGGATCTTGCCCTGGGTCTCCAGCGGCATGTCGGCGACCTCGTCCAGCAGCAGGGTGCCGCCATGCGCCTGCTCGAACACCCCCACCTTGCCGGCCTCGCCGTGCGCGGCGGCGTCGGCCTCGACGCCGAACAGCTCGATCTCCATGCGCTCGGGCGCCATGGTCGCGGCGTTCAGCACGACGAAGGGCGCGTTGGCGCGTCGCGACTTCAGGTGCAGCATGCGCGCGGCGACTTCCTTGCCCGATCCCGGCGGTCCGGAGATCAGCACGCGGGAATTGGTCGGGGCGACCCGCTCGAGCTGGCTGCGCACCTGCTCCATCCCGGCGCTGGCGCCGATCAGGTCGGTCTCCGAAGCGCCGCGCAGGCGCAGTTCGCGGTTTTCCCGCGCCAGGCTCGCGACTTCGATGGCCCGGCTGACGACATGCAGCAGCCGGTCGGTCTCGAAGGGTTTCTCGATGAAATCGAAGGCCCCGCGACGGACCGCCTCGACCGCGGTCTCGATGTTGCCGTGACCGGAGAACATCACCACCGGCACGTCGGGATGCGCGGCCTTCAGCCGGTCGAGAACCTCGAGACCGTCCATGCCGCTGCCCTCGAGCCAGATGTCGAGCAGCACCAGCGACGGACGGCGCTCGGCCACCGCGGCCAGGGCCTGCTCGGCGCTTGCCGCCTTGCGCCCCTCGTAGCCCTCGTCCTCGAGGATCTCGGCGACGATCTCGCGGATATCCGCCTCATCGTCGACGATCAGGATGTCACCCGCCATGCCCGCTCCGTCGCTCTTCCCCACGATCCCTGTCTTCCCCGGCCTCGAGGACGGCCTGCGGCGGCTCGAGCGCATCGAGCTCGAACGACAGGCACGCGCCACCCAGCGGGGAATCGCCCAGCACTAGGCGGCTGCCATGGTCCTCGACGATTTTCCGGACGATCGCGAGGCCGAGGCCGGTGCCCTTCTCGCGGGTCGTCACGTAGGGTTCCGTCAGTTCCTCCCGGCCGCCGTCGGGCAGGCCGATGCCGTTGTCCTCCACCCGGATCTCGACCCGCTCGCCGCGCCTGGCGATCGTCAGGACGATTTCGCCCCGTGGCGCCGCGGCGCCGTCGCGCTCGCGCCGCGCCTCGATCGCCTCGGCGGCGTTCTTCAGCAGGTTGGTGAAGACCTGGTTGAGCTGGCCGCCATCGCAGCGCGCATACAGCGCCTCCTCGTCGAAGGCGCAGAGGATGCGCAGGCCGGCGCTGGCGGTCTGCCGGGAGAACACCGCCTGGCGTCCCAGTTCGCTGACATTCTCGCGGGCGAAGCTGGGCGAGGGCAGCCGGGCGAACAGGGCGAACTCGTCCACCATGTGCCGGATGTCGCCGACATGGCGGATGATGGTTTCGGTGCAGCGGTCGAAGATCTCGGGCTTCGAGCGGATCTCGTCGCGATAGCGCCGGCGCAGGCGCTCGGCGGAAAGCTGGATCGGGGTGTGCGGATTCTTGATCTCGTGCGCGATGCGCCGGGCGACGTCGGCCCAGGCCGCCATGCGCTGGGCGGTGACCAGTTCGGTGACGTCGTCGAAGGTGACGACGAATCCCTGGCGGGCGCCCTCGCCCCGGCCTTCGGCCGCCACCCGGACCATGAAGATGTGCCGGTGGCCGCCGCGCACCACCTCGATCTGCCCCTCGATCTGCCGTTGCGGACGCTGGCGGGCGCGCTGGATCAGCGGCTCGAATTCCGGCGCCAGGTCGACCAGGCGGTTGCCCAGCAGGGAGACCGCGTCGCTGTCGAGATAGTCGAGCGCGCTTTCGTTCGGCAGTTCGATCCGGCCTTCGCCGTCGAGGCCGATCACGCCGGCCGAGACCCCCGACAGCACCGCCTCGGTGAAGCGACGGCGCTCGTCGAGCTGGCGGTTGGCCTCGACCACCTCGCTGCGCTGGTGCTGCAGCTGCGCGATCATCCGGTTGAAGGCGCGCGACAGGGTGCCCAGCTCGTCCTCCTCGACGGTCTCCGGCACCCGGGCGCCGAGGTCGCCGTTGCGCACCCGCTCGGCGCCCAGCACCAGGGCGCTGATCGGCTGCACGATGCGGTTGGCGAAGGTCAGGCCCAGCCAGACGGCGGCCAGCAGCAGCATCAGCGCGATCACCAGGAAGATCACCGCCGAGACCAGCTGCACCGAGGAGCGCGCGCCCTCGAGAGCGGAATATTCCTGCGCCGCCGCGTTGGTGCGCTGGACGTGCTGCAGCACCACGGGATCGATGAAGCGGCTCACATAGAGATAGGCGTCGACGAAATTGTCCAGCCGGATCATCGCCTGCACCCGGTCGTCGGTGCCGCTGGCGAAGATCACCACCTCGCCCCGGTTGGCCCGCTCGATGGCGTCGGGCGGCAGCACCATGCCGAAGGCCGCCGACAGCGAGAGCGTGGTGCGTGCGAGCACCTGGCCCGCCGTGTTGAACACCACCGCCTCGCCGAGCGAGCGGAAGGCCGCCTGGCGCTTCAGGGTCAGGTTGAAGACGGCGCGGCTGCGCAGCACCTGCGGGGCCTCGCGGTTGAGATCGTTGGCCATGGCCAGCAGGTCGGCGCGGATGGATTCGCGGTGCTCGCCGACATAGGCCTCGGCGACGGCCACCGAGCCCTGCACCGCGGTGCGCACGGTGTCGGAGAACCAGGATTGCAGGCCGAGCTGGAAGAACAGGGCGGAGAAGATCGCCACGATGATCGCCGGGCCGACGGCGACCACGCTGAACAGCGCCACCACCCGGACATGCAGGCGCGAGCCGGCCGAGCCCGAACGGCGCTCGGTCCACAACCGCACGAGCTGGCGCAGCACCAGGGCGGCGAGCGACAGCAGCAGGGCGAGGTCGACGACGATCAGCGCCAGCACCACGCCCGAGCGCGCGCCGTCGGGCGAGACCCGGGTCCAGGCCACATAGGTGGCGATGCCCGAGGCCAGCACCGCGACGGTCAGGGCCAGCGCCAGCTTCGAGCCCAGCCGCCGCGCCTGGGCCCAGGCCACCAGGCGGCGCAGCGCGGTATCGAACTGCGTGGCGTTGTCGTCGGTCAGGCTCATCCCGCGGCCTTTCGCCCGGGCGGCGCGCCGGCCGGGCTGGGCGCCCGGAGGCGCGTCACGAATGATACCGGTCCGCCACACCTGTGTGGCAAACCTGCATCACTTCATGCCACGCATGACCTGGATGTCAAGTTCGCGGATCTTCTTGCGCAGGGTGTTGCGATTGAGGCCCAGGAGCTGCGCCGCCTTGACCTGGTTGCCCCGGGTCGCGGCCAGCGACAGCTCGATCATCGGCCGCTCGACCTCGTGCAGCACCCGCTCGTACAGGCCGGCCGGCGGCAGGTTGTCGCCATGGGCCGAGAAATAGCGCTTGAGGTGGCGCTCCACGGCGCTGCCGATGCTGTCGCCGTCCATCGACTGGCCGGATTCGGGCTCCGGCGCGCTGGCCGTCAGTTCCGCCTCGATGACGTCGACGCCGATGGTTTCCTCGGCGTAGAGCGCGGTGATCCGGCGGACCAGGTTTTCCAGTTCGCGCACGTTGCCCGGCCAGCGATAGCGGCGCAGCCGCTCCATCGCCGTCGAATCGATCTGCTTGGGCGGCAGGCCCTCGGAGGCCGCCTTGTCGAGGAAATGGCGCACCAGGTCGGGGATGTCCTCGCTGCGC
>JBGTSP010000187.1:0-8885 GCA_041940205.1 Alphaproteobacteria bacterium
CGCGCTGGCCGGAGAAATCGACGCCCTCGTGCGGCCAGTTGCCGGTGTGGTAACGCGCGCCCCGGAATCCCTCCAGGCCCGGAAAGTCCGGCAGGTTCGCCGCCGAGAGGCAGCCCGTCGCCATGATGCAGTGCTGCGCGCGGGTCTCGGCGCCGTCCGAGGTCGCGATCCGCCACAGCCCGGCCTGCTCGTCGAAGCGGGCGGCCTCGACCCTGGTGTTGAAGCGGATGTCGCGGCGCAGGTCGAAGCGGTCGGCGACATGGTTGGCATAGCGCAGGATCTCGGGCTGCGGCGCGTAGCGCTCGCTCCATTCCCATTCCTGCTGCAGCGCGTCGTCGAACTGGTAGGAGTACTGCATGCTCTCGACGTACCAGGTGCCGCCGACGCCGTCGCCGGTCTCGAACACGAGGGCGCGGAAGCCGAGGCCGCGCAGGCGGTGCAGCATGTAGAGCCCGGCGAAGCCCGCGCCCACGATGACGGCGTCGAAATCCGGTTCCGGCCGCTGGTCCGGCATGATCGTCCCTCCCGTTCCGGGCCGGCGGCGGCGCAACAGGACGCGCGGGCCGGCCTCGGGGCGACCGTATCACCGCCCGCACAGGCGTCGCCAGCGCGCCGCCGGCGCCATGACCGGCGTTTCGCCGCCAGGCGCCCGGCGGCGGCCCTCAGCGCGGCAGCTTGTCCGGCGTGAAGGCGGCGAAGGTGCGCCGGGCCTCCTCGGGATCGGCGCCCAGGGGGGCGATGATGTGGGTATGGATGCCGCTCTCGCCGGCCCAGCGGATGCGCTCGCGGCACTCCTCCTCCGAGCCGATGATGGCGATCTCGTCGACCATGGCGTCGCTCAGCGCCCCGGTGGTCTTGTCCCGGTCGCGCGCCGCCCAGCCCTCGGCGATGGTGGCCGCGGCCTCCTCGTAGCCGGCCCAGGCGAGGAAGCTGTTGTAGACCGGGGTCGCGTAATAGGGCGCGAAGGCGGCCTTGAAGCGCGCCCGCGCGGCCGCCTTGTCGTCGGTCACCAGCACCATGTGGCGGTTGACGATCTCCACCGTCGTCGGGTCCTTGCCGGCCCGCCCGGCGCCGATGCGCACATGCTCCATCATCTTCGCCAGCGCGCCCTTGGGCCAGAGGTTGAAGATCACCCCGTCGCCATGCTCGGCGGCCATCTCGATCATCTTCGGGCGCAGGGCCGCGAGGTAGAGCGGCACGTCCGAGGGCGGCTGGCGGTAGCCCTTGCTGCGCAGCGTGGCGAGGTCGAAGTCGGACTTCTCGCCCCGCAGCATCGAACGCACGATGATCGCGGTCTCCTTCACCCGGGTCACCGGCTTCGACAGCGGCACGCCGTGCCAGCCGTCCATCATCGTCTGGCTGGAGGCCCCCAGCCCCATGACGAAACGCCCGGGCAGGAGCTGGCCCAGGGTCTGCGCCGTGGCCGCCAGCACCGCCGGCGTGCGGGTGAACACCGGGGTGACGGCGACGCCGAGGCGCAGCCGCTCGGTGTCGCCGGCGAGGCCGGCCGCCAGGGTGAGCGAATCCGGCGCCCCGGAATCGCTGAACCAGGCATCCTCCAGGCCGTTCTCCTCGGCCCAGCGCAGGCGCGCGCGGGTGGCGGCCACGTCGGGGCCGGCGGGCAGGGTGACGGCGATACGCTGGGGCAGGCTCATGGGGCGTCTCCGGTCGGGGGCGGGAGGCGGCACTGTAGCCGAAGCCGCCGCCGGGGGCAGGCCCGGCCGCGCGACAGAGAGCCCGACCCGGGCCTAGACTGTCTGCGGACAACGGGAGGGCGCGATGGCGGGAATGAAACGCACGGGACGGCCGGGGGCGGCTGCCGGCGCGGCCGGGGCGGCGGCGGAGACCGCGGTTGAGGCAACGGCGGCGGACAATCCCTTCGCGGCGGGCTGCGGCTGGCAGGACGGCGCCTACCGGCCGATCGCCGAGCTCACGGTCTCGGTGCTCGACTGGGGCTTCAACAAGTCGGACGTGACCTACGACGTGGTGCATGTCTGGGGCGGCGGCTTCTTCCGCCTCGACGATCATCTCGAGCGCTTCTGGCGCTCCATGGCGGGCCTGCGCATGGCGATCGACCTCGATCGCGTCGCCGTCGCCGGCATTCTCCACGGCTGCGTCGCCCGCAGCGGTCTTCGGGAGGCCTATGTGGCGATGGTGACCACCCGCGGGGTGCCGCTGCCGGGCATGCCGCGCAAGCCCAGCCTGCTGCAGAACCGCTTCCTCGCCTATGCCATCCCCTGGGTCGACGTCATCGCGCCGGAGGTGCAGGACCGCGGCGCCCACCTGATCGTCGCCCGCACGCCGCGCATCGCCGCCGCCTCGGTCGATCCGACGATCAAGAACTACCACTGGGGCGACCTGATCCGCGCCCAGTTCGAGGCCGAGGATGCCGGCGTGGACGCCGCCGTGCTGCTGGACGCCGACGGCTACGTCACCGAGGGGCCGGGCTTCAACGTCTTCGCGGTGATCGACGGTTGCGTCGTCAGCCCCGACCGCGGCGCGCTGGAAGGCATCACCCGCCGCTCGGTGCTTGAGCTCTGCGACGATCTCGGCATCCCCAACGCGATCCGCCCGCTCACCGCCGACGAACTGCGCGAGGCCGACGAGGTCTTCACCTCGACCACCGCCGGCGGGGTGATGCCGGCCAGCCGGATCGACGGCCGGATCAAGGGCAACGACCGCCCGGGCCCGATCTCGGCCCGGCTCCGGGAGGCCTACTGGCGGCGCCACGAGGAGGGCTGGCACCGCACGGCGGTGGACTACGGCGCCGCCTGAGACTTCACGGCGGCGGGCGCCTCACGCGCCCGGCGGCACCGTCCCGGCCCGGGGTTCGATCGGCAGGTCGCCTGCCGGTCCGCGCGCCTCCTCGTAGCGGGTGCCGGCGGCGAGCAGGGCGGCCTCGCCGCGCGGCGGGGCGACGAGCTGCAGGCCGACTGGCCGGCCGTACTGATCGAGGCCGCAGGGCAGGGAGAGCGCCGGCGAGGCCGACAGGGTCACCGCGCCGGTCAGCAGGGACGCGCCCAGGTAATGCGTCAGCGGCACCCCGTCGATGCTCTGGGGATGGCGGCGCTCGACGTCGAAGGCCGGCGTGTTGGCGCCCGGCGTGACCAGCAGGTCGAACCGTTCGAACAGGCCGGCGAAATAGCGGTAGAGCGCCGCCCGGGCGCGCTCCGCGGCGGCCAGCGTGCTGGTGCTCTGCTTCAGGCCGAGCTCGGTGTTCCAGACGATGTCGGCCTTCAGCATGTCGCGGTGCGCGGCGAGCTGGTGCTCGCGGTCGATGACGAACTGCTGCGAGCGCAGGCCCAGCAGGGTCTGCTCCACGTCGACATCTCCGAAATCGAGCGTCACCTCGGTGATCTCGGCGCCCAGGGCCTCGAACGGCGCCAGCGCGGCCCGGCAGAGCGCGCGCGTCTCGCGGTCGACCGGCGCGCCGCCGAGGGTCTCGGCCCAGGCGATGCGGGCGGGCGCCGCGCCTTCCAGCGCGGCCCGTTCGTAGGCGCGCGCGGGGGCCTCGAAGGTCAGCGGATCGTGCCGGCAGAAGCCGGCCATGGCATCGAGGAACAGCGCCAGGTCGGGCACGGTGCGGGCCATCGGGCCTTGCACAGAGAGCGGCGAGAACAGCGTGTCCACCGTGCCCCGGGTCACCCGGCCCGGCGAGGGCCGCAGGCCGACCACGCCGCAATAGGTCGCCGGCCGGCGCAGGCTGCCGGCATGGTCGCTGCCGTGCGCCAGCCAGACCTCGCCCGCCGCCAGCGCCGCCGCGCCGCCGCCGGTCGAGCCGCCCGGCGTCAGCGCGGTGTTCCAGGGATTGCGGGTCTTGCCGAACACCGGGTTGAAGGTCGCCCCGCCGGCGCCGAACTCGGGCGTGTTGGATTTCGCCAGCACGATGCCGCCCTTCGCCTCGATCCGCTCGACCAGGGGATGCGAGCGCCCGGGCACGTGGTCGGCGAAGAGCGGCGAGCCGTAGGTCGTGCGCACGCCGGCGACGTCGGCCAGGTCCTTGATCGCCAGCGGCAGGCCGGCGAGCCAGCCCGGGCCGGTATCGGCGGGATCCTGCGCCCCGGCCACGAGCCGGTCGGCATGCGCCCGCGCCCGCTCGAGGCACAGGGTGGGCAGCGCGTTGATCGCCGGCTCCACCGCCGCGATGCGGGCTTCGGCCGCGTCGATCAGGTCGTGCGGGCTGATCTCGCGGCGCTTCAGCAGGGCCACGGCCTCGCGGGCGGTGAGCCGGATCAGGCGATCGTCCATGGCGGCAAGCCTGCCCGGCGGCCGCCCCGTCCGGCAAGTCCCGCCCGGTTCCGCGGGCCGGTTTCAGAAGGCCGGACGGCGGCCCGCCGCGGTTCCCGCTCCGTTCCGCCCGTCGCTTCGGTTTCGGAAATATTAAGGTTTACAAGGACATGATCCCGGCTGTTGAAGAAGGACGGGAGGAGCGGTCGCCATGTCCGGCCACGATTACGACCTGATCTGCATCGGCAGCGGCCCCGCCGGCCAGCGCGCCGCGGTGCAGGCCGCGAAGCTCGGCAAGAAGGCGGCCGTCGTCGAGATCGAGCAGACCGTGGGCGGCGTCTGCCTGCACACCGGCACGATCCCCAGCAAGACCTTCCGCGAGGCCGTGCTCTCGTTCGGCCGTGTGGGCCGGCGCGCCGGCGACCTCGCCCCCGACCGGCGCGGCGCGGCGCCGGTCGAACAGCTCTTCGGCCGGGTCGGCGAGATCGTGCGGCGCGAGGAGACGATCCAGGAATCCCAGCTCGGCCGCAACGATGTCGACATCATCGTCGGCACCGCGCGCTTCACCGGCCCGCATGAGATCCAGGTCAGCTCCAGCCTGGGCGAGCGCCACTACAGCGCGGACCATTTCTTTGTCGCCACCGGCACCCGCCCGGCGCCCGCCACCAACGCCGATTTCGACGGCGAGAGCATCGTCACCAGCGACGAGATCTTCCTGCTGCAGGAGCTGCCGCACTCGATGGTGGTGATCGGCTGCGGCGTCATCGGCATCGAGTATGCCTCGATGTTCGCCCGCCTCGGCGTCACCGTCACCGTGGTCGACGGCCGCGACAGGCCGCTGGAGTTTCTCGACCACGAGATCGTCGACGAGCTGGTGCACCAGATGCGCGACCACAATGTCCGCTTCCGCCTGGGCGAGACCGTGGCCCGGGTCGAGAGGCGCGAGACCGAGCGCCGCAGCCGGGTGGTGATCTCGCTCGAATCCGGCAAGCGCCTGGTCTCCGACGTGGCGCTGATCTGCGCCGGCCGGGTCGGCGCCACCGCCGAACTCGGCCTGGAGGCGGCGGGCCTGCTGGCCGACGATCGCGGCCGGCTGATCGTCGATGAAGAGTTCCGCACCGTGCAGCGGCACATCTTCGCCGGCGGCGACGTGATCGGCTTTCCCTCGCTGGCCGCCACCTCGTCCGAACAGGGCCGGCTGGCCGCCTGCAACGCCTTCGGCGTCACCGCCCAGACCATGAGCAGCAACTTCCCCGTCGGCATCTACGCCATCCCGGAACTGTCGATGGTGGGCGAGCCCGAGCACACCCTGACCGAGAAGCGGGTGCCCTACGAGATCGGCGTCGCCCGCTTCCGCGAGATCGCCCGCGGCCAGATCCTGGACGACAAGTCGGGCTTCCTGAAGCTGATCTTCCACCGCGAGGACCGCCGCCTGCTGGGCGTGCACGCGGTCGGCACCGGGGCGACGGAGCTGATCCATATCGGCCAGTGCGTGATGGAGTTCGGCGGTGGCCTCGACTATTTCCTCAAGGCCGTCTTCAACTACCCGACGCTGGCCGAGTGCTACAAGGTCGCCGCGCTGGACGCCCACAACAAGCTGGCGCTGGACGACGAGGCCGAGGCCTGCGCGGGCCAGGCCGTCATGGATCTCGACGCCGCCCGGGCCGCCGGCTGAGAACCCCAAGGACCCCGACCTCCGTCCCGGACACCTGTTCTTCGCCGAACCCCGGGCAGGCCGGCCGCCGGCCCGGCTTGACCGGCCAGCGGCATCGCTGTATCGAATTCTGAATTCAGAATTCGAACGGAGGGCGACAGCGCCCGATGCCCGACCTTGGAAGCCGGACCTCGATCTACCAGCCCGAACAGGACGGCCTGGTCTTTCCGCAGGAAGCCCGGTGCAATTCGCCCGCGGAACTGCGCCTGCATCGCAAGCGGCGTCTCGTCGCCGCCTGCCGCGCCTTCGCGCAGCAGGGCTTCGACTACGGCTTCGCCGGCCACCTGACGATCCGCGATCCCGAGCATCCCGAGCTCTACTGGACCAACCCGATGGCGGTGCATTTCGACCGGGTCGCGCTGTCGAACCTGATCCTGGTCGACCATGACGGCCGGGTGGTCGAGGGCGCGCATGCCGTGAACCGGGCCGGGTTCGTGCTGCACGCGGCGGTGCACGAGGCCCATCCCGACATCCTGGCCATGTGTCATGCCCACACGCTGTACGGCACGGCCTTCGCGGCGCTCGGCCGGCCGCTGCTGCCGATCACCCAGGACGCCTGCGCCTTCTTCGAGGACCATGTGGTGATCCGCGAGGAAGCCGGCCAGGTCGCCGTCGAGGACAGGGCCGGGCCGGAAGTCGCCCGGGCCTTCGCGGGCGTGAAGGCGGCGATCCACCAGAACCACGGCCTGATCACCGCCAGCCGGCACAGCATCGACGCGGCGGCGTTCTGGTTCATCGCCCTGGAGCGCTGCTGCCGGCAGCAGCTTCTGGTCGAGGCCGCGGGCCATCCGCCCGTCATGGTTCCCGACGAGCGGGCGCGCTACAGCCGCGAACATGTCGGCAGCGAGTATATCGGCTGGCTGCACTTCCAGCCGATCTTCGAGCAATTGTCCGCCGATCAGCCGGACATGTTCCACTGACCGACGGCGAGACCGGATCAAGGGAGGACCGCATGGTCGAGACGAAAGCGTTCGAAAGCCGGCTGGCGCAGGAGGGCTTCACCGTCGTCAACCGGGAACTGGCGCCGGGGGAAGGCGCCGACGATCACGCGCATGACTTCGAGGCTTGGGGGCTGGTGACGGCGGGCGCGTTCCACATCACCTGCGCCGGCGAGAGCCGCCGCTACGGTCCGGGCGACGAGTTCCGGGTGGCGGCCGGCACGCCGCACAGCGAGCGCGCCGGCGAGGCGGGCGCGGCCTTCGTCGTCGGCCGGCGCGACTGCTGATAACCGCGTCGCGCGAACGCCCGCGCTTCGCCGATCCCCGCCGGACTGCTAAGCCTTGTCGCACTGATTCGCGGCACGGGGCAGCGCGATGGACGCCATTCTCTTCCGGCCCGGCAACGGCATCGCCGGCGGGTCGATCCATGCGGGCTACGAGGGCTGGATCGAGCTGCTTTCGCTCGAGCACGGCTTCAGCCAGCCCGACGTCCGGCCGGGCGCCGGCGCCGGCTCGAACAAGCCGGAATTCACCGACCTGACGGTGAGCAAGGCGCTGGATGCCGCCTCCACCGGGCTCTATCTGGCGATGCTGCAGGGCGAGGCGCTGGGGCGCAGCGAGATTGTTTTCGCCCAGGCCACCGACGAGGGGCTCTACCCCACCCTGACGCTCACCCTGCTGGACGCCGCCATCCGCAGTTTCGAGATCTCCGCCGTGCCCGAGACCGCGCCGTTGGAGATCCTCAAGCTGCGTTTCTCGGCGCTGATCTGGGACTATGCCGGCGGCGATGCGCCCGAGGGCACGCATGCGAGCTGGAGCCTGAACCGCAACAAGCCGGTGATGGCCGACCTGCTGGGCTGAGCACCCGAGCGGGCGCCGGCCTGCCTTCAGGCCGCGTCCATGCCGGTGCGGCGGATCACCTCCAGGAAGCTCTCGCCGTAGCGTTCCAGCTTTTTCTCGCCCACCCCGTGCAACCGGCCCAGGCCCTCGAGATCGTGCGGCGCGGCGGCCGCCATCTCCAGCAGCGTGCGGTCGGAGAAGACGACATAGGCGGGCACGCCCTTCTCCTTCGCCAGCCGCCGGCGCAGATCCTTCAGCGCGGCCAGCAGTCCGGCGTCCGCCCGGGCGGCGAGGTCGTCGAGTTCCGGCCGCGGCGCCTTGCGCCGGCGCCCGCCGGTCGCGTCCGCGGCGGCAAGCGCATCCTGGCGCAGCGCCACCTGTGCCTGGCCGCGCAGCACCTGCCAGCCGGCCTCGGTGACGGTCCAGCGGCCGAAGCGGGCCATGTCCATGTTGGCGAGGCCGGCGGCGTAGAGCTGGCGGTAGATCGCCCGCCAGGCCTTGCGGCTGTGTTCGGCGCCGACGCCGAAGGTCGGCAATTCGTCGTGGCGGTGCTTGGTGACCATCTCGGTCACCTCGCCGCGCAGCACCGAGATCAGGTGCTCCATGCCGAACAGTTCGCGGGTGCGCAGAATCGCCGACAGCGCCTTCTGCGCCAGCTCGGTGCCGTCGAAGGTCTCGATGCCGCCGTCGCACAGGTCGCAGCGGCCGCAGGGCTCGGCCTGCTCGCCGAAATAGCCCAGCAGGCTCACCCGGCGGCAGCGCGGCGCCTCGCACAGCGCCACCAGGGCCGAGAGCTTCTGGCGCTCGATGCGTTTCTGCTCGTCCGGGGCCTCGCTCTCCTCGATCCACTGGCGGTACTGGCGTACCTCGCCCATGCCGTACAGCGCCATCGCCTCGGCCGGCAGGCCGTCGCGGCCGGCCCGGCCGATCTCCTGGTAATAACCTTCAATGTTTTTCGGCAGGTTATAATGGATGATCCAGCGCACATTGGATTTATCGATTCCCATGCCGAAGGCAATAGTGGCTGCCATGATGACGCAAGGTTCAGTCATAAATCGATCCTGATGCTTGCTTCTAGTCTCACTATCTAAACCAGCATGATAGGCAATAGAGTTGTAACCTTTGCTTTGAAGAAACACGGCTACTTCATCTGTCTGTTTACGAGA
>JBGTSP010000188.1:0-8851 GCA_041940205.1 Alphaproteobacteria bacterium
AGCTTCAGGTGCTAGTGGGGGTATCCCCGTGGAGGTTCGAGTCCCCTCCTGGGCACCACCGCGCTTCCCCTCGGGAACGCGCGCGGTGCTTTTTTCGACTTTCGACAATTCGGATTTTCGCTGACCGGTGTTTCGACACTGGCCGGCCGCCACGCGCCGGCCACAGGTTCGCGCCGGCCTCGGGCCGCGCCGGCGGACGCCGCGGGCGGCGGGCGGTTCGCGTCGCGACGAGCGCCGATCGGACGAGACACCGCGCGGTTGAATCGGTCTAGACTGCGGGCGCGCCGGCGGCGGCGCCCCCGCGTTCCGTTCGGGGGCCGGGCCGCTGACGCCGCGACGGGGGAGATGCGGGCATGAATGTGACGGTGCACGAGGGCGACCTGCCGGACGGACTCGATCTGGGCGGCCTGGTGGCGATCGATTCGGAGACCATGGGCCTGCTGCTGCAGCGCGACCGGCTGTGCGTCGTGCAGCTCTCGGCCGGCGACGGCGACGCCCACCTGGTGCGCTTCCAGCGCGGCCGCTACGAGGCGCCCAACCTGAAGGCGCTGCTGGCCGATCCGGGGCGCACCAAGCTGTTCCATTTCGGCCGCTTCGACATCGCCGTGCTGCGCTACAGCCTCGGCGTGCTCGCCCGTCCGGTCTACTGCACCAAGATCGCCTCCAAGCTGGTGCGCACCTATACCGACCGGCACGGCCTGAAGGAGCTCTGCCGCGAACTGCTCGACATCGACATGTCCAAGGTGCAGCAGTCCTCCGACTGGGGCGCCGACAGCCTGAGCGCCGAGCAGCGCGACTATGCCGCCTCCGACGTGCTCTACCTGCACCAGATCAAGGCGCGGCTCGATGCCATGCTGGAACGCGAGGAGCGGCGCGAGCTGGCGCAGGCCTGTTTCGATTTCCTGCCCACCCGCGCCGAGCTCGATCTCGCCGGCTGGCCCGAGACCGACATCTTCGCCCACTGAATTCTCCGGCGGCCCTGGATGCCATCCGTTGCCATTTCGGTAACAAAATGACCAAAAATTGCCGATTGAGCCGAATGCTCGGTAGCAAATGGCGGTCGCGCGTCGCCGCATGGCTGCTGGTGCCCGCGATCCTCGCGGTCGCACCGCCGGTCCGCGCCGACGACGGCGTGCTGGCGCCGGACGTCACTGCCGGCCGGGTGATCGTCCCGCTCGAGGGCGGCGGCGCCGCCACCCGGCACTTCTACCTCTACCGGCCCGACGGGCTGCGCGAGCCGGCGCCGCTCGTCATCGCCCTGCATGGCGGCGGCACCCGCTCGGACGCGCTCGGCCTGCGCGACCGCTTCGGCTGGGAGCCGCTGGCCCGTCAACACGGTTTCGCGGTCGCCTATCCCGTCGGCATCGCCAACCACTGGAACGACGGTCGCGACGCGCCGGTGCACCGCAAGCTGGGGGTGAGCGAGGCCGACGATGTCGGCTTCGTCGCCCGGCTGATCGACGCCATGATCGCGCGCGGCCTCGCCGACCGGCGGCGGATCTACGTCACCGGCCTGTCGAACGGCGGCATGATGACCTTCCGCCTGGGCTGCGAACTGGCCGGGCGCCTCGCCGCCATCGCGCCGGCGATCGCCGGCATGCCGGAGCACCTGCCCGCGAACTGCCGGCCGGACCGGCCGCTGCCGGTGCTGATCGTGGCCGGCGACGAGGACCGCCTCGTGCCCTGGGAGGGCGGTCCGGTCGCCCGCGGTTTCGGCGACCGTGGCCGGGTGATCGGCATCGAGGAGAGCGCGGACTGGTGGGCGGCCGCCAACGGCTGCGATCCGGCCCGGACGCCGACGGTCGAGCCCCTGCCCGACGCCGATCCCGCCGACGGCACGCGGCTCGCCTTTCATCGTCACGAGGGCTGCCCCGAGGATGCCCCGGTCGCCGTGCTGAAGGTGACGGGCGGCGGCCACAGCTGGTCGGGCTGGAACAATGCGGCGCTGCCGCCGCTGCTTGCCCGCCTGCTGGGCCGCGCGACCCGCGACGCCGACCTCTCGGCGCTGGTCTGGCACTTCCTCGAGGCGCAGCGGCTGCCCGCCGGCGATTAGGGCGGTGCGACCACGCGCCAGGCCATCAGGTTCATGGTGACGCGGGCGCCGGGCTTGGGCAGGTCGCTGACCGCGACGACGCTGCGCGCGGGCCGCCGGTCGCCAAGGAAGGCGGCATAGGCGTCGTTCATCGCCGCGTAGTCGTCCATGTCGCGCAGGAACGCGGTGACATGCAGGACATGGTCGAGATCGCTGCCGGCCGCGGCGAGCATGGTCTCGAACTGCTTCAGGATCGCGTCGGTCTGGGCGGCGACACCGGCGCCGGCGAGCTGCCCGGTGCGCGGGTCGATCCCGGCGATCGCGCCGATGACGACCAGCGGCCCGGCGCAGGCCAGATGGGAATAGGGGCCGATCGGCGTCATCGTTCCCGCCGGCGTCGAGAAGGTCACGGCATCATCCATTCGATCCTCCCGGGCCGAACGTTCCGCGACCGGCGCCGACCGGGCGGCCGTCCGGATGCGGCCCGGTCCGGCCGCACCGCGGGTCCGCCGGCGCGCGAGGCGGGCGGAACCGGCGGGCCGTCGCGGCCTCAGGCACGCGGGCGGAACAGCAGATGGTCGAGCGACAGCATGCCGCCGCCGCGGGCGGCGAGCAACAGCAGGGCGGCGGCCCAGACCGCGTGATCGGGCCAGCTGCCGGGATAGACGAAAAGCTGGATCACCAGGGTCATGCCGAGCAGGGCGAGCGCCGACAGCCGCGAGGCCAGGCCCAGCAGCAGCAGCACCGGGAAGACATGCTCGGCGAGCGCCGCCAGATTGGCCGCGAGTTCCGGCGGCAGCAGCGGCAGCGCGTATTCCTCGCGGAACAGGTAGTAGGTCGACGGGGTCACGCTGAAGCCTTCCACCTTGGTCTGGCCGGCGCGCCAGAACACGCCGGCGACGCCGATGCGCGCGACCAGCGCGAGCAGCGAGGCGGGAACCGCATCGAGCAGGTCGCGACCGCGGTAGAGCAGGTCGAGCGGCAGGCGGGGCCGGGTTTCGGGCGTGGTCGTCAGGGTCGGGTTCATCGTCATTCTCCTTCGGGGCGGGAGGGCGGCGCCGCGAGGACGCCGAGGGTCAGAAGCCGGCCAACGGCTTCGCGGGGATCGAGATCGGGACACGCGGCGCAGGCTTCGCCGAGCGCCGGATAGAAGGCCTGCCCGGCGTCGAGCGCGCGCAGCAGCAGGAACGGACCGGCCTCCAGAGACAGGACCGAGGGGCCCTCGGGGCCGGGCCGCACCGCGAGGTGCGCGGTTGCGGAGGCCAGCGCCTCCAGCGCCGCGCCGTCGCCGTCCAGGGCGGCCTCGCGGATCGCGGCGACGGGCCAGGCGCTCTGCAGCAGCCGCAGGCCGGGCAACGGTGCGAGGCGCAGGTCCCTGTCGCCGGCGGCGAACAGAGCCGCGGCGGCGTCCGCGCTCAGGCCGGTCGTGACGGCGGCCTGGCGGACCGCGTTGACGAGCCATTCCAGCCGGGCGACGTCGCCCAGCCAGACCAGCGCCGCAAGTTCGTCCTGCCGCTCCAGGAAGCCCGCGAAACCCGCACCGTATTCGGCCAGCACGGGTCCGTCGGGGGCGTCGGTCCGGGCAAAGCGGGAGGCCAGGCTGTCGAAACAGGCCTCGCCGACCAGCGCGGAAACCGCCGGATAGGTCGTCCGCAGGGCCTCCTGCCGGGCGCTGTGGATGGCGTTGCGATGAATGCCGGCCCGGGCCGCGGTCGCGGGCGTGAACCCGGCCGGCGGCGCGCGGTCCGGCGCATCGGCCGCGGCCAGGAAGGCGTGGAACGCGCGCTGGAACTCAGCCAGCGCAGACATGTTTCGGCTCCCGGCCGGCGCAGGCGCCCAAGCGGCTGTCGGCCGCGGCGGCCTCGGCCAGCAGGACATCGAGCGGCGGTATGTCGGTGTCCCACTCGATCAGGGTGGGCCGCGGCCCGGTGCGCGCAAGCGTGCTCTCGTAGAGTTCCCACACCGCGGTCGCCACCGGGCTGCCGTGGTTGTCGATCAGCAGCGGCCGGCCGTCGACCATTCGGCGGTGATGGCCGGCGAGGTGGATCTCGTGGATGCTCGCGGGATCGAGGTCGCGCAGGAGGGCGAGCGGATCGCCTCCGAGATTGACCGCCGAGACATGCATGTTGTTGACGTCGAGCAGCAGGCCGCAGCCGGTCCGGCGGACAAGCGCGGCGAGGAAGGCGCTTTCGTCCATGTCCTCGTCGGCGAAGGCGACGTAGCGGGAGGGATTCTCGATCAGGATCTGCCGGCCGAGCCGCTCCTGCACCTGTTCGACATGCCGGGCGACGGTCTCGAGCGCCTCCCCGGTATGGGGCAGCGGCAGCAGATCGGGGAGATATTCGCCGTCGTGCCGGCACCAGGCCAGATGCTCGGAGACCAGCCCCGGCTCGATGCGTTCGACCAGGCGGGCGAGCCGGTCGAGATGCCGCTCGTCCAGCGCTTCGGCGCCGCCCAGCGACAGGCCCACGCCATGCACCGAGACCGGATAGTCCCGCCGCAGGTCCTCCAGCAGGGTGAAGCCCGGGCCGCCGTCCGCCATGTGGTTCTCGGCATGGATTTCGAACCAGCCGATCGTAGGCCGCGTGGCCAGGATCTCGCGGGCGTTGGCGAAGCGGAAACCGATCCCGGCGCGGGCCGGGACCGGATTCCGGGGAACGGATCGGGCGATGGGGGAGGAGGTCATCGGATCGCGTTCCGCTTCGCCGTGCCCGGAAGTCCCGGTCAGGCCTTCGACGCCGTCAGGCTGCCGCCCGCCAGGCGCTCGCACAGGCCCTTGGGCAGGGCGATGAAGGCGTCCTTCTGGAAGTCGACCTTGGCGGTGCCGGCGCAGGACGACGTCGCCGTTGCGCAGTCGTTCTTGCCGGCCGCGGCGACGCCGTAGCATTTCTCGCTGTCGGCGGCGTTCGCCGGGGCGGAAAGGCTGGCCATGGCGGCGCCGGCGACGGCGGCGGCGACAAGCAGGGAGGTGGGGGAGAGCTTGGTCATGGTTCGGTTCCTCGGTTGATCGTCGGTTCGTTCAGGATGCCGGCGGGCCATCCCGTCGACGCCTCTCAAGATGCGCGCGCGGCTGTCCGGGCGGAAATGCCGATCGCTTATGGAATCGATGCCGCATGCGAATGCCGGCCTGGGCTAAGGTGCCGGCTGGCCGGGACCGCCCGGCGGCCCACAAGACGGACACGCATGTCGGACTTCGATCAGATCCACGCCCTCGACGCGCCGCTCGCCGAGAAGCTCTCCGCCTATTTCAGCCGGGTGATCGCGCGAAACCGCGATCTCTCGGAGGCCTATCTCGGACAGATCCGCCATCTCGAGCAGAGCGCCGCCGGCCTCGAGGCCCCGGGCCCGGGCGACTGGCTGCCGGATTTCCTGCTGCCAGGGCCCGACGGCCGTCTCGTCCGTCTCGCCGCATTGCTCGATGCCGGGCCGCTCGTGGTCAGCTTCAACCGGGGCCACTGGTGCTCGTTCTGCCGCCTGGAGCTCGCGGCGCTGCAGCGGGTGCTGCCGCAGGTGCGGGCGCGCCGCGCGGGAATCGTCTCGATCATGCCGGAGACGGCCCGGTTCACGCGTCGGCTGGCCGAGGACCTCGCGCTCGACTTTCCGGTGCTGACCGACCTCGACAACGGCTATGCGCTGCAGGCGAACCTGATGATCCCGCTGGGAAACAGCGTCTCGCGGGCGCTGCTGTCCGCCGGCTCCGACCTTGCCTCGTTCCAGGGCAACGACGCGTGGTTCGTGCCCATTCCCGCGACCTACGTGCTGGCGCCCGACGGCCGCATCGCCGCGGCCCATGTCGACCCCGACTTCCGTCGCCGGCTCGATCCCGAGGGCCTTCCGGCGCTGCTCGACGGGCTCTCCTGAGCCGGCGGGCTCAGACGGGGGCGGTCTCCGGCCAGGCGGCCGAACGCATGAGCCGCAGGAACAGGGAGCCGGCGACCGAATGCCGCCGCCCCGCCGCCGCCATCAGCACGATCGTGCGCCCGGGCGGCGGGTTTTCCGGCGCGACCGCCCGGACGCCCGCACCGCCAGCGCTGCTGCGGGGCAGGAAGGCATAGCCCAGGCCGGCCCCGATCAGCATCAGGGCATCCCCGTCCGAGCCGGCTCGGTGGGCGGGCACGGGCGCGTCGCCGCCTTGTGCCAGCCACGCCCGTACTTCATCCGTGCTTTCGCAATAGTCGCGGGCGATCAGCGCCAGGTCCGCAGGGAGGTCCGCGGGCAGGCCGGCGGGTGCGGCGTCGGTCCGCACCGCCGGCAGGCAGAGCATCAGGGGTTCCTCGAACAGCGGCCAGTGCCGCGCCCGTTCCCAGTTCGTGTCGGTCCGGGCGGTGATCGCGAAATCCACATCGCCGGTCTGCAGCGCCGCGATCACCTCGTCGGCCCGGGCGCGCACGAGGCTGAACTGCAGGCCCTCGACCGCGTCGGCGAGACCGGCCAGCACCGGCTCCAGCAGGGCAGGCGCGACGGTATGCGACAGGCCGACGGCGAGCGGCGCGATGTCGCCGCGGCCATAGCTGTCGGCTTCCGCCTTGGCCGCCATGGCCGCGGCGAAGCTCTGTTCCAGGAAGGGCAGCATCGCCCGGCCCAGGTCGGTCAGGTGGGAATGCAGGCGCTCGCGCCGGAACAGCTCGCCGCCCAGCTCGTCCTCCAGCTTCTTGATCGCGCGGGTCAGCGCGGGCTGGGTGACGTGGCAGTCCTCGGCCGCGTGGGTGAAGTTGAGGTGACGGGCGACCGAGAGGAAATAGCGGATCTGGTAGAGTTCCATCGCAAACCGGTGCGCGGGACAGCGGATCCGCAAGGCTAGCCCGGCGCCGGCATGGGGTGAAGGCCGCGCCGGCCGCGGTCGCTATTCCTGGTCGGCCCCGGTGATCAGGCGGGCGCCGCGGCGATAGGTCAGGTAGCTCCAGAGCCAGTCGGTGAGCACCGCAAGGCGGTTGCGGAAACCGATCAGGAACCAGACATGCACGCCGCCCCAGAGCAGCCAGGCGGCGAGGCCGCGCAGGCGCAGCGGTCCGAACTCGGCCACCGCCGCGCTGCGCCCGATGGTGGCGAGATTCCCGGCATGGCGATAGCGGAAGCTGTCGGCCCGCGCGGGCGCCCCGCCCTCCGCGCCCGCGGCCTCGCCGGCACGCGCGGGAGCGGCCGGGTTCCGCAAGCGGCGGCGGATGCAGGCGGCGGCGAACTGGCCGGCCTGCTTGGCCGCCGGCGCGATGCCGGGGACCGGCCGGCCGGCGGCGTCGGTGATGGCCGCCGTGTCGCCCACCACGAAGATCTCCGGATGGCCCGGCAGGGTCAGGTCGGGCCCGACGATCACCCGCCCGGCCCGGTCGCGCCCGGCCTGCAGCCAGCGCGCCGCGGGCGAGCCCGCGACCCCGGCGGCCCAGACCAGCGTGCCGGCGGACAGCCGTTCCGCGCCGAGGCGCAGGCCGTCGCCGTCGCAGTCGGTGACCGGGAGGCCGCAGCGGACCTCGACGCCCAGCCGCTCCAGGCTCCGCCGCGCGGCCTCCGAGGCCGCCGGTGTGAAGGCCGGCAGCAGGCGGCCGCCGCGCTGGATCAGCACGATGCGGGCCTGGCGGGGATCGATGTTGCGGAAGTCGCGGGCCAGCGCCCGGTGCGCCAGCTCGGCGATGGCGCCGGCCAGTTCGACCCCGGTGGGGCCGCCGCCGATCACCGCGAAGGTCAGCCAGCGCCGTCGCGCCGCCGCGTCCGGGGCGGTCTCGGCCCGCTCGAAGGCCGAGAGGATGCGCCGGCGGATGTCGGTGGCGTCGCTGATCTTCTTCAGGCCCGGCGCGAAGGGCTCCCAGGAATCGTTGCCGAAATAGGCGTGCCGCGCGCCGGTGGCGACGATCAGGAAATCGTAGGCGACCCGGCGGGCGCCGATGATCACCGCGCGGCGGCGCCGGTCGATGTCGGTGACCCGGCCCATCAGCACGGTGGCGTTGGCCTGCCGGCTCAGGATGCTGCGGATCGGGGCGGCGATGTCCGCCGGCGACAGCCCGGCGGTCGCCACCTGGTAGAGCAGCGGCTGGAAGACATGGTAGTTGCGCCGGTCGATCACGGTGACCGCGACCGGCGCCTTGGCCAGCGCCCGTGTGGCCGCCAGGCCGGCGAAACCGGCGCCGATCACCACCACCCGGGGGCGGGCCGCGGCGTCGCGGGACGCGCTCGCATCGACCGGTTCGGCCGCTGCCGCACCCTGGCGCAGCGCCGGTCCGGCCCGGGTAACGGCGGTTTCGGTGACGGTCTCGATTGTCTCGATTGTCTCGATTGTCTCGATTGTCCCGGTGGTCATCGGCTCATCCTCGTGCGGCGTCGGGAGGGGATGAGCAGAAGATGCGGGCGCGGGTCGCGCGGCGGAAATAGAAGCCGGGCATGGTTTCGATGCCCGCGGGTTATCGCGCCGCGACCGGCGCGTCCCAGGTAAGGCGCCGCGACCGGCGCGTCCCGCGTAAAGCGCGCCGCGACCGGCGCGTCTCACGCCAAGCGCCGCGACCGGCAGGGGGCCTGGCCGGATCGCAGGCTAGTCGGCGATCGGCGTCCCGGCCGGCCGCCGGGCCCCGTGCGTCCGGGCAAGGGCGCGCGCGACGACGCACGCGCCGGCGACGCCGACGATCAGCCAGAGAGCGAAAAGCAGCGGGACGAGCAGCATCCCGCTCCTCTGCCACAACAGGGGTTAAAACCCGGTTGAGACGCGCAGCAAATCCTTGCGCCGCCCGGGGCTTTCACCTAGGTTCCGCCTCCGCGTCGCCGGTTGCTTGAGGGAGGGCGACGCCGCCCGCCGCCCCAGGCGGCGGACCCGGAGCACCCGTAGCTCAGCTGGAT
>JBGTSP010000189.1:0-8772 GCA_041940205.1 Alphaproteobacteria bacterium
GGCTGAAACACGGGTTCGATTCCCGTAGGGGTCACCAAGTCTTTTCAAAGACTTAGCGGAAATTTACGCCGATTTTCAGGCGATTTCTCTCATATTTCTCTCAAATAGATTCCGGGACGCCGGGGGATTGCGTCGGAATCGATTGCGAGATCACATCGCCTGAAGTCGGATGAGCACGGCTCTCTGACCCGTGAGTCGTCTGAAGCTCAAAGGGTGGACAGGACGACGTAGGCACCGACCGCAACAACGACGCCCGCGAATCCCTTTTCAAGGACACCCTTGCGGGCGGCGAACAAACGCCCCAGCCAGATGCCGAAGATCGTTCCGCCCACGCCGCCGGCCACCAGCAGCGCGGTCACCGTCCAGTCGACCAGCCCGGATGCGGCATAGGAAGTGGCGGTCGTCAGGCCAAGCGCACTGACGACGACCAGCGACGTGCCGATGGCGTAGGGCAAAGGCATCGCTGTCGCGAGCATCAGTCCCGGCACGATCAGAAAACCGCCTCCGATCCCAAAGAAGCCGGCGGCGAGCCCTACGGTGAGCCCGATCGGCACGAGTCGCGGCAGGAGTGTTGCGGCGCTTTCGCGCGTGAGGCGCACGTCAGGCACCTCGGCGGCTCTCCGCCTGCGGAGCATCGACAGGCCCACGCCGACCATCAGCAGCCCAAAGAGCGAGAGCAACCGCTCGCCGTCGATTGCCTTGCCCAGTTCGGCGCCGAGTGCCGCACCGATCATCCCGGATGCGGCGAACACGGCGGCGCAACGCCACTTCACCCGGCCGGCGCGGGCGTGTCCTGCTAGGCTGGCAAGCGCGTTCGCCGTCACCGCGACGGCGGCCGTGCCGATCGCTGCGTGTGCCGAACCGATGCCGACCACGTAGACCAGGAGCGGCACCGCGAGGATAGATCCGCCGCCGCCGACAAGGCCGAGCACGAGGCCGACCAGTCCGCCCGATGCCAGCGCCGCAACGATCGAGAGGGCGCCCATCGGTGCCTCAGGCGGCCGCGCGCCGATTCCAGGGCATGACGCGAAGCAGGTTCGCCATGCCACACCAGCCCGTAGTACCGGCGAACATCAGCCCCACGCCGACGAAGGCGGACAGCCCGAAGAATCCCGGTGCAACCAACCACCCGAGCAGGACGCCAGCGAGCACCAGAGCGCCAGCGGTGATCTGCACCTGCCGCATGATCTCCAGCGGCTGTCTGCGATCGGCGACGGTCGCGAAGCCGGCGCGCCGCCAGTTATCGATCCCCCCTTCGAGAAGGTAGGCGGGCGCACCGGCGGCGGCCGCCTGAAGCTGCGCCGCGTTGGCTGCCGTCCGCATGCCAGAACGGCAATGAAATATGACAGGGCGGCCGTCGGCCGCCAGGTCGCTGATCCGCGCGAGCGGCAGGTTGAGCGCGCCGGGGATGCGCTCGCGCGCATGTTCGTCGGCGTCGCGGATATCGACCAAGCGTGCGCCGGTCTCGATCGCCGCACGCGCCGCAGTCGGGGACAGGGTCTCCATGTCATCAATCCTTGCAGAAGAGCTGGTAAAGTGTGGTGAGCAGCGTCTCGACGCGCGGATCGGCGATCCGATACCAAAGCGTCTGGCTGTCGCGCCGGAAAGCGATGAGCCCCTCGTCGCGCATCTTTGCGAGATGCTGCGAGCAGGCCGACTGCGACAAGCCGACATCGCTGGCGAGGTCGCGCACCGTCACCTCGCCATGCTCGACGAGCTTGCAAAGCAGCATCAGTCGGCGGGCATTGCCGATCGCCTTCAGTGTGTCGGCAACCTGCCCGGCCTTCGCCTCGAACGTCGCCAAGTCCATGGGCGGCTTGAGCATCATCGTTACTCCGTTAGGTATTGCTAATTTAGTATATGCTAATATATAGTCAAGCCAAACGGAGGACGATTATGACCCGGCCCCATATTGAGGCTTTTTTCGACGAGCCGACGAACACGATCAGCTACCTCGTCGGTGACCCCACCACTCGCACCGCCGCCATCATCGACCCGGTGCTCGACTTCGATCTGGCCAGTGGTGTTGCTGACACGCGCTCGGCGGAACGCATCCTTGCGTTCGCAAGCGATCAGGATTGGCGCGTCGAGATGGTGCTGGAGACGCACGCGCACGCCGACCATCTGTCAGCCGCTCCGTTCATCAAGGCTCACACCGATGCATGGATCGGCATCGGCACGCATATTCGCGACGTGCAGCGCATCTTCCGCCCGGTTTTCGCCATGACCGATCTGAAGACCGACGGCTCCGATTTCGATCGGCTGTTCGAGGACGGCGATCGTTTCGCGATCGGCGCGCTGGAGGTGGAAGTGCTGCATGTTCCGGGGCACACGCCGGCGGACATCGCTTATCGGATCGGCGACACGGCCTTCGTCGGCGACACGCTGTTCATGCCCGACAGCGGCAGCGCCCGGGCCGATTTCCCCGGCGGCGATGCCGGCGTGCTGTACGACAGCATCAGGAAGGTGCTGGCCCTGCCCGACGCGATGCGGCTGTTCATGTGCCACGATTACGGCCCGAACGGCCGTGACATCCGCTGGGAAACCACGGTCGGCGAGGAGAAGGCCGACAACATCCACATCGGCGGCGGCAGAAGCCGGGAGGACTTCGTCGCGATGCGCGAGGCCCGGGACGCCACCCTCGAGATGCCCCGCCTCATCCTGCCCTCGCTGCAGGTGAACATGCGCGGTGGCAGGCTGCCGGAAGCGGACGCGGACGACCGCATCTTCCTCAAGCTGCCGATCAACGCCCTGTAGGTCGACCGGCGGCCGATGCGCCGCGCCAGGAGAAGCAGGATGGACCTGAACAGAAAACTCGCGGACGACGTGTCCGTCAGCCCGCAGATCGCCGCCCCGGACTTCCCGGCGATCGCCGCCGCCGGCTTCCGCGCCGTCATCTGCAACCGGCCCGACGGCGAAAGCGAAAACCAGCCCGAATTCGAACAGATCGCGCGCGCCGCCCGGGCCGCGGGGCTCGAGGCGGCCTGCCTGCCGGTGGCCTCCGGGATGGTCTCCGACGCGCAGGCCATCCGTTTCGCCGAACTCGTGGAGACGCTGCCGAAACCGGTCCTCGCCTACTGCCGCTCGGGCACCCGCTCGGCCATCCTCTGGGCCCTGTCCCGGGCAGGGAACCTGCCGGCGGCCGAAATCCTGGCGCGGGCCCGCGCCGCCGGCTACGACCTGGACGGCATGGCGGAGCGGCTCGCCGGGAACGCCGGCGCACGCCGCGACTAGCACCGTTCCCGGCCGGCGAGACACGCGATCATGAACGCTCCGTCGGCGACCCGGGCCCGGGGCCTCGCCCGCGTCCTGCCGATCCTCGACTGGGGCGCGCGCTACGACCGCGCGACCTTCGCCAGCGACCTGATGGCCGCGGTGATCGTGACGATCATGCTGATTCCGCAGTCGCTGGCCTATGCCCTGCTGGCGGGCCTGCCGCCGGAAACCGGCCTCTATGCCTCGATCCTGCCGCTTGTCGCCTATGCCCTGTTCGGCAGCAGTCGCGCATTGGCCGTGGGCCCCGTCGCCGTGGTCTCGCTGATGACGGCGGCGGCGATCGGCAATCTCGGCCTGGCCACGCCCGCGGAACAGGTCCCGGCGGCGCTTGTCCTGGCGCTGCTTTCGGGCCTGGTGCTGCTGGCCATGGGCGTGCTCCGGCTGGGCTTCCTCGCGAACTTCCTCAGCCATCCGGTGATCGCGGGTTTCATCACCGCCTCCGGCCTGATCATCGCCGCCAGCCAGCTCCGGCACGTTTTCGGCATCGAGGCCTCGGGTCACACCCTGTTCGCGCTTGCGGCCTCGCTCGGCTCGGGCCTGGCCGAAACCAGCCCGGCGACGCTCGTGATCGGTGTCGCGGCCACGGGCTTCCTGTTCTGGAGCCGGACCGGCCTGAAGCCGCTGTTGCGCCACCTCGGGATGGGTCCGCGCGGTGCCGAGGTGCTGGCCAGGTCCGGACCGGTCGCCGCGGTGGCCGCGACCACCCTGGCGACGGCCGCGCTGGGGCTCGACGAGGCCGGCGTGGCGATCGTCGGCGCGGTACCGCAGGGTCTGCCGCCGCTGACCTTGCCGGCGTTCGATCCGAACCTGTGGCGGGACCTGCTCGGCCCGGCCGTGCTGATCTCGATCATCGGCTTCGTGGAATCGGTCTCGGTCGCCCAGACGCTGGCGGCCCGGAAACGCCAGAGGATCGAACCGGACCGGGAGCTGATCGGTCTCGGCGCCGCGAACGTCGCCGCGGCGGCGACCGGCGGCTACCCCGTGACCGGCGGCCTCGCCCGCTCGGTGGTGAACTTCGATGCCGGCGCCGAGACGCCGGCGGCGGGCGCCTTCACCGCCGCCGGCATCGCCCTGGCGGCGCTGGCGCTGACCTCGGCGCTGTATTACCTGCCGAAGGCGACGCTGGCGGCGACGATCATCGTCGCGGTGCTGTCGCTGATCGACTTCTCGATCCTCGGGCGCACCTGGCGCTATTCGAAGGCCGATTTCGCCGCCGTCGCGGCGACCATGGGGCTGACGCTGGGTCTGGGCATAGAGATCGGCGTCACGTCCGGCATCGCACTGTCGATCCTGCTGTTCCTGTACAAGACCTCGCGTCCCCACATCGCCGAAGTCGGCCTTGTGCCCGATACCCAGCATTTCCGGAACATCCGCCGCCACGCGGTGCAGACCGGCCCCGGCGTGCTCAGTCTGCGCATCGACGAGAGCCTGTATTTCGCCAACGCCCGTTTTCTCGAGGACTATGTGTACGACCGCGTGGCCGGAGACCGCGACCTGAAGCACGTCGTGCTGATGTGTTCGGCGGTCAACGAAATCGATACGAGCGCACTCGAATCCCTGGAGGCGATCAACCGGCGCCTCGACCTGGGCGGCGTGCGCTTCCACCTCTCGGAGGTCAAGGGTCCGGTGATGGACCGGCTTCGGCGCGCCGCGTTCCTGGAGGAACTGACCGGGCGGGTCTTCCTTTCCCAGTACGACGCCGCGCTGGCGCTCGACCCGGACCTGCCGGGCCGGCAGGCGGTGCTGGCGAAGGCCGACTGAAGGATGTCGTCGTTGCGTGCGGCGGTGACGGGATGGCCCGCGACGGCACCGCGCCCGCCGTCAGGGCCGGCCGCCGGCGATGCGGATGTTGGCGCCGGCCACGTAGGCCGCCTTGTCCGAGAGCAGCCAGACGATCGCCTCGGCGATCTCCATCGGTTGGCCGAAGCGGCCCATGGGGATGCGGGCGGTGAGTTCCGGCGTCTCGTCGGGGACCATGTCGGTCCGGGTCATGCCCGGCGCGACATTGTTCACCCGCACGCCCTCGCCAGCGACCTCCTGGCTGAGCCCGGCGAGCAGCGAGTTGAGGCCGCCCTTGGAGACCGCGTAGAGCACGCCCCGGCCCGGATTGCCGATGACGGCCGAGCCGGAGGACACGTTGACGATGGCCCCGCCCGGGCCGCCATGTTTCGTCGACATGCGCCGGACCGCCTCCCGGCTGCACAGCATCGGCCCCAGCACGTTGGTCTGCAGCAGGTCGGTGATCTCGTCCGCGCTCAGATCGTCGACCCGCGACGGGCGGCCGACGATGCCGGCATTGTTGACCAGCGCATCGAGCCGGCCGAGCTCGCGGTCGACCGTCTCGAACAGGGCCACGACCTCGTCCTCGCGGGCGACGTCGGCCCGGATCGCGATCGCCCGCACGCCCGCCTCGCGGGCCTCGGCGGCGACGCGCTCGGCCGCCTCGGCGCTGGCGGCGTAGTTGACTGCCACGTCGTAGCCTTCATGCGCCAGCGCCCTGACGGTCGCGGCGCCGATGCCCCGGCTGCCGCCAGTGACGAGCGCGATTTTTCCCATTCCGTCTTCCCCCGCCTTGCCTGTGAACGATCCGGATCCGGCCGGACCGGCCGGCGCCTCTGAATTACCGCTGGTTTCCGAAATCGCGCGGACCCGTGACCTCGAAATGGGGGTGGCCCCAGACACCGAAGCCGCCGATCTCGATCGCCGCGCCCTCGAGCAGTCGGGCGGCCTGTGCGCTGTCCGGGAACATCCCGGCGATCTCCTTCAGGAGGGCGGGAGGATCCTCGTGACTGGACAGGAAGGCGCCCAGGGGATCGGGGCCCTCCGCGGGCCCCTTTTTTGGATTGGCCCCCAGCAGGAAGGGCGTGACGGCGGTCCGTGTTTCGCCGGCGAAGCTCAGGTTCAGGGACAGGTGGTGACCCTCGAAGCGAACGGCCCAGCGATCGCCGCCGGGCTCGCCGAAGACGGCGAGGTAATAGTGCTCCGGATGACGGTATTCCGGCGCGTCCTCGATCACGGCGAGCCGGGCCTCCCGGTCGAAGACCCCCTGGATGACCGCCATGCCGCGTTCGCTGAAGAGCGATCCCAGGAACGCCATGGCCGCCGCGCGGGCCCCGGGCGTCATCTGCCGCAGCGCCAGCCCGCCACGGCGCCCCGGGGTCAGGCGCGCGGCCGTGCGGTCCGCGTCGTCCCGGGGCTTGAAGGCCGCGGCGATCTCGGCCGCGCTCAGGCGTGACTTGAACTCGCGCGCCGCGGCCGCCGGATCGGCGGCGGCTGCGGGATTTCCCGCGATCAGCACGAAGGCCAGTATGAGGCTCGCAATCCGCATCGTTCTCTTCCCTGTCCCGACGCCCGCGAGACTATCACGGCGGGGCGAAAGCGCCCTGGGGGCCCGGGAGCGCAGCGTTCAGACATCCAAAGCCGGCGCGCGCGCGACGCAGCAGGGGGCGCCGTCTATTCCGGAACGAGGCGCCAGAGCGAGCCGGTCTCGTTGTGTTCGAGAACCAGGTAGACAAGCCCGTCCCCGCCCATCGCGACGTCGCGGATGCGCCCGAAATCCGTGATCAGCGTCTCCTGCTCGATCAGTTCCTCGTTCTCGATGCGCAGGCGGTAGAGGGTGCTGGCCTTCAGGCTGCCGACGAGCAGGTCGTTTTTCCAGCGCGCGAACCGGGCGCCATCGTGGAACGTGAAGTTCGACACGGCGGGCGCCGGGGTGAAGTCGACCACCGGCAGGACCGTGTCCTCGATGGGAAAATCCAGCCCCAGGTCCCTGCCGATCGAGATTTCCTCGCCGTCGTAATCCAGCCCGTTGGTGTAGAGCGGCCAGCCGTAGTTCCGGCCGGCGAGGATGCGATTGACTTCGTCGCCGCCGCGCGGGCCCATCTCGGTGTTCCAGATCTCGCCATTGGAGGGATGGCCATCGAGCCCCTGGCCGGTGCGGTGGCCATAGCTCCAGACCGTGTGCGCCGTGGAGCCCTCGGGCCGGTCCTCCGGGGCGGCCCAGAAGGGATTGTCTTCCGGCACCGTGCCGTCGTCGCGGACCCGGTGGATCTTGCCGAAGGGCGTGTCCATCCGGTGCAGCTTGTCGTACGTGTTCTTTCCGCCGATCGAGATGTACAGGTATCCCCGCCGGTCGAACGCCAGGCGCCCGGCGGCGACCGCGTCGGGAACCGGCGTGTAGTGCGCCCTGTGGACCGACCAAATGACTTCCTGGTCCACCCAGTGGCCGTCCCGGATACGCCCGCGGACGACGCGGACCATCGTTCCGGGCACCAGCCAGCCGCAGCGCCAGAAGCAATGGTCGGTGTGGGAGAGGTAGATCCAGCCGTTCGTCTCGTGCTCGGGATGCAGTTCGACATCGAGCACCGAGCCGAGATTGAGCCAGGCGCCCCGCAGGCTGAACAGCGTGCCCCAGACCCGCGGCGTGCCCGCGATCAGCGGTCCCTGCCGGCCCTCGCGGTCGACGATGGACAAGCCCCTGACCTTCTCGGCCACCAGAATGTCGCCGCCGGGCAGGGGGGCAATGGCGTAGGGCCGGCTCTCCAGGGCGGTCACCCGCTCGAGCCGGAAAGCGTGATGTCGGGAGCGGATGGTTCGGCTCCGGTCGGGTTCCCGGGCATAGGAGGCGGCGACCTTCGGGAAGTTCTGGCGCCGCTCGCTGATGTAGATCACCAGCAGCTTGATCTGCCGGGGCGACAGCGTCTCCGCCCAGGCGGCCATGGTCGTCCCCGGCACGCCGCCGGCAATGACGGCCCTCATCTCGTCGACACTGTCGCCCTGTTTGAGCGGGCGATCGAGCAGGCCCGAGGCCCGCGCCGTGCCCTCCAGCGCGCCTCCGTGGCAGCCGGCGCAATTGGCGTTCCAGACCGCGAAGGCCGGATCCCTGCTGTCCGCGGTCGCGATATACTAGGAGCCGAAAGCCGCGCCCAGGGCAGCGAACAGCGCCAGGCCGGTTGCGATCTTGTGGCCTCGTTTCATGGCGGGTTTGCCTTCACCGCGCTCCCGCGTCCGCCGGCGTGACCGATGCGGGCGTCATCCCGGCCGGAGAAGGCCGGGCCGGCGCGACGGGCCGCGACGCGCGGCGGCGAGCGCCGTGCTGACCGCTGGGCCGAGATCTGTGCCGATCCCCATGTCGATCCCTGTGGTCGGACCCCCCGCCGCCCGACATGCCGTCTCCCGGGCCGGCGCGGGTCAGCGGAACCTGTTCTGCGGCACGAAGCCCGACGCCTCGACCGTCCGCGGCGCGCGCACCCAGACCTCGCGATTGGGATGCAGGCCGCCGCCGCGCGTGGCCGGCACGGCGGAATGCCGGGCCCGGTGCAGCAGGCGGGTATCGGCATCCCCGCAGTTGGGGTGCACGCCGCCGTTGGCCGCGACCACCTTGTCCCACGCGGCCTTGCGGCTCGCGCGCGTCCCGGCATCTTCCAGCGCGGTGCAGCTGATCGTGTTGCTGTTCAGGTCGACGACGATCTCGTCGCCGTCCTCGATCAGCGCGAT
>JBGTSP010000190.1:0-8768 GCA_041940205.1 Alphaproteobacteria bacterium
ATGGCGGCTTGGCTCGCCTACCTGAAATCGCGGCTGCTGATCCCCTCGCTCGACGAGGAGGACGAGCCGTCGGCCGACGAGCTCGCCGAGCGGCTGCAGCACCAGCTCAAGCGGCTGGAGGCGATGCGCGAGGCCGCCCAGGCGCTGTTCCGCCGGCACCGGCTTGGGGTCGACGTCTTCCCCCGGGGACGGCCGGAAGGGGTGCGGGTGATCCGCAAGTCGGCCTGGCAGTGCGAACTGTACGATCTGCTGAAGGCCTACGGCGACCAGGCGAACCGGAACCTGAGCGAGGTCGAGTTCCGCCTGCGCCCGGTGGTGGTGATGTCGGTCGAGGATGCGGTCCGGCGCCTGCGTTCGCTGATCGGACACGTCTCCGACTGGGCCAGCCTGGAAACCTTCCTGCCGGAGAACCTGAAAGGCGGCATCGAGGGCCGCTCGGCGCGGGCGTCGACCTTCGTCGCCCTGCTGGAGCTCAGCAAGGAGGGCCAGGTGAGCGTGCGGCAGTCGAAACAGTTCGGACCGATCTTTCTCAAGGGCACGACGACAACATGAACGACACGTTCGAACAACAGGTGCGCATGGCCGAGGCCCTGCTGTTCGCGGCCGCCGAACCGCTGGACCGCAACACCCTGCTGGCCCGGCTGCCCGACGGCGTCGACGTGGATGCGATCATCGCCAGCCTGAGCGAGGCCTACGCCACCCGGGGCGTCAACCTGGTGAAGGTCGGCGGCAAGTGGGCCTTCCGCACCGCGGCCGACCTGCATTTCCTGCTGACCGAGGAGCGCGAGCAGACCCGCAAGCTCTCCCGCGCGGCCCTCGAGACGCTGGCGATCGTGGCCTATCACCAGCCCGTCACCCGGGCGGAGATCGAGGAGATCCGCGGCGTCGGCCTGTCCAAGGGCACGCTGGACCAGTTGATGGAGATCGGCTGGGTGCGCCCGCGCGGACGTCGCCGCACGCTCGGCCGGCCCGTCACCTACGGCACGAGCGACATGTTCCTGGAGCACTTCAACCTCGAGCATACCCGCGACCTGCCGGGCTTCGAGGAACTCAAGGCCGCCGGACTGCTGGACGCCCAGGTGCCCGCCAGCCTGCCGACCAGCCTGCAGGAGGCCGAGGATCCGCTCGACGAGGACGAGGATCCCGACAACCTGGTCGAGACGCTGGACGCCGAAGAGCCGCCGGCCGGCTCGAACGTGGTGCCGATGGAACGGGCCTGATCGGGAAAAAGCGTGCGGTTGCGCCGTTTCCTTTCGTGAAAAATGCGCTAGGTTGATCTGCTCCTGAGACGCATTCTCAGGTTGTCGGTCGCGATGCGCGGTTCCGTCGCCCTGCGGGGGACGGACGGATCCGTGTCCGGACGGGCAGGCGGGTCACGACGCGCATGCGTCCACTCTCGGGAAGGCCGGTGTGAGTATCAAACTCCAGCATGTCACCCACCGTTTCGGCCCCACGCCGGCGGT
Source organism: Alphaproteobacteria bacterium (assembly GCA_041940205.1). Taxonomy (GTDB): domain Bacteria; phylum Pseudomonadota; class Alphaproteobacteria; genus JBGTSP01. The sequence continues at coordinate 1,464 of JBGTSP010000190.1, forward strand.
ACGCGACCTGTCGATCCACGTACCCTCGGGCAGCCTGGCCTGCCTCGTCGGACCTTCCGGTTGCGGCAAGACCACGACGCTGCGCCTGATCGCCGGCCTGGAGCCGCTCGAGGAAGGGCGGATCCTGCTGGACGGCGAAACCGTCGCCGAACCGGGACGGAACCTGCCGCCGGAACGCCGCCAGGTCGGTCTCGTCTTCCAGGACTACGCCCTGTTTCCCCACCTGACGGTCGCCGAGAACATCCGTTTCGGCGTCGCCCGGGGCGACCGGCAGGCCGACGAGCGGATCGCCTGGCTGATGCAGGAGCTGGAAATCGCCCCGCTGGGCCCGCGCTATCCGCATACGCTTTCCGGCGGCGAGCAGCAGCGTGCGGCACTTGCGCGCGCGCTGGCCCCGGCGCCACGGCATGTCCTGCTTGATGAACCCTTCGCCAATCTCGACCGCAAGTTGCGCCTGTCCGTACGCGAGCAGATCGTCGGCCTGCTGCGCCGGCTGGAAGCCACCGTGCTGATGGTGACGCATGACCCGCTGGAGGCCATGCGGATCAGCGACCGGATCATCCTGATGTCCGCGGGAACGCTCGTGCAGAGCGGCACGCCGGCCGACCTCGCGCATCGTCCCGCCTCGAAGCTGTCCGTCGATTTCTTCAAGGAAATGAACCGCTTGCACGCCATTGTTCAGGCCGATCAGACGGTGACGACCCCCTGGGGACGGTTCGCCGCCCCGGCGCATGCGCCGGGGACCGACGTGACCGTGCTGATCGATCCCGCCGCCGTCCGGCGCGAGGCCGACGGTCCGCTTCGCGGCTTCGTCTGCGATGCGCGGCCGGTGGGTTCGGTCGGCGTCGTCCGCATCGCCGAGCAGCAGGCGCATGACGGCCACATGCTGATGCACGCCTCGCCCTACGACCTCCCGGCCAGTGCCGAAACGATCGCGCTGGCGGTCAATCCGGAGGGCGTCTATATATTCGCCCAGGACGAGGCCTGAACGGCGGCGATTTCGCGATCGGCGGAAATCGCACCGCTCGGGTTTTCCGCGCGAGCGTGCTCGCGCCCCGACCACACACACGGGAGTTGACCCGGCATGGCACCGAGTTTCTGGCAGATCGCCATCGTTCTCATTCTGATCGTGCTGCTCTTCGGACGCGGCAAGATCTCCGCGATGATGGGAGACGTCGCCAAGGGCATCAAGAGCTGCAAGAAGGGCATGTCCGAAGACGACACGGCCGCTGCCCCGAAGGAGGCCGTCACGGATTCCACCGCCGAGGCGCCGGTGGCGCGCAAGGACGAAGCCGCGAAATCCTGATCGCCAGCACGGCCCGCGCGCCGTTGAACGGGACGATCCAAGCGCATGTTCGACATAGGCTGGAGCGAGATGCTGATGATGGCGGTGATCGCCATCATCGTCATCGGACCCAAAGATCTGCCGAAAGCGATGCGGACCGTCGGACAGCTCGTCCGGCGGGCCCGCTCGACCGTGCGCGAGTTCCAGAACAGCGTCGACGACATGGTGCGGGAATCCGAGCTCGAGGACCTGCGCAAGTCGGCCAAGGAAATCACCGATCTTTCGCCGCAAAACCAGATCGCCAAGTGGACCGACCCGACCGGGTTCGAGAACGGCGGTGAGGACGGCAAGGACGACAAGCGGATGACGCCCACCGGCGTGCCGTTCGAGGCGACGCCGCCGACACCGGCGCCGGCCCCCGGCGCGGCTGCCGAAACGTCCGGCGCGGCCCCCGGCGATGCCGCCGCGGCGACGCCGGCGGCCGCCCCCGAGGCGCCGCAGGCCGATCCGGGCAGCGGCGGGGGCGGGGACGAGCCCGGACGACCGGCGCGGGAGGCCTCGGCGTGAGCGCGGAGCCGGCCGGCGAATTGCGGGACGAGGCGGAGAACGACGAGGACGAAACCGGCGGCAAGATGCCGCTGATCGAGCACCTGATCGAGCTGCGCAACCGCCTGCTGTGGTCGGTCGGCACGCTCGCGGTGGCCTTTGTCGGCTGCTACCTCGTCTCCGAGCAGATCTACCAGTTCCTGGTCGCGCCCCTGCACGCGGCGGCGCCGGACAAGCGGCTGATCTATACCGCGCTGCACGAGGCCTTCTTCACCTATCTCAAGGTCTCGCTGTTCGGCGCGGTCTGCGTGACCTTTCCGGTGATCGCGGGCCAGATCTGGGCCTTCGTCGCACCGGGCCTCTACCGGCACGAGAAACGCGCCTTCCTGCCGTTCCTGATCGCCTCGCCGGTGCTTTTCCTGATGGGCGCCGCGCTGGTCTACTATCTCGTCATCCCGCTGGCCTGGGAGTTCTTCCTCGGCTTCGAAACGGCGGCCGGTACCGGCCAGGTGGCGATCGAGCTGGAAGCCAAGGTCAACGAGTACCTGTCGCTGATCATGAAGCTGATCCTGGCCTTCGGGCTGGCCTTCCAGCTGCCGGTGCTGCTGACCCTGATGGCCCGGGCCGGCCTGGTCACGGCGGATACCCTGGCGGAGAAGCGGAAATACGCCATCGTCCTGGTGTTCCTGGCCGCCGCCGTGCTGACGCCGCCGGACATCATCAGCCAGGTTGGCCTCGGCGTGCCGGTGCTGCTGCTCTACGAGCTGTCGATCCTGTCGATCCGCGCGGTCGAGAAGCGCCGGCGGGTCGAGGACGAGGCCGAGCGATCCGACGCGGACTGAGCCCGCACGCCCGCCGCCCCGGCGGGCTGGACCCGGGCGAGACAGCCTGCGTATAAACCGCCCAACCATTCCTGGACGACATTCCATGCACGATATCCGTTGGATCCGAGAGAATCCGGCCGCCTTCGATGCGGCCATGGCGAAACGCCGGCAGGAGCCGGCCGGCGAGCGGCTGGTCGCGCTCGACGCCGAACATCGCGCCGCCCTGACCGCGATGCAGCAGGCCCAGTCCGAGCGCAACGAGAAGTCGAAGCGGATCGGCCAGGCCAAGTCCCGGGGCGAGGACGCCGAGGGGCTGATCGCCGAGGTCGCGGCGCTCAAGACGAGGCTGCAGGAGAACGAGGAGAAGGCGCGAGCGCTCGGTGCCGAGCTCGAGGACCTGCTGGCCGGCCTGCCCAACATCCCCGAGGAGATCGTGCCCGACGGCGAGGACGAAACCGCCAACAGCCTGCTGCGCGACTGGGGCACGGTCCGCGAGCGCAACTTCGCGGCCCGCCAGCATTTCGAGCTCGGCGAGGCGATGGGACTGATGGATTTCGAGACCGCCGCGAAACTGTCGGGCGCGCGTTTCGTCATCCTGAAGCGGGACCTGGCGCGGCTGGAACGCGCGCTCGCGGCCTTCATGCTCGACATCCATACCGGCGAGTTCGGCTACCAGGAGATCGCGGGACCGCTGCTGGTGCGCGAACACACCGCCTTCGGCACCGGCAACCTGCCGAAGTTCGAGGAGGACCTGTTCCGCACCACCGACGGCTTCTACCTGATCCCCACCGCCGAGATGATGCTGACCAATCTCGTGCGCGAGGAGATCCTGGACGCGGGCGACCTGCCGCTGCGCTTCACCGCGCACACGCCCTGCTTCCGTTCCGAGGCCGGCGCGGCGGGCCGCGACACCCGCGGCATGATCCGCCAGCACCAGTTCTCCAAGGTGGAACTGGTCTCGATCACCGCGGAAGAGGATTCGGGCGAGGAACTCGAACGCATGACCGGCTGCGCCGAGACCGTGTTGCAGCGCCTGGACCTGCCCTATCGGGTGATGCTGCTGTCCAGCGGCGACATGGGCTTTTCCGCCCAGCGCACCTACGACCTGGAGGTCTGGCTGCCGGGGCAGGACGCCTATCGCGAGATCTCGTCCTGCTCGAATTGCGGCGCCTTCCAGGCCCGACGCATGAACGCCCGCTACCGGGTCGCCGGAGAGAAGGGCACCCGGCTGGTGCACACGCTCAACGGCTCCGGCCTGGCGCTGGGACGCACGCTGATCGCGGTGCTGGAGAACTACCAGCAGGCCGACGGGTCGATCGCGGTGCCGGACGCGCTCCGCCCCTATCTGGGCGGACAGGAACGCATCGGGGGCGAGGCATGAGCGAGCGGGCGCTTCCCGACCTGAAGAAGCGGCGCATCCTGCTGTGCAACGATGACGGAATTCACGCGCCCGGCCTGAAGGTGCTCGAACGGGTGGCCCGGCAACTGGCCGACGAGGTCTGGGTGGTGGCGCCCGAGTCCGAGCAGTCGGGCACCTCGCACGCGCTGACGCTGACCCTGCCGCTGCGGGTGCGCAAGCTGTCGCCGCGCCGCTTCGCGGTCAGCGGCACGCCGACCGACTGCGTGCTGATGGCGCTGTCGCACATCATGCGCGACCGGCCGCCCGACCTCGTGCTGTCCGGCATCAATCGCGGCGGCAACCTGGGCGAGGACGTGGTCTATTCCGGCACCGTGGCCGCGGCGATGGAGGCGACGCTGATCGGCGTGCCGGCAATCGCGCTGAGCCAGTCGTTCGCACGGCGCGAACGGATGCGCTGGAAGACCGCCGAACGCCATGCGCCCGACCTGATCCGCCGGCTCTGCGCGATCGGCTGGCCGGAGAACGTCCTCATCAACGTCAACTTCCCGGACATCGACGCCGACGAGGTCGTCGGCGTCGATGTCTGCCGCCAGGGCAAGCGCGACCTTTCCAGTCTCGACATGGAAGAGCGCATCGACGCCCGGGGCCAACCCTATTTCTGGATCGGATTCCGTCCGGTGCAGGGACGCCCCGCACGCGCGACCGATCTCGCCGCGGTGGAGAACGACCGCATCGCCGTCACGCCGCTGCAGCTCGATCTGACCGAGAACCGGGTGCTGAAATCGCTGCGCCAGGCGCTGACGTGAACGAGCCCGGGCGCAAGCAGCGCCTGCTGGCGGAATTGCGCAGCCAGGGGATACGCGACGAGCGGGTCCTCGCGGCGATCGAGGCAGTCCCCCGCGAGCGCTTCGTGGAGCCCACCTTCGCGGCGCAGGCCTGGGACAACATCGCCCTGCCGATCCAGCGCGGCCAGACCATCTCGCAGCCCTATGTCGTCGCCTTCATGACCGAGGCGCTGGAGGTGCGGGAGACCATGCGGGTGATGGAGGTCGGCACCGGCTCGGGCTACCAGGCCGCGGTGCTCTCGCGCCTGTGCCGGCGGGTCTACACCATGGAACGCCACCGGCCGCTGCTGCGCGGCGCCGAGGCCCGGTTCGCCGATCTCGGTTATCGCAACATCACCACCCGCTTCGCCGACGGCAGCCGGGGCTGGCCGGAGGCCGCGCCGTTCCATCGCATCCTCGTCACCGCCGCCGCCGCGGAACTGCAGGAGGATCTCTGCGCGCAGCTGCATGACGGCGGCGTGCTGGTGATCCCGGTCGGCCCGCGCGGGGCGCAGCAGGTGGTGCGGCTGCGGCGCGAAGGCGACAGCATCCGTCGCGAGGACCTGCTGCCCGTGCGCTTCGTGCCGCTGCTGGACGGTCTTGCCCCGGACTGAACCGGTCCGATCGCAGATCCCGAGCGCTTGCCCCGCGGGGGCGAAACGGCGTTGCCGCGCGGACTCGGCTTTCCTAGTCTGGGCGTTAATGATTCGCGCCCTGACCCTGACGAGCCTCGCCCTGTCGCTGGGCCTGCTGACCGCCTGCGAAACCCAGGCGCCGGCGCCGGTGGTGATGTCGGATGGCGGCGCCACGGCGGACACGCCGGACCGGGACGCCCGGCAACCGGTGGAAACCGCAACGGCGCCCGACGGGTCGTCCGCCACCGCCGGTGCGCACTCCGCTGCCGCCGAGAGCAGTGCGCCGGTGGCCCGGGTGCAGGCCGCCAGCCTGTCGTCGCCGGTTTCGACGGGCGAAAGCCGGGAGGACGAGGGCGACTATCGCGTGGTTCGCGGCGATACGGTCTACGGCATCGCCCGCGAGCACGATCTCGATATCCGCGACCTGATCCGCGAGAACGACCTGCGCCCGCCCTATCTGCTGGCCGTCGGCCAGTCCCTGAAGTTCCCGCCGCCGCGCCGTCACGAGGTGCAGCGGGGCGAGACCCTCTACGGCATCTCCAGGCGCTACGAGGTCTCGATGCGCGAGCTGGCGCGGGCGAACCGGCTGGAGCCGCCCTATACCCTCGCTGTCGGCCGGAAGCTGGAAATTCCCGCCGGCGCCGAACGCGGCGGCGATGTTGCGGCCGCACCGGAGCGGCCGGCGCCGGAACGCGCGACCGTGCCCGCGAAACCCGCGCCGACCGATCCCGGGCCCGAAGCAAGCGAGAAGATCCGGACCGCGCAGGCGCCGCGACCCGGGGATCATCCCCGGCGCGGCCTGAAGGCGACGCCGGCGAAGAGCGCGCCCGCGCGGCCGGCCGAGCAGGAGCGCAAGACCCCGGTGGTCGCGGCGGCGAAACCGGAAGCCGGTCCGGCGGCCGCCGTCCGGAAGGCCAGCGCGATCGTTCCGCCCCGCCCGCCGGTCAGCAAGCCCGCCAAGGCCGCGGTGCGCGGCGTGCCGAAGCCGCCGGCGCGTACCGGGCGCGGTTTCGCCTGGCCGCTGCAGGGCAAGGTGGTCTCGCGCTACGGCCCGAAGCCGGGCGGCCTGTTCAACGACGGGGTCAACATCGCCGCCGAACGCGGCACCCCGGTCCGCGCGGCGGAGAACGGCGTCGTCGCCTATGTCGGCAACGAGCTGCGCGGTTTCGGCAACCTCGTGCTGCTGCGCCACGCCGACGGCTGGATCACCGCCTATGCCCATACCGAGGTGGTGCTGGTGAAGGTCGGGCAGACCGTGAAGCGCGGCGACGTGGTCGCCAGCGTCGGTTCCTCCGGCGGCGTGGACACGCCGCAACTGCATTTCGAGATCCGCAAGGGCCGGGCCGCGGTCAATCCGGCCAAGCACCTGAAGGATTTCGCTTCCTGAACCCGGCAGCTGGCGGCACGGGCCGCCGGCCGGATCAGTCCAGTTTCACCTGCTGGCGTCCCGCCAGGTCCTGGATGAACTGCCAGGCCACGCGGCCGTTGCGGGCGCCGCGGGTGACCGACCATTCCACCGCCTGCGCCTTCAAATCCTCGTCCGTGATCTCGAGACCGTAATGGTCGCAATAGCCGCGCAGCATCTCCAGGAACTCGTCCTGGCTGCAGTTGTGGAAGCCGAGCCAGAGGCCGAAGCGGTCGGACAGCGAGACCTTCTCCTCGACCGCCTCGGAGGGATTGATCGCGGTGGAGCGCTCGTTCTCCATCATGTCGCGGGGCATCAGGTGCCGCCGGTTCGAGGTGGCGTAGAAGATCACGTTCGCGGGCCGGCCCTCGATGCCGCCGTCGAGCACCGCCTTCAGCGACTTGTAGCTGGTGTCGTCTGTATCGA
>JBGTSP010000191.1:0-8710 GCA_041940205.1 Alphaproteobacteria bacterium
TTCAGCGCCAGCAGGTTGGTCTGGGCGGCGATGTCGCTGATCAGGCTGATGATCTCGCCGATCCGCTGGGAGGCCTCGGCGAGATTGCGCACCTGGGTGACCGCGGTTTCCGAACCGCGCACCGCCTCGGTGGCGATGTCGGAGGACTCGGTCACCTGGCGGGCGATCTCGCGCACCGAGGCGGCCAGTTCCTCGGCCGCCGACGCAACGGTCTGGACATTGGCGCTGGCCTGGTCGGAGGCGCTGCTGACGGAAGCGGCTTCCTGCGAGGTGCGGTCGGCATTGTCGCTCATCGCCCGGGCGGTGTGCTCCAGCGTTCCGACCGTGTTGCTCACGGCCCCCATCACCGTGGAGACCTGCTCCTCGAACGCGGCGATCCTTTGCTCGACGGCCCGCGAGCGTTCCTCGCGGCCGGCCTGCTCGGCCTGCTGGCGCTGCTCGAGTTCCTCGCGCTCGATGGCGTTCTGCCGGAACACGCCCACGGCATCCGCCATCGCGCCCAGTTCGTCGCCGCGCCCGACCAGCGGGACCTCGACGTCGTGGCGGCCGTCGGCAAGGGTGCGCATCACGCCGGTCAGGTCGACAACCGGCCAGACGATCTGCCGGCTGACCATCCAGGTCGCCAGCAGCGCCGCGGCGAGGCCGGCGATCGCGATCGCAACGAAGGTCAGCATCGCGCGGCCGGAATCCGCCTTCAGTTCCAGGAAACTGGCCTCGCCGCCCTTGCGCCAGCCCTTCGCCGCCTTGGTGAAGGTGCCGTGCAGGGTGGTGAAGGCCTCGTCGGCCGCCACCATCATGATCACGGCCGACGCGGTGTCGATGGTGACCATCTCGGCCACCTGGGTCGCCTGCTCGACATAGGCGTCGATGATCTTGTTGAACGGCGCGATCGCCTTGCGGCCGGCCGCATCGTCGGGAACGTAGGCGGCGGCCAGGCGGTTGAACTCCTGCTTCAGCCCGCCGAGATCCGCCAGGGTCCTGCCCGCCAGCGTCTCGATCTTGGCCGCCTCCACGCCGCTGTTGGCCCAGGCGATCGCCCGGAAGATGTTGGCGTTGATCTCGCTCACATGGTTGAGGAAGGTCAGGCCGTCGGCGATCTTTTCCGCGGTCTGGCTATAGAGGAAGGCGGAGCTTTCCTCCGCCCGTTCCAGGCTCAGCACGGCGACCGTCGACAGGGCGCACAGCACGAGCGTGAAGACGATCGGAACGACCGTCAGCTTGCGCGCGATCTTCCAGTTCTGAAATGACGTCATCGAATTGCCCCTCCGACGCGGGCGCCCCCGAAAGGGGGACGCTCCGCACCGGTTATCTTGCTGGTCAGTTGTAGTAGCCGATGGTCAGGAAGACGCCGTCCTCGACCCGCTTCACCATGGCGGTCTTGGGCGCGATCTTCTTGGTCTGGGGGTGCACCCACTTGTAGCTCAGCCAGCCCTCGCCCTTGTCGCGGGCGATGTCGCACATCTCCTGGACGAAGGCGTGGCCGTCCGTGTCCTTGATCTTCAGCAGGTTGCGGCCGTTCAGCTTGGCGTTGATCGGGTGGGCGAGGACGTCTCCCGTCGTGCCCTGGATCACCACGTAAAATTCGCCATGGCGGTAGCCGCCGTCGGGATTGGCGAAGTCCTTGGCCGACTGCGCGCGGCCCACGCTCTGGTAATGCGCGACGGCCTTGTCCATCAGCGCCTGCACGTCATCCCGCTTGCCGGCCTGGGCGGGCGCGGTGGCGAGGCCCGCGAACAGCAGGGCGGCGGCAACATACGAAAACAGCTTCATCATCATCCGAGTCTTTCCGGTTCTTGTCGTTGTACAGAGTGCGCGGGCCCTGAGAGCGCCTGTGCGCCCCGGGCCCGCGAAACCGGAATTACGATCGGACGTGTTAACGAAGCGTCAAGCCCGGCGGCAGACAAGGGTCGGATGATCGGAATTCGACCTTGCTGCGACAAATTTGAGCATGCGTCGGGCTCCGCGAGCGGCCGAGGGGCCGTTCGGGACAATGACGTGACGGTTCCGTTCGCGATGTGCCCGCTTCGTCAGCAGTCCGCATCCCGGTCTTCGCCCCGGCCCTCCGGATCGACGGCACCCCTGTCTGAAGCGAGGTCGTCGCCCGACCGCCGGGCGAGAGGTTCAGCCAGGGACCGGTCCGGCACCGACGGCATCTTCCGCTGCCGCGATCCGCACCACCGGAACGGGGGCCGCGAACCCGCGCACGCTGGCATGATCGTTCCGACAGGATTTCTCCGCCAGGATCGGTGCGAAAACCGGGTGTCGGGCCAGGCTTTCCGGCAGCACGATCTCGCCGTCCTGCGATTGCGCGGCGAGACGGGCGGCAAGATTGACCGTGGCGCCGAAGTAGTCCAGCACATCGCCGGTGGTAACGGCCACACAGGGTCCGGCGTTGAGCCCCAGCTTCAGCCCCGTCCCTTCCGCGCCCGCGATGCCCTCCTGCTGCAGCGCAAGTGCCGCGCGCAGCGCGTCGACAGGCTGCTCGAAGGCCGCCATCACCGCATCGCCCATGGTCTTCACCAGCACGCCGCCATGGCGCTCGAGCACAAGGCCGACCGCTTCGAAATGATCGCGCACCAGGGCGAAGGCGCGGCTGTCGCCAATCCGGTTGTAGAGGGCCGTCGAAGCGAGAAGATCGGTGAACAACAGGCTGATGTGCCGAATGTCGACGCTGTCACCGGGACGCAGCAACTGCTCGGGGCACAGTCTCCGGAAGACCGGCATGGCGATCACCCGGTCTCCGGTCAGGGCGTCTTTCGTCCAGCGGCGGTCCTCCAGCACGGCATGCACGGTGCGCTCGGTCGCGTTGCGCAAACGCAGCCGGCGATCCGGCCCGTCATCGACGTCTTCCGCCGAATGAAATCCCGACTTGTCCAGGACCACCGACGGCAGAGCGGTGTCGCGCGCGGCGTCGATGTCGAGGTCCATCACATCGCCCGGCTCCACCGTGCGCAGCCGGTAGCCACCGGTCTCCAGCTCGAGCGGAAGATCAAGCAGTTCGCCCGGAGCCAGGGGGCGCTGCAGCAACACGTGCGGCGTCGAGCCGGCGCCCTGCATGCAGAATTCGCCTTCGGGCAGGTCTCGAAGCCAGGATTCCGGTCGAAAGGTGAGCTCGACATTGCCGGTGAAGTCGCGCTCGTAGTCGATGTTGCAACTGACGCAGTGGCTCACCGCCTCGAGATCCGCGAGCGTGCCCGCCCGCAGCTTGGCGCCACGGCAGCGCGGACAGAGCAGATCCCATCCCAGGCCCAGCAGTCCCTGTCGACTGGCTTCCAGGCACAGGCCGATCATGCGTTCGGGCGGGACGCCCCAACCGCGAGCAAGCGCCAGGGGGCGGACCCCGCGGGCGAGGTCGAGTGGTGCGGTGCGCAGGTAATGGACCAGGCGATCGATCAGATCCGGCTCGAATCCCGCCGCCTCGAGCGCCGTGCGGATGGTCGCGAGGCGGCGCTCGGCATCCGGCGAAAGCACGTCCGGGTCGCGAAAGTCGCTGGGTATCTCGGCATGCTCGGCGTACAGACCGGCCAGCCTGCGAATGGCCCGGACCCGGATGTCGACCGCCTTGTCGAACATGCCGAGCCCGGCCGCGAGGTCGGTCAGCAGCGAGTTCCAGTGGAGCCGGGCTGTCACATCGACCGTGGTCTCCGCTTCACTCAGCGGATGGAGACGCAATTCGAAGGAGAGTTCCTGCAGCGGTCCCTTGCTGAAGGACCGGCGGATCAGCAGATAGTCGCCGCGCAGCCATTCACCCCAGGCCTCCTCCCAGTCGCAGTCGAACGGGGGAAAGAACTTGCCACGGCCGTGACGCCGCACCGTCCCGTCGGGCAGTGTGCGTTCCTCGACCTCGAAATTGACGTTCTCTACAGCCTCGTTCATGCGCGCCGAGTGGGAGATCACCTCCCAGGCTTCGGGCAGCGGCAGAGGCAGCGCTGTGGAGCGCTCGATCACACGCAATCGCACGGTTTCCCCCTCGGTCGACCGAAACGTTCGCCCGATCGCCCGGAAGACGCAAGTCGCGCCGCCAGATCGTCGGCGCCCGGCCGAGGGGGGCGCGGCGTTGGATCAGCGCCCGAGCCCGTATGGCGGGAAGTTTGCCGCAGCCGGCCGGGCATGATCCGCGCGCCGCGGATCGGGCGCGCCGCAGGTCGGACGCGTCGCGGATCGCACGCGCCGGGGAATCAGCAGTTCGGAGATCGTGGCGGAACGGATCGCCAGCCGTTTTGCTCGCACCCCCCCTTATTCGATGCGGGACTGGAAGGAAAAAAATGAATATTAGGAGGTTAGAAACATGATGGTGACACCAGCGGGAAAGCGGGTCGAAAGCTGATACCCGCAGAAAACTGCCCTACAGGATAACCGTTTAGACCACCAAAGTGGTCCTTCGATCCAAAATTGAGGCGACGATCAGACTAGTTCAATGGGTCATCCATCGTCCTGATCAACCCAACCACCAGCCCGAAAGTTTCATTTGCCCGGCCAGCATGAGTGGTGAGATTGTCCCGGATCACCGCTAGCCCCCGGTCAACGCGATCACCTCGTTTAGATCGTTTATCGTTCCGAGTTTCCCCCGTTTATGCTGGTTTGCTTGGTTAGCGCCCCTCTGGGTTGATGACACCAGTATTTGACCGGTAAGAATCAGAAGGGTGCCCTAGGAGTTCGAATACGATTCGCTTCAAAATTCGATTGCTTCCGACGCGACTTGGAGTCTGGGTTACTTCAATGATCGAAGGAACAAATGATAGGCATACTCAAGACTATAGCTCTCGCGATCACATTGGTCACGACACCCTCTGCATGCAGAAATACGTACGCTCAATGTGCAGGAGCGATTGAAGGGAAGAAATTTTGTTGTTATACTGATGGCTTCGAAAACACTAATTGTACTTAAAACAGAGGAGTTGCGATCATGAAAAATGCAATTGCAGAGAAATTTGAAAAGGATATCGACGAGAAACTCTCCACAAAGAACGACAAAACTGCAATAAAGATGACAATTGATTTGATAAAACTATTGAAAGAATCTGGATTGATTACTATTGAAAAGTATGGAGTAAAAGGCACTCATCTTTTGGAAAACGATCAAATCGCGTACAAAAAAACACATCCCGTATCCGAATTGTACGGACCTGAGGGCTCTATGAAATTTGATGTAGGAGAATAGTTTATAGAAATATCACTACCATTTTTTGCCTAAGATGCTAATAAGTCGAAGTGAAATCCAATTACTAACATGACTGCGCTGGTTATTTTTATTAGATTGCTGACATAAGGTCGCGTTAGAATGAATATTATTGGTTTAACGTAAATTGAATCTACAACTCGAATGATAAACCTTAACACCAAAGCTAGAACTGAGAGAATAATTGGCCACATCATAGTAGCGCCAATGATTGGCAATGCATAAATAGCCCAATCTTGTAAATTAAACGCCCATCCGATAAGTAAAGTAAGTAAATTTACAGCTATTAAAACAAAATTTAATCTCCAGAATATCTTATTTATTACTCTCCCTATGGGTGTTTCATTCGCCAAATCTTCATACTTGGATTCTCGAGAATCATCGTCAGACATGAACTCTTCAAACGTGTAGCGGGCCGATCGACCAATCACATCTAATGTTGCCGCAACCTTCCCCAGCGGGATCGACTTTCTCAGGGTTCTTCCAAAACGATTCATCCTTTCCGCACCAATGATTTCTAGCAAGATCACGATCGCGGACACGAACTGAACGATCTTACCAACACGACCGAGCCATAGAATTTCGTAGTCCCACAACTTATCCCCGATCAAGGATTCCCCTTCGATCCAGAGCGTCCATACACGTAAATAATCATCCACCATTTCAGCCCACATCAACCCGCCTTAGTGTTCGGTGTCCAGCCCAAATATTAAACGGATGACCGCTGAATCCGACAAACTCGGACTCATGGCTTCCCTGACGTTCCTGGTACCGAGCGAACGGACAAGTTCGCTCAAACCCGCTGGCTTGCGCAGTTCCTCGAGAACCACGATCCGCAGACAGTAAAGGTCGCTCAAATGTTTTTTAGGTAACTCATCGCAGACATTTTTGGACCACTCCATTGGACCAACCGGAGGGCTCTAGAGTGGCAGTTTTCTGCGGTTCCATTCGCTTCAAAACTTAGAAAGCGAATGGTGACCCCAACGGGAATCGAACCCGTGTTTCCGGCGTGAAAGGCCGGCGTCCTGGACCGCTAGACGATGGGGCCGTTAAGTGCCGGGGAGATACCCACGGGCCGGGGCAAAATCAAGCGCAAACCCGCGGCCGTCCGTCGGCCGCGACCATCAGGCCCAGGCGGCGTCCTCGAGCACGAGCTGCACGGCATCGCCGCCGGCCCAGTCGTCGGCCTGCAGCCGTCCGGCGACATGCATCGCCCGCCCTTCGTGGCCCAGCAGGCCCCGGCCCAGGTCCTCGTCGGCGACGCGAAAGGCGATCGCCTTCAGCCGGCCGCCGTCGCCGCCGCGCAGGAACAGGCGGACATGGTTCGCGCCCACGACATCGGCCTTGGCAATGGTGACCGAAGGGATGGCGAAGCGCGGCTCGGCATGCCCGACCCCGTAGGGACCGGCGGCCTGGATCGCGGCCACGAGCTCCCGGGTGGCGCCGGCCGGCGCCAGGGCGCCGTCGAGCCGCAGGTCGCCCTGTTTCGGCGCATCGCCCAGCGCGGCGGCGATGCGCTCGCCCATGAAGGCCCGCAGCTCGGCCTCCCGCGCGCGCCGTACCGTCAGGCCCGCGGCCATCGCATGCCCGCCACCGCCCTCCAGCAGGCCCGCCTGGCGGGCCGCCGTGACGATCGCGCCCAGATCGACGCCGGGCACCGAGCGCCCCGATCCCTTGCCGGTCTCGCCCTCCCAGGAAATCACCACTGCCGGACGGTTGTAACGTTCCTTCAGGCGGCCGGCGACGATGCCGATGACGCCGGCATGCCAGTCGTCCGAGGCCACGATCACCGCCGGTGCGCGGTCCGGATCGCCGCTCTCGGCCTGGGCCGTGGCCTGGCGCAGCACCTCGGCCTCGATTTCCCGGCGCTCCAGGTTGAAGTCGTCGAGCTGCGCGGCAAGCCGGGCCGCCTCGCCGTCGTCGTCGCTGGCGAGCAGTCGCGCGCCAAGGTCCGAGCGGCCGACCCGGCCGCCGGCATTGACCCGCGGGCCGAGCTGGAAGCCCAGGTCGCCGGCGCCGGGGCGCTGCTTCACCCCGGCCTGGTCCGCCAGCGCGGCGATGCCGCGATTGCGCCGCGCCGCGATCACCTTCAGGCCCTGCGCCACCAGCACACGGTTGAGACCGGTCAGCGGGGCGACGTCGCAGACCGTGCCGAGCGCCACGAGGTCGAGCAGTCCGAGCAGGTCCGGTTCCGGCCGCTCGGCGGTGAAAAAGCCCTCCTGCCGCAGGCGGCGGTTGAGGGCAATCAGGAGCAGGAAGGCAACGCCGACGGCGGCGAGCGTGCCGAGGCCGCTGTCGTCGTCCAGCCGGTTGGGATTGACCACCGCGACCGCCTCCGGCAGCGCCGGCTGGGCCTGGTGATGATCGACCACGACGACGTCGAGGCCGAGGCCGCGGGCATGCGCCAGCGCGTCGAAGGCGGCGATGCCGCAATCCACGGTGATGACGAGGCGGATCCCCTGCCCGGCCAGCGCCGTCATGGCGCCTTCGTTCGGCCCGTAGCCCTCGAGCATGCGGTCGGGCACGTACAGCGCGAGGCTGCGCCCCAGGCTTCGGAAATAGCGGATCAGCAGGGCCGCCGAGGTTGCGCCGTCGACATCGTAGTCGCCGAACACCGCAGCCGGCTCGTCGGCCAGGATCGCGCGCGCCAACCGGTCGGCGGCGACCTCCATGTCGGCCAGCACCGCGGGATCGGGCAAGGCCTGTTTCAGCGACGGCGCGAGAAAGCCCGAGGCCGCCTCAAGGTCGACGCCCCGGCCGGCCAGGATGCGGGCGACGATCTCCGGCTGATCGAGGCGCTGGGCCAGCGCCGCCACCAGGCGCTCGTCGGCCGGGCGGACCCGCCAGGCGAGGCCGCGCAGCGAACGCGCGACCCCGAGAAAGGCGTCTTCAGCCGTCACCGAGCCGGCGGCTCTGGCGAATCCAGCGGACCGTGCCGGATTCCGAGCGCATGACGATGGAATCGGTGGAAATCCGCCCGTCCGCCTTGCGCACGCCCTTCAGCATGTTGCCGTCGGTCACGCCGGTCGCGGCGAACAGCACGTTGCCGCCGGCCAGTTCGTGCAGGCCGTACTTGCGATTCAGGTCCTCGATGCCGACCCGCGCGGCGCGATTGCGCTCGTCGTCGTTGCGGAACACCAGCCGGCCACGTCGCCGTCGCCGATCAGGCGGATGCGCGCGCCGGGTTCGCGGAGTCCGGCGCTGATCTCGGCATGGCGCGGCCTGTCGAGCACGCAGGCGACGATGTCGGAATCGGCGACGCCCTTGGCCTTGGCGAGCGCGGCGACATTCTCGGCCGGGCTGCGGTCGAGATCGACCACGCCGTCCGGCAGGCCGCCGCCGACGGCGATCTTGTCCATGTAGACGTCCGGCGCGTTCAGCAGGCCGCCTTCCTCGGAGAGGGCCAGCACCGCGAGCGAATTGGGCAGGCCCTTGGCGGTGATCGTCGTGCCTTCCAGCGGGTCGAGGGCGATGTCGATGCGCTTGCCGTTGCCGGTGCCGACTTCCTCGCCGATGACCAGCGTCGGCGCC
>JBGTSP010000192.1:0-8661 GCA_041940205.1 Alphaproteobacteria bacterium
TCCAGGTGAACACCACGTCGCGCGACCAGTCGACCGCGCCGAGGTCCGGCAGGCCGCCGTAGCCGGTCTCGAAGACCCGCACGTCGTCGAGCTTGAGATGATCGGTGACGTCCTTCACCCAGCCCTTGCCGAAGCTCTCCCAGGCCAGCATGTCGACGCCGCGCGCGCCCAGCATCGACCACAGGGCCATCTCGACCGCCCCGGTGTCCGAGGCGGGAACGATGCCGATGCGATAGTCGGCCGGAATGCCCAGTACCGTGCGGGTCTGCTCGATCGCCTGCTGCAGCTTGCCCTTGGCCAGCGCGTCGCGATGCGAGCGGCCGAGGGCGGCATCCGCCAGCACGGCCGGAGACCAGCCCGGCCGCTTGGCGCAGGGTCCGGACGAGAAATTGGGATTCGCGGGCAGGCGCGAGGGTTTCACCGGGACTCTCCCGTGGCAGTAGGGAAACGGGCGCGGAGTGTGAAAATCGCCATCGGGCAAGTCAACCGGTGGATTGTCGCATGAGGCATGCGCGGGAAGCGGGGCATGAGGCATGCGCGGGAAGCGGGGCATGAGACATGCGCGGGAAGCGGGGCGGCCCCGTGATTGTCAGGCCACGGCACGGGCGTTAAGAGCGAAGGCTGATCCCAACCCGGCCGCGAGAACACCATGATCCCCAGCCAGCGGGCCCTGTTCGACATTCCCGCCGACGTCACCTATCTGAACTGCGCCTACATGTCGCCGCTGATGCGCCATGTCGTCGAGATCGGCGAGCGCGCGGTTGCGGCGAAGGCGCGGCCCTGGACGATCACCCCGCCGGATTTCTTCGCCGCGCCCGAGGAGGGCCGGCGCCTGTTCGCCCGGCTGATCAACGCCGACGACGACGACATCGCCGTGGTGCCCGCGGTGAGCTACGGCGTCGCCGTGGCCGCCCGCAACCTCGCCCCGCGGGCCGGGGGACGCATCCTCGTGCTCGAGGACCAGTTTCCCTCGATGGTCTACGGCTGGCGCGAACTGGCGGCGGCCGGCGGCGGCTCGGTGGAGACAGTGCGCCGGGGCAACCATGCCGGCATCGGCGAGGCCCTGCTGGAAGCGATCCGGCCGGGCGTGTCGATCGTCGCCTGCGGCAACCTGCTGTGGACCGACGGCAGCCTGATCGATCTCGTCGCCGTCGGCGCCCGCTGCCGCGAGGTCGGAGCGGCGCTCGTGCTCGACCTCACCCAGTCCATCGGCGCCACGCCGTTCGATGTCGCGGCCGTCGACCCCGACTTCGCGGTGGCCGCGGGCTACAAGTGGATGATGGGGCCCTATTCGCTGGGCTTCCTCTACGTCGCCCCGCGCTGGCAGGCGGGCGAACCGATTGAACACAACTGGATCGCCCGGCGCGGCTCGGAGAACTTCGCCGCCCTGGTCGACTACCAGGACGATTACCAGCCCGGCGCGCGGCGTTTCGATGTCGGCGAGGTTGCCAATTTTGCGCTGCAGCCGATGGCCAACGCCGCGCTGGCGCAACTGCTCGAATGGGGCGTCGAGAACATCCGCACCACCCTGCGGGCCCGAACCGACATGCTCGCCGAGCGGGCCGGCGCGCTGGGGCTCACCTGCGCTCCCCGGGAGCTGCGGGCGGCGCACTTCCTCGGCCTGCGTTTTCCCGGCGGTCCGCCCGACGGCCTGCTCGAACGGCTGGCGGAACGGCGCATCCATGTCAGCCTGCGCGGCGACAGCATGCGGGTGACGCCGCACCTCTACAACGACGAAGGGGACATCGACCGCCTGATCGCGGCGCTGTCGGCGGAACTGGGAAGGTCGGAGGGATGACCGCGGCAGACCCCTGGGCCCGCGCCCGCGCCGAAACCCCGGGTCTCGCCGAGGTCCTGCACCTGAACGCCTGCGGCGCCGGGCTGATGCCGGCGCCGGTGCTGACGGCGCTGACGGACCATCTCCGGCGCGAGGCGATGACCGGCGGCTACGAGGCCGCGGAGGAGGCGGAAGAGGCCATCGGGAACAGCTACCGGGCGATCGCCCGCCTGCTGAACTGCCAGCCCGGGGAAATCGCCGTGGTCGAGAATGCCACGGTGGCCTGGGACATGGCCTTCTACGGCCTCGATTTCCGGCCGGGCGACCGCATCCTCACCGCGATCAGCGAATACGCCTCGAACTTCATCGCCTACCTGCAGGTCGCGGAACGCACCGGTGCGATCATCGACGTGATCCCCAACGACGCGCACGGCCAGGTCGATGTCACCGCACTGGAAGGCCTGATCGACGAGCGGGTGAAACTGATCTCGATCACCCACGTGCCGACCAATGGCGGGCTCGTCAATCCCGCCGCCGCGATCGGCCGCGTCGCCCGCGCGGCGGGCATCCCCTACCTGCTGGACGCCTGCCAGTCGGCCGGCCAGCTGCCGCTCGACGTCGAGGAACTGGGCTGCGACATGCTCTCGGCGACGGGAAGGAAATATCTTCGCGGTCCGCGCGGCTCCGGCTTCCTCTATGTCCGCGAGAGCATGCTCGAGCGCATCGAGCCGACCTTTCTCGACCTGCATGCCGCGAGCTGGGTGGCGCCGGGCCGCTACGAGATGCGCCCCGACGCCCGGCGTTTCGAGAACTGGGAGAACTATGTCGCCGGCAAGATCGGCCTCGGCGTCGCGGTCGACTACGCCCTCGGATTCGGCCTCGAGGCGATCGCCGGCCGCATCGCGGCGCTGGCCGGGGACATGCGCGCGCGGCTGGCGGCGCTGGACGGGGTCGCCGTCCGCGATCTCGGCCGCGAACGCTGCGGCATCGTCAGTTTTTCCGTCGACGACTGCGAGCCCGCCGCGCTGAAGGCGGCGATGCGCCGGCGCGGCATCAACATCTCGACCACGTCGAGCTTCTCCACCCGGATCGACATGGAGGCGCGCGACATCGGGCTGATGAACCGCATGGGCCTGCACTATTACAATGACGAAAACGACGTGGCGCGCTTCATCGAGACGCTGGAGGCGATCCGCGCCGAAACCTGACCCCCTCGCCGGGAGAGCGCCCCATGGCCCGGTTCCGTTACCTCGTTCACGACGTCGACCTGTCGGTCGCCTTCTATACCGGGCATCTGGGCTTTTCCCTCAGCCAGCAGTTCGGCCCGGCGATGGCGATCGTCGAGAGGGACGACCTGGCGCTCTGGCTCGCCGGCCCACGTTCCTCGGCGGCCCGGGCGATGCCCGACGGCGCGCAGCCGGAACCCGGCGGCTGGAACCGGATCGTGCTCGCGATCGACGATCTCGATGCCCTGCATGCCGCGCTCGCCGCCGACGGCGTCCGCTTTCGCGGTCCCATCATCGACGGACCCGGCGGTCGTCAGGTGCTGTGCGAGGATCCCTCGGGCAATCCCGTCGAACTGTTCGAGGCGAAGACCTGAGGCCGCCGCGAAGCGTTCAGCCGAGATCGAGTTCCATGAAAAGGGCGCCCGGCACCGGGTTGTGGGTGTAGGCCCCGATCTCCCGGAAACCGCGGGCCCGATAGGCCGTGATCGCCCGGTCGTGATAGCCGGGAATGGTATCCAGGCGCATCCGCCGGTAGCCGAGACGGCGGGCTTCCTCCAGCACGGCGTCCAGCAGTTCCTGGCCCAGGCCGTCGCCGCGCGCAGCCGGTCGCAGGTAGAGCCGTTTCATCTCGCAGGCGCCATCGCCCAGGTCGCGCAGGCCGACAACGCCCACCGCCTCGCCGCGACGCTCGGCCAGGATCAGCGCGCCGGTGGGCGGCGCGTAGGCACCCGGCAGGTCGCGCAGTTCGCTCTCGAAATCCTGGAAGCAGAGATCGAAGTCCATGGTTTCGGCATATTCGCGGAACAGCGCGGCGACGATCCGCATGTCCGCGCTGCCGGACGGCCGCCGCAGACAGCGCTCTGGCGGGGGAACGGCGCGCCGCGACATGGGGGTCCTCGTTGTTGCTCGCCCGATGATACCGGGCCGATCGTGACGAACAGGTGAAACGCCGGTCCGCGATGGCCTCTTCTATCGCTTCGTTCAGGCCGCCGCGAGGTCGAGATGGCCGCGCAGGACGGTGGTGCACTGTCCCGACAGCAGGACCCGCTCGCCGGCCAGTTCGCATACCAGATCGCCGCCGCGCCGCGAGATCTGCCGCGCGGCAAGCCGGTTCCGTCCCAGCCGGCCGGCCCAGTAGGGGGTGAGCGTGCAGTGCGCCGACCCGGTCACCGGATCCTCGTCGATGCCCGAGGCCGGCGCGAAGAAGCGGGAGACGAAGTCCGTGTTCTCGCCCGGCGCGGTGCAGATCACGTTGGCCTTGAGCTCGCGCCCCAGCCGTCTCGTGTCCGGGACCAGGGCCGCGACCTCGGCCTCGTTCGCGAACACCGCCATCAGGTAACGGTTGCCGTGGATCGCCCGGATCGGGTGCACCGCCTCGGGCTCGGCGCCAAGTGCCGCGACGATCTCCGGCGCGGCCTGCGCCGGCTCCGGCGGCAGTGCCGGGAAATCCATGGTCAGGCCGTCCGCCGTGCGCCGCACCGCCAGCTCGCCCGACAGGGTGTCGAAGAACAGCGCCTCGCGTTCGGGGACGAGTTCCTCGAACAGCACATGCGCGGTCGCCAGCGTGGCGTGACCGCAGAGATTGACCTCCAGCGCCGGGGTGAACCAGCGCAGGCGGTAGCGTTCGCCGTCGGCGACGATGAAGGCGGTTTCCGAGAGATTGTTCTCCGCCGCGATCGCCTGCAGCAGCGCGTCGTCGGGCCAGGCCTCCAGCGGGCAGACCGCCGCGGGATTGCCGCCGAAGGGACGCGTGGCGAAGGCGTCGACCTGGTAGAGGGGAATGCGCATCGTCAGTTCTCCGCGGCGGTGATCAGGCAGGTGACGCTGCCGTGCGCCAGCAGCCGCTCGTCCGCATCCAGCAGGCGGCCCTCCGCCGTGCCGGTGCGCCGGCCGGCATGCACGCTGGTGGCGACCGCCCGCAACAGTCCGCCGTCCACGATCACGGGGCGCACGAAGTTCACCTTCATCTCGAGCGTACTGTAGGTCGGCCCCGCCGGCAGCAGGGAATGCACGACCGAACTCATCGCCGCGTCGAGAATAGAGGCGACCCAGCCGCCCTGGGCCGTGCCCATGACGTTGCAGTGATCCTCCCCCGGCCGACCGGCATAGACTACCCGGCCGGGCGCCAGTTCGCTCAGGCGAAAGCCCATCGCGACGCAGATCGGCGGCGGCGGGTGGGCCCCTTCCATCTCGGCGGTGAGATAGTCCATGCCGCTGACCCGGCCCAGCCTCGCCCGGCCGGCCGCCGGGTCGCCCCATTCGTACCGGCGCTCGCGCGGTCCCGTCATCACCCGTATCCGCCCGCTCCGCGCCGGCCGTTCAGGCCCGGTGCAGGGTGTGGCCGTGGTTCAGCGGGCCGTGCCCCCGACCCAGCCCCGGCGCCGTGCGGATCGCTTCCAGGACATAGTCGCGCGCCTCAGCCACCGCGGTCTCGAGTTCGCGCCCCAGGGCCAGGCCGCAGGCGATCGCGGAAGCCAGGGTACAGCCGGTGCCGTGGGTATGGCGGGTCTCCAGCCGCACCGCGGTGAACAGCCGTTCGCCGCCTTCGCCGAGCAGCAGATCGTTGACCTCCGGGCCTTCCAGGTGCCCGCCCTTCATCAGCACCGCCGCCGCGCCCATCGCCCGCAGCGCCGCACCGGCCGCACGCTGGTCGTCGAGGCTGGAGATCGGCCGCTCGGCGAGGATCTCCGCCTCCGGCAGGTTGGGCGTCAGCACGCTGGCCATTGGCAGCAGGCGCGTGCGCAGCGCCTGCGTGGCCTGCTCCTGCAGCAGCCTGGCCCCGCCCTTGGCGACCATCACCGGATCGACCACCAGCGGTACGTCCGGAGCATGCGCCTCCAGCACATCGGCGACGAGATGGATGACCTCGGGACTGTGCAGCATTCCGGTCTTGATGCAGTCGGCGCCGATATCCTCCAGCACCAGTTCCATCTGCTGGCGCAGGAAATCGAGCGGCACCTCGTGGATGCCGTAGACGCCGGTGGTGTTCTGCGCAGTCAGCGCGGTGATCGCCGTGGCGGCGTGACCGCCCAGCGCCGTCACCGCCTTGATGTCGGCCTGGATTCCCGCACCGCCGCCGGAATCGGAACCGGCGACGATCAGCACGCGTCCCCGGCTCATCGGCCCGCTTCGGCCTCGATCACGGCGCACAGCTCGCCCACCGAACGGTCGATCTGGGCCGCGTCCGCGCCTTCCACCATCACCCGGACCACCGGCTCGGTGCCCGAGGGCCGGATGACGAGGCGCCCGCCTTCGCCGAGCATCTGCCTGGCGGCCTCGATCGCGCTGACGACCGGCTTCTCCTTGAGCGGCTGGCCGTTGCTGTAGCGCACATTCTTCAGGATCTGCGGCAGCGGCAGCGGGATCGAGCTGGTGAAGTCGACGCCGTCGACCACGCCGCTGATCTGGGTCGTCGCCGTGATCGACTGGCCCGAGATGTCCTTGGCGTCAATGCTGATGGTGTATTCGCCGTCCGGCGCCTTCGCCGCGGTCGAGGTCGTGCCGTCCCAGGTGAAGACCTGCTCGCCCTTGACGAAGCTCTTCGTCATCGTCTGCACGACGCTGCCCGAGGAATCCTTAATTGTGATGGTCGCGGTGCCGGCGGCCGGCATGGTGACCTGCCACTCCGCCTTCTCGTTGCTGAGCCGTGTCGTCGCGCCGTCGGTCGAGATGGTGGTACCGACGAAGCCGACCGCGTTCGTCGCGGTGCTGGCCGCACTCAGGCTCAGCAGCGAGCCCAGCGTCTCGTTCGTCTTGAGCTGCTGCTCGGTGAACTGGTTGGTGTCGAGCGGGTCGAGCGGCGACTGGTTCCGGAGCTGGGTGGTTAGCAGGGTCAGGAACTGGTCGAAATTGTTGGCGATCGTCGTCGCCGAGCTGGAGGAGCCGGTGGAGCTGGAGCCAGTGCTCGAGACGCCGCTGGTGTTGGAAATCGCCATGCCGGTTCTCCCGGGTCAGATGCTGAGATCGACGCCGCCGAGCCTGACGAGGCGGCGGGTCGATGCGGGTTCGGTCGAAACGGCAGCGGTTTCGCCATCGGAAGCACCCGCCCCGACGCCGTCGCGCTGCGGCGCCTCCTGCTGCTGCCGGTTCTGGCGGAAGCCCGGCTGGTAGGACGTGTCGCGCAACGTGATCTCGACGCCGCCATCGGAGGGCTTGAGGCCGGCCTGCTCGAAGGCGCGCTCGAGCGTCCGCGCGTCGCGCTGCAACAGATGCAGCGTCTCGACACGGTCGACCACCAGCCGCGCATTGATCTCGCCCTCGTCGGAGATCGAGAGATTGACGTCGACGCGCCCGAGCTCGCCGGGATCGAGCCTGATGTCGAACTGCCGCGCTCCGGCAAGCGCGCGCAGGCCGATCTCGATCGGCACGACATGCAGCGGCGTCGGCTGGCCGCCGGCGAGGCCCTGGCCGTTTGCGGCGCCGGGCTGCTGCGCAGCGGGCTGATCCAGCGCCGACAGGCCGCGGGCGGGATCACTCCATGCCGAGACCTGCGGGGTCAGCGCCGAGAGATCGATCGGTTTCTGCGCCGGCTGCATCGCCTCGAGCGCCTTGAAGCTCGCCAGCGGCATCACGGCCGGGGTTGCCCGCGGCGGCTCGGCGCCATCGGTCTTCGCGCCGTCCGGCTCACCCGCCGGCTTCGCCTGGGCAAGCTGCTCCGGCGTCGGGTCTGCAGTTGCGTCGGTGCTCGCCGGCGCCGCGAGCGCCGCGTCGAGCAGGATGTGTGCCGGCGACCGGCCCTGGGCGCGGGGCGGGTGCCCCGCCGCATCGGTCGCGACGGCGAGCCCGCCGGCCGCGTCCTCGGCGGGCGCCGCCACGGCATCGGCCGCCGCCGGCAGAGCGAGAGCCGGAACCGGCACGGGCGCCACAGGCACTGGCAGGGCCGGAACCGCCGTCGCCGCTGCAGCAGTGGTCGCTGCCTCGGCCGGCACGATATCCGGCGCCACGATGATCTCGGGCACGGGCTGGCTCGCCGCAGCGGCATCGCCGGTCACGACCGGCTTCTCTTCGCCCGAGCTGGTTTCCGCGACCGAAAGCGCCTCCGCCTCGCCCTGCCCCGCGGCCTCGCCCTGCCCCACGACCTTGCCCTGCGCTGCGGCGGCGAGCGTCGCGAGCAGGCCCGGATCGGGCCGCGCGGCAGCCGGCTGCGGCGTCCCGGCGCTCTTGCCGGGCACTGCGGCGCCGCTCGGCTCCGCCGGGGCTTCCTGCGCGGCACCAGCCTTCTTCTCCCCCGCTTCGGACGCGGCCGCCGAGCCAGCCGGTGAGGGGGTGGAGGCCGCCTGCGCCGCCGTTTCCTCCGGCAGGGCGAACGCCTCGTCCTGGCGCCCCGCATCAATTTGGCCGGCACGCCCGCGCGGAACCGCGCGCTCGGAAGCCGGCAGGGAATTCGAGAGGGGCTGGATCGACATCAGGCCATTCCGGAACGCGGACGCGGATGCGCCCGGCTTGCGTCGAGCAAGTCCCGAGCCAGAATCAGTTTCAGCAATATCAATAACTTAAGTGAGAACGGATCGCCGCTCGCGGCAGAATCGACCGCCGCCACCCGGCCTGCCCGGCAGGATTTGCCGGCCATGCGCTGGCAGGAGCCAGTCAAAACCGCTATAGAGCCGGCGACCGCGCCCGCGCGCCGCGCAGGAACACCAAAGCTTCATGACCACCCTC
>JBGTSP010000193.1:0-8660 GCA_041940205.1 Alphaproteobacteria bacterium
GCACCGTCTCCTTCCCCAGATAATGGTCGATCCGGTAGATCTGGCTCTCGGTGAACCGGCCCGCGAAACCGGCATTGAGTTCCCGCGCCGAGGCCAGGTCGTGGCCGATCGGCTTTTCGATCACGATGCGGCTGTCGGGGCGCGACAGGCCCGTCTCGTGGATGCGCGCGACCACCGGGGCGAACAGGCCGGGCGCGACGGAGAGATAGAAGATCCGCAGGCGCTCGGGATCCTCCGGCAGCGCGGCGTCGAGCGCCTCCCAGCCCCGGGGGCCGGCGATGTCGACGGCGACATAGTCCAGCATCGACAGGAAGCGCCGCGCCGCCTCCGCCTCGAGGTCGTGCGCCGGTACGAACTCCTCCAGCGCGCTCTCGGCCAGCCGGCGGAAGCCGTCGGCGTCGAGATCGCGCCGGGCCGCGCCGATCACCCGGGCGGTCTCCGGCATCTGGCCGTCATGCACGCGGTAGTAGAGCGCCGGGATGAGCTTGCGCCGGGCAAGATCGCCGGTGGCGCCGAACAGCACCAGGTCGAAGGGATCGACGGGGACAACACGGGCTACCAAGCCGGACACTCCCTGATCGGCGGCGCGAAGTATGACACGGAACGAAGTCCGCTCGCCTGCGGCGTTTCGCGCGAACCGCCGCCTGGCGGGAACCGTCGCTCAGCCGGCGCCGCGTTCGGCCAGCAGCACGGTGCGGCGACCGCAGGCCGGATCCTCGACGACGAAACGCAGCAGGCGCAGGCCGTTCGCCCGCAGGATCGCGCCATAGTCCGAGGGATCGAGGCTGGCATGATGGACCATCTCGTCGCCGACCCGGCCGGTCACCGCGCCCGCCGCCGGACCCACGGTCGCCATCAGCCGTCCCCCGGGACGCAGGTGACGGGCGAGCCGCGGCAGGCAGGCGCGCTGCTCGGCGGCGGTCAGGTGAAAGAAACTGTCCCAGGCGACGATGCCGGCGAAGCGGTCCGCGAGTTCGAGCGTGCGCATGTCGCCCTGCCGCCAGTCGCCCTCGGGTGCGCGGGCACGGGCCAGCGCCAGCATCGCGGGCGCGCCGTCCAGGCCGGTGACCGCGAAGCCGCGGTCGCGCAGCCAGGTCGCGATCGGCTCGCCGGCGCCGCAGCCCAGGTCCAGCAGTGGCGCGCCTGTCGGCAGGTCCGCCACGAACCGCTCCAGCCAGGCCCGCTCGTGCAGGTGGCGAGACCGCTCCCTGTCGAACCGCGTGGCGTTGCGCTCGTAGACCGCCAGGGTCTGCGCGGCGAGCGCGGCGAGCCGGTCCGGCGGGTCTTCCGTTTCGCCGGCCTCGCCGTCAGGCGATCGCGTCATCGTAGGCCCGCACGATGGTCCGGGCCGCGCTTCGCACCTCGGCTGCGCTTCGCCCCGGCTTGTAGAGCGCGGTGCCCAGCCCGAAGCCCGCGGCGCCGGCGGCGAGCCAGGCGGCGAAGTCCGGCGCCCCCACGCCGCCGACCGCATAGCAGGGCGTCTGCGGCGGCAGCACCGCGCGCAACGCCGAGAGGCCCGCCGGGGTCAGCAGGAAGGCGGGGAAGAATTTCAGCGCGTCCGCGCCGGCGGCGAGCGCGGCCAGGCATTCGCTCGCCGTGAACACGCCGGGCCAGGAACCGAGACCGGCCGCCTTCGTCGCCGCGATGACCGCGGGATCGCAGTTCGGCGAGACCGCGAAGGTGCCGCCCGCCTCGACGAGACGCGCCACCTCGTCCACCGTCAGCACCGTGCCGGCGCCGATTTCGGCGACGCCGGCGAATTCGCGGGCAAGCAGGGCGATGCTCTCGAACGGCGCGGGCGAATTCAGCGGGACCTCGATCCGGGTGATGCCGGCGGCGACAAGCTCCGCGCCGACGGCGACGGACTCGGCGGGTTCCAGGCCCCGCAGGATGGCGATCAGCGGCCGTGCGGTCTCAGTCATCCCCGTTCTCCCCGATCAGGGCGCGGGCCGCCCGCAGGCCGGCCAGGGTGGCAGCCGTGGCGTCCACCCGCCGGGCCGTGCCGCCGGCCGCGCGGATCGCCTCCTCGTAGAGCCCCGCCAGCGACGCCGCCCCCAGCAGCACGATCTCGCCGCCCGCGCTTCCGGCGCGGGCCGCCCCGACCTCGGCCGCGATCAGCAGCGCCGACAGGCGCGCCCGCGCCTGCGCCGGCGGGACGGCATGCAGCAGATCGCCGGCCCGGATCGAAAACAGCGAAAGCGGCAATTCGGCAAGGACGTCTCCGGCGGCCGCCAGGGCCGCGCGAAAGGCTTCCGGGTCGACCGCCGCCGGGTCGACCGCCGCCGGGTCGACCGCGGCCGCGCTCGCCGCGCCGTCGTCGCCGGCGCCCTCGAGGGAATGGCGCAGGATCGAGCGCTCACGCAGCAGCGCGAACAGTTCGCCGGTCATCGCGGTGCGAAACCCGGTGACCCGCCCGTCGGCGATCCGCACCCACTTGCTGTGCGTGCCGGGCAGACAGACGGTGCCGGCGAAGTCCGGTTCGCCGGCCAGGAACCCGGCCACCTGGGTTTCCTCGCCGCGCAGCACGTCGGCGGGACTGTCCTGGCTCAGGCCCGGCACGATCCAGACCGCAATCCGGCCATCGCGCACCGGCGCGCGGGTGAAGCCGCCGGCACCCAGCGGCGCGGCCGGCACCGCCCGGTAGGCGGCCTCGCTCCAGCCCTGGCGGGCGCCGACCATGCCGCAGGCGATCACCGCCCGGCGGGATCGGGCGTCCAGCCAGTCGCCCGCGGCCTGCAGCAGCACCGCTTCGAATTCATCCGGCGCGAGCGTGGCCATGCCCCGGTCGAGCGCGCGCTCCGCCACGGCCTCGCCACCATCGTCCATCGCCCAGAGCCGCAGCCTGGAGGTGCCCCAGTCCGCCGCGATCCATTGCACCCGGTCCTTCATGTCCTCATCCCTACGCCAAGACGGGCGGGGCTCCAAACCGCGCTCGAGGCTTGCCAGCCCGGGCGGTTCGATGGCAAAGCGCGGGACGTCGGGCGGGAGAGGATGCATGGATTTCAAGGACGTGGTGACCTCGCGCGGCAGCGTGCGCGGGTTCCTGAAGAAGCCCGTGCCGCGGGCCGAGATCGACGCGGTGATCACGCTGGCCAAGCGCGCGCCCTCCTCGATGAACAGCCAGCCCTGGCACGTGCACGTGCTGACCGGCGAGCCGCTCGACGAGGTCCGCCGGCGCAACATGGAGGAGATGGAGGCCGGCGTGCCGGCCAGGCGCGACATCCTCACCCACGGCCCCTACGAGGGCGAGCACCGGCGCCGCCAGGTGGACATCGCCAAGAAACTGTTCGCCGTGATGGGCATCGAGCGGCACGACGCCGAGCGCCGGCAGGACTGGGTGCGCCGCGGCTTCCGGCAGTTCGACGCCCCGGTCTCGATCATCCTGACCTACGATAAGGTGCTGGATCCCGGCGCGACCTGCCATTTCGACCTCGGCGCGCTGAGCTACGGCATCGTGCTCGCGGCCTGGAGCCGGGGTCTCGGCGCCGTGGTCAACGGCCAGGGCATCGCCCGCTCGGACATCGTCCGCGAGGTCGCGGCGATCCCGGAGGACGAGGTGATCATGACCGCGATCGCGCTCGGCTGGCCCGACCAGAGCTTTCCGGCCAACGCCGTCCGCTCGGACCGCGAACCCAACGAGGCCTTCGTGCGCTATGTCGGCTTCGAGGACTGAGCGCGTCCGCCGGCGAATCGCCGGCCTGCTGCTGGCGGTGCTGCTGCTGGCGCCGGCGACGGTCCCGGCGCAAACCCTCGACATGGTCTCGGAGGCGCGGAGCCGGCATTGCGAGGCCCATGCGCGCGGCGCCCTCGAGCGGATCGCCGCGATGACGCCGCCGACCCGCCAGGCCCGGGCCGGCATCGCGCAGATGCTGGCGCCGCTGCTGCAGACCCGGTGGCGGGCGACGGCCGACGTGCCCGACGGCGTCTTCGAGCAGGTCGTCGCCATGATGGGAGGACAGGCCCGCGCGCTGCGGGATGCCGGCGCGATGTTCGAGCGGCGGCTGGCCGAGGAGCGCGCCCGGGAAGCGGCCTGCCGGCGCGATCCCGCCTGCCGCTGGGAAACCACGCCGGACAGCGACATCGACAGCCAGATCGCCGGGCACCGGGCGATCGAGCGCGCCTGGCGGCTGATGATCGACGGCTGGACCGGCTGGGCCCGCTGCGTACAGGCGAGCCGGGCGGGCGATGCGCCGGAGACCGCGGACGGGGCCGCCGCTCGTCCGGGCGGACGTCCCGGCCTGGTGCTGGGCGAAGCCCGGAACTGCGGCGACCGCGGATTCTCGGTCCGCAACGGCTACGATGCGGCGATCGCGGTCTTCTACCGCTCGAGCGGCAACGCCCTGCTGCTGCAGCGCGCGATCGCGCCGGGCCGGACCGGGGATTTCTGCGCCACCCTGGAGACGGACCGGGCGCAGTACATCGGCGCCTGCTTCGATGCCGATGCCGCCTGCAAGCGCGCCTGTTCGCGCCACCCCGCGAGCTGCCCGCGCTGAGCCGGGCAAACGGGTGTCGAGGTCCGGGCCCGGGCCTCAGGCCCCGATCCCGGCCTGCCGCGCCCGCCAGCGGGCCGGACTGGCGCCAATCCGCGTCTTGAAGGCCCGGCTGAAGGCGGTGGCATCACGGTAGCCGACGGCATCCGCAATGGTCTCCAGGCTTTCCTCCCCCTCGCGCAGCCGCTGGCAGGCCACCGCCATGCGCCAGCGCGCGACATAGGCCATCGGCCCCATGCCCATCGCCTCGCGAAACCGGGCGGCGAAGCGCGAGGCCGACATCGCCGCGCCGTCGGCCAGGCGGGCGACGCTCCAGGGCGCATCGGGCTGGCGGTGGAAACCGGCCAGCGCCTGGCCGATGCGGGGATCGGCGATCGCCCGGAACCAGCCGCCGGCCAGCGCCTCGCGGCTGACGCTGTAGGCCCGCAGCGCCTCGGCGAGGAACACTTCCAGCAGCCGCGCCGCCACGAAACCGTCCCGGCCGCGGGCGACCTCCAGCGCCAGCATCTCCGCCGCATGGCCGAGCAGCGCCGGCGCGCCGGGTCCGCTGGCCTGCACCGTCAGCACCCGCGGCAGGGCCGCCAGCAGCGGGTTGAGCGGGGAGGCCCGAAGCTGGAAGGCGCCGCAGATCAGCTCGGTCCTCGCGGTCGCCGGGTCCGTGCTCCACGGGGCGGGCGTTCCGGTCAGCAGTTGCGACAGCGGCACGACGATGTCCGCCCGGCCTTCCGACATGCGATGCGGCGCGCCCGACGCGCAGATCGCGACCTCGCCGAGCGCGATCGGCCGGGCCTCCGCACCATCGTAACGCAACTCGAAGCCGCCGGCCCGCACCAGGTGGAAGGGCACGATGAGGGCGTCGTCCGGCGCCGCCAGCGCCGCCCGCAGGGTCGCCTGGGCCGGCACGTCGACCGCCCAGGGCGGGCTGTAGCGCTCGTGCAGCAGCACCGAGGCGCGAATCCGCAGATCGCTCAGCGCGGCATCGAACGGCGTGGTCATGGCGGCTCCGATCAGTCGTTTCTGCAAGGTATCCGATCTGAACCGGCATAGAAACGGGCATTTTCGCGCCCTATCCTGCATCTGCCGCCGGACCGTGAACCGGTGGTCGAACATGGGAGATCCCGCATGCCGCAATCCGCCGAACTGCTCTACACCACCCTGGTCGCCGCCTTCACCGGGCTGATCTGGGTGCCGATCATCCTCAACCGCCTGCGCGAGATCGGCGTCTGGCCGGCGCTGCGCAATCCGAAGCCCGACACCAGGCCCGAGGCCGACTGGGCCTGGCGGCTGGAGAACGCGCACCGCAACGCCATCGAGAACCTCGTGGTCTTCGCCCCGCTGGCGCTGGCGGTGCACGTGGCGGACCTCGGCACGGGCCTGACCGCCGCGGCCTGCGCCGTGTTCTTCTGGGCCCGCATCGCGCATGCCGTGGTCTACGCCTTCGGCATTCCGGTGCTGCGCACGCTGGCCTTCGCCGCGGGGTTCTTCTGCCAGATGATCCTCGCCGCCCGCCTGCTCGGCCTCGCCTGAACCGCCGCCGGAGAAACCGCCGGTCGCCGCGCGTCGGGCGGCCGGCCGTTCCCGTCGCCGACCGGGCGCTCTAAAGTCCGTTCCGGTATCGAAACGACAGGAACGAGGACAGCCACGTGAGCGACGGCAAGCCCATGGTCTTCCCGGTGGAGGCCAGTCACATCATGATGTTTTCCCGCGCCATCGGGGACGACAGCTACGAGTATTTCGAGAACGGCGCCGAGGCGGGCGCCGGCCTGGTCGCCCCGCCGACCTTTCCGCAGGCGGTGGCGCAATTCAATCCCGACTACCACCTGCGCCCGAAGCCGGGCGAGCCCTGGTTCGGTTCCGGCGGCAGCGCCAGCGGCATCGAGGGCAAGCCGGCCTCCAGCGGCAGCCTGCACGCCGAGCAGCATTTCGAGTTTCACCGCCCGGTCCGCGCCGGCGACGTGCTGAGCGTGACCATCCGCGACGGCGAGACCTGGGAAAAGCAGAGCAAGCGTGCCGGCACGCTGCGCTTCGCCGAACGCATCGTCGAGTATCGCGACCAGGCCGGCGAACTGGTCTGCACCGCGCGGGCCGTCGGCGTGAAGACCGAACGGCCGGTCGACCAGGGCTGATGCGAACAGGGAGGGAGAAACGATGAGCAGCAAGGACTGGACGATCGGCGACCGCTTCGAGCAGGTCCTGGTTCGCGATCTCAAGCGCACCCAGCTGGTGATGTATGCCGGCGCCTCGGGCGACTACAACCCGCTGCATACCGACGATGTCTACTGCCGCGAGGCCGCCGGCTATCCCGGCGTGTTCGCCCACGGCATGCTGACCATGGGCATGACCGGCCGGCTGCTGACCGACCGGTTCGGGGCCGAGGCGGTGCGCCGTTTCGGCGTGCGCTTCACCAACCAGGTCTGGCCGGGAGACGACCTGACCGGGGAGGCCGAGGTCACCGCGATCGAGCCCGAGGGCGACGATACGCTGCTGACGCTGCAGCTGCGCACCGTCAACCAGAAGGGCGAGGCGGTGGTGACCGGCGAGGCCGTGGTCTGCCTGCCGGGCTGAGCCCGGCCCGGCTCAGCCTTCGGAATCGGGCCGCTCGCCGCTGACGTCCTCGGGCGCGATGGCGACGGTCTTGATGATGGCGTGGCAGTCGACGCCCGGCGCCAGGCCGAGCGCGTCGGCCGAACGCCGGGTGATCCGCGCCAGCACCAGGCCCGCGGGCGTGCGCACCTGGACGATGGCGCCGGGCCCCTCGCCCGGCCGCACATGCTCGATAATGCCCGCCAGCACGTTCAGCGCCGACAGGCCCTCGGGCACGGTGCGCGAGAGCAGGACGTCCTGCGCCGGGATGCGCACCCGCAGCGCGCTGCCCGGCGGGTGCGGCACCCGGGCCAGGAACAGCGCCTGGCCGCCGGCCTCGAGTTCGCTCAGCCCGTCGGCATGGTGCGCCTTCACCCGCGCCTCCAGCACCGCGCCGGCGCCGCGCACGCCGGCCGGCAGCACCATCGGATCGCCCAGCACGGCGACCGCGGGCCCCTGGGTCAGCACCCGCCCGGCCTGCAGCGCGACCACCGTGGTGGCCAGCCGGGCGACCTCGGTCGGGGCATGGCTGACATAGAGAAAGGGGATCGAGACCTCGTCCCGGAGCCGCTCGAAATAGGGCAGGATCTCCGCCTTGCGGGCCTCGTCCAGCGCCGCCAGCGGCTCGTCGGCGAGGATCAGTTCCGGTCCGGCCAGCAGCGCCCGGCCGATCGCGACGCGCTGCTTTTCGCCCCCCGAAAGCGCCCCCGGCCGGCGCCGTAGCAGCGGGCCGAGGCCGAGCATCTCGACGATGCGCTCCACCGGCGCCAGCGACGCGTCGCGCGGCGCGAAGCGGCG
The DNA here is from genome assembly GCA_041940205.1 of Alphaproteobacteria bacterium. Classification (GTDB taxonomy): domain Bacteria; phylum Pseudomonadota; class Alphaproteobacteria; genus JBGTSP01. The sequence continues at coordinate 7,872 of JBGTSP010000193.1, forward strand.
GCCGTAGAGCAGGTTCTGGCGCACCGTCAGGTGCGGAAACAGCCGGCCCTCCTGGAAGATGGCGCCCAGCCGCCGACGGTGGGGCGGCAGCGCCACGCCCGCCGCGCGGTCGAACAGCACCCGGTCCTGCAGCACGATCCGGCCCTCGTCGGGGGTCAGCAGGCCGGCCACGGCGTTGATGATGGAACTCTTGCCCGAGCCCGAGCGGCCGAACAGCACGGTGATGCCGGCCGGCGCCTCGAAGGCGGCATCGAGGACGAAGTCCCCGAAATCGTGGCGCAGGCGGACGGAGAGGCTCATGGTCCCGCGATCCGCCGGGCCAGCCGGGCGGCCAGCGCGTCCGAGGCGATGAGCGCCACGAAGGCGATCACGATCGAGACGATGACCAGCCGCACCGCCGGCCCCTCGCCGTCGGGGACCTGCAGGAAGGCATAGACCGCGGTCGACAGGGTCTGGGTTTCGCCGGGAATGGCCGAAACGAAGGTGATGGTGGCGCCGAACTCGCCCATCGCCTTGGCGAAGGCCAGCACCGCGCCGGCCAGGATACCGGGCAGGATCAGCGGCAGGGTGACGGTGACGAACACCCAGGCGCGCGAGGCGCCAAGCGTCGCGGCGGCCTGCTCCAGGCGCGGATCGACCGCCTCGACGAGCACGCGCAGCCTGTGGCTCATCACGAGGTAATATAGTGCGTGTTTGGCCGCGGCGGGTACCGCTCCTTCGCCGCGGCGACGCACTGCCGCAATTCGGCTTCCGTGCGGTCGTAGAGCGTCCGCAGGAAGTCGCGGTGAG
>JBGTSP010000194.1:0-8647 GCA_041940205.1 Alphaproteobacteria bacterium
CGGGATCGAGCCCCGCGGCGAGGATCGAGGGCCGCAGCATGTTGGTCTCCAGGCCGGTGAAGGCGCGGGTCAGGGTGATGTCGTCCAGACCGCTGTCGACCAGCATCTGCTTGTAGGCGGGCGGGGCCATGCTTTCCGCGGTGGCGATGAAACGCGTCCCCATATAGGCGAGATCGCAGCCCAGCACCTCGGCGGCCCGCAGGCTCCTGGCGTCGCTCACCCCGCCCGCCAGCACGACGATGCCGTCGTAGAATTCGCGCACGGCGCGCACGAAGGCGAAGGGATTGGCCCAGCCGGTCTGGCCGCCGGCGCCGGCGGTGAGCAGCACCAGGCCGTCAGCCCCGGCGGCGGCGGCCTTGCGCGCATGCCGCATGCTGGCGACGTCGGCCAGCACGAGCCCGCCATAGTCGTGGATTGCCGGGATCACGCCCTCGGGCGAGCCGACGCTGGCGATCACCAGCGGCGCCCGGTGGCGCACCACGCAGGCGAGATCGTCGGCGAGGCGCGGGTTGGAGCGGTGCACGATCAGGTTCGGACACCAGGGCGCGGCCCCGGCTTCGCCGGTCGCGGCGGCGATGCGCGCGAGCCAGTCCTCCAATTCCTCGCCCGTCCGGCAGTTGGCGGTCGGAAAGGAGCCGACGATGCCCGCGTTGCAGGCCGCGATCACCAGTTCCGGTCCCGAGACCAGGAACATCGGCGCCGCGATCAGGCGCAGGCGCAGGCGGCCTTTCAGCACTGCCGGCAGGGTCATCGAGTTCCTCCTCGTCCGGGTCGCTTGCGGCCGCGCGCAGCATTGCATTCGGACCGCCAACTGGTATGTTTCTAACAGCGGTTAGAAAATCACAACAGTAAGGGTCTCGAATGACACTCGGCATCACGGCGTTCGGCGGGTACGTGCCGCGTCGGCGCCTGCAGCGCAAGGCCATGGTGGAAGCCAACGCCTGGTTCAACTCCGGAATCCGCGCCTATTCCAAGGGCGAGCGGTCGATGTGCAACTGGGACGAGGATTCCCTGACGATGGGGGTCGAGGCCGCCCGCGACGCCTTCCAGGGCGGCCGGCCGGAGAACATCGAGGCGGTCTTCCTGGCGTCGACCTCAATGCCCTTCAAGGACCGGCAGAATGTCGGCGTGCTGACCACCGCCCTCAATCTCGGCGAGGACATGATGACGATGGACGTCACCTCCTCGCAGCGTTGCGGCACCACGGGGCTGCTGAACGCCATCAAGGTCGCCCGCGGCCTCGACGGCGACGTGCTGTTCGTCGCCTCGGAGAAGCGCCGGGCCAAGGCCGCCGGCGTGCAGGAACTGCTCTTTGGCGACGGCGCCGCGGCGCTGACCCTGGGCAGCGAAAACGTGGTCGCCGAGTTTCTCGGCGGCGCCCAGGTCGCCGACGACTTCGTCGACCACTACAAGGGCGACGGCGAGGACTTCGACTACAACTGGGAGGAGCGCTGGATCCGCGACGAGGGCTACATGAAGATCGTGCCCCGCGCGCTTGCCAAGCTGTTCGCCGATACCGGCGTCGATCCCGCCTCGGTCGACATGTTCGCCATGCCCTCGGTGATCCGCAATGTCGGCGCCATGGTGGCGCGCAGCCAGGGCATTCCGGTCGAGGCCGTGCGCGACAACCTGCACGGCGTGCTCGGCGAGGCCGGCGCGGCGCACGCGCTGATCATGCTGATCGACGCCCTGCAGGACGCCAAGCCGAACCAGACCATCCTGCTCGTCGGCTTCGGCCAGGGCGCGGACGCGCTGCTGTTCCGCACCACGGACGCCATCGCCGGCAGCCGCAGCCTCGGCATCAAGGGCTTCCTTGAGCGCCGGGTCGAGGAGACCAACTACAACAAGTACCTGGCCTTCAACGGCCTGATCAATCAGGACAAGGGCCTGCGGTCCGAGCTCGACCAGCAGACCGCGCTGTCGGCGCTCTACCGCAACAAGGACACCATCACCGGGATGATGGGCGGCAAGTGCCGCAAGTGCGGCACGGTGCAGTTCCCGAAGAGCAAGATCTGCGTCAATCCGAACTGCGGCGAGTATCACAGCCAGGACGACCAGCCCTTCTCCGAGATCCCGGCGAAGGTGCAGAGCTGGACCGCCGACAACCTGACCTTCTCCGAGGATCCGCCGCAGCATTTCGGCATGGTGGTGTTTGAGGAAGGCGGGCGTCTCATGGCAGACTTGACCGACGTCGATGTCGGTCATGTCGAGGTCGGCATGCCGATGCGGATGGTTTTCCGGGTCAAGGCGTACGACCGCCAGCGCGGCTTCACCAAGTATTTCTGGAAGGCCGCGCCCGATCACACCAGGCAGCAGGCGTCCTGAACGCCGGCGCCGGCGCGAAGGTCAACACGAAACCACGCGGGAGCCGCGGAGCGCTCCCGGCAAGGAGGGAACGACATGGCAACGGGTATCAAGGACAAGGTCGCCATTCTCGGCATGGGTTGCTCCAAGTTTGGAGAGCGCTGGGACGCCGAGCCGGAGGATCTCATCATCGAGGCCTTCGAGGAATGCATCCAGGACGCCGGCATCGAGGTCAACCAGATCGACGCGGCCTGGTTCTCCACCGCCATCGAGGAAGTGCATGTCGGCAAGTCCGGCGTGCCGCTGGCGATGGCCCTGCGCCTGCCCTACATCCCGGTGACCCGGGTCGAGAACTATTGCGCGTCGGGCACCGAGGCCTTCCGCGGCGCGGTCTACGCCGTCGCCTCGGGTGCCGCGGACATCGCGCTCGCCGCCGGCGTCGAGAAGCTGAAGGACACCGGCTATGGCGGCCTGCCGCAGCGCAATCGCGGCGTCACCGCCTCGATGATGAACGCCAACGCCTCCGCGCCGGGTTCCTTCGCCCAGCTCGCCACCGCCTACCAGACCAAGCACAACGTCGCGCGTGACGATGTGAAGAAGGCGATGGCGCAGATTTCGGTGAAGAGCCACGACAACGGCGCCAAGAACCCGCGCGCCCATCTGCGCAACAAGATCGACATCGACAAGGTGCTGAACGCGCCGATGATCGCCGATCCCCTGGGCCTGTTCGACTGCTGCGGCGTCTCCGACGGCTCGGCCTGCGCCATCGTCACCACGCCGGAGATCGCGAAGTCGCTCGGCAAGGCCGACCTGGTCACGGTGAAGGCGCTGCAGCTCGCCGTCTCCAACGGCGTCGAGGCCAGCCACAATTCCTGGGACGGTTCCTACTTCATGACCACCCGCAAGGCTTCCGAGCGGGCCTACAAGGAAGCCGGAATCGAAAAGCCGCGCGAGCAGATCTCGATGTTCGAGTGCCACGACTGCTTCTCGATCACCGAGCTGGTGACCATGGAGGACCTCTACCTGTCGGACGAGGGCCAGGCCTGGAAGGACGTGCTCGACGGCTTCTACAACGCCGACGGCCAGATCCCCTCGCAGATCGACGGCGGCCTGAAATGCTTCGGTCATCCGATCGGCGCGTCCGGCCTGCGGATGATGTACGAGATGTATTCCCAGCTTCTCGGCCGCGCCGGCGACCGCCAGCTGCCCAATCCGAAATTCGGCATGACCCACAATCTCGGCGGCATGCCGCACCAGAACGTCTCCTCGGTCTCGATCGTCGGCCTGCACGACGCCTGATCGACCCCGAAGAACGGCCTTCGGAAACGGGGGCGCCGGCAGCGGCGCCCCCGTTTTCGCGTGCGCGTCCGCCGTCGCGGTAATCGCGCATTAACCCTGATTGCCAATAGTGCGTCGTCGCGAACGCCGCCGCGTTCGCCGGCGCGATTTCTGGCGATCGGGACGATGCACGACACCCTGGGCTCCATTCTGGCGACCGCCGCGCGGGCCGTGGACAGCGGCCCCCCGCTGCATTTCGAGACCGCGGGGGTGCGCGAAAGCTGGCCGCTCGGCCGTCTGCTGGCATGCGGAGACCGTTTCTGGCAGGCGCGGGACCTGCCGCCGGGCAGCGCGGTGCTGATCGCCATGGCGACTTCGCCGGCGGCCGTCGGTCTCTACCTCGCGGCGATCCATCGCGGCCTCGTGCCGGCCTTCCTGGCGCCGCTCACCGAGAAACAGCGGGTCGACGCGCACTGGCGGCAGCTTGCCGCGCTCGCCGGGCGGGCGGGTGCGGCCGTGCTGGTCGTCGACGAGGCGGCGCTCGCGGAGGCCCGGGCGAACGTCCGCGTGCCCGGCCTGTCGCTCGCCGCGCCGACGGCGTTCGCTGCGCCCGTCGACGCGCCGGCCGCGCCCGCCGCCGCGACGTCGGGCGGCGGGGTGGCGTTCCTGCAATACAGTTCCGGGACCACGGGCGCGCGCAAGGCGGTCGCGATCCGCCACGACATGCTGGCCGGACAGGTCGCCGCCTACCGGCAGGCGCTGGCCGTTCGCGACGGCGATGTCATGGTGTCCTGGCTGCCGCTCTATCACGACATGGGCCTGATCGCCTGCCTGATGCTGCCGCTGCTGTGCGGCCTGCCGCTGGTGCTGCTCGATCCGGTGGAATGGGCCCGCCGGCCGGCCCTGCTGCTGCAGGCCGTGGCGCGCCACCGCGGCACCCTGGTGTTCCTGCCCAACTTCGCCTTCCATCACCTGGCGCTGACGGTGCCGGCGGACGAGCGCGCCGATCTTCGCTCGATGCGGGTCTTCGTGAACTGCTCCGAGACCTGCAGCGAGAGCGCGTTCGCGCGCTTTGCCGACCGCTTCGCCGCGAACGGCGTGCGGCGGTCGATGCTGCAGACCTGCTATGCCATGGCCGAAGCCGTGTTCGCGCTCACCCAGTCGCAGCCGGGATCGTGCGTCCGCAGCCTGGCCGAGGCGGCGCCGGGACTGGATCTCGGTGCGATCCGCATCGCCCCCGACACCCTGTCCTCCGGCCGGCCGGTCGCGGACGTCGAGATCGCGATCCGCGATTCCCGCGGCGCGACGCCGGGCGAGGGCGAGGTGGGCGAAGTGCATGTCCGCGCCGGCTTCCTGTTCTCGGGCTATGCCCGCGGGGAGACGGGCGCGCCGGACGATGCGGGCTGGTTCGCGACCGGCGATCTCGGCCTGCTGCGCGACGGCGAACTGTTCGTGGTCGGGCGGGCCAAGGACGTGATCATCGTCAACGGCCGCAATCTCCTGGCCCCGGAAATCGAGGCGCTGGCCTCCGATGTGGACGGCATCAAGCCCGGCCGGGCCGTCGCCTTCGGCTGCTGGCAACCGGCGACCGGCAGCGAGGCGCTCACCGTGCTGGCCGAACCGCTCGGTCCGCTCGGCGACGCGGCGGGCGCGCGCACGCTCAGCCGCCGGGTCCGCCAGCGGATCTTCGAATCCGTCGGCGTGCATCCGACCGTCCGCATCGTGCCGCCCCGGACCCTAATCAAGACCACCAGCGGCAAGCTCTCGCGGGCGCGCAACCGCCAGCTTTACGAGGAGGCCCGATGAGCCCGGATCTCGATACCGTTCGCGCCGGCCTGCAGGACTGCCTGCGCGAAACCTTCTTCGACGACAGCATCGAAATCTTCGACGACATGACCGCCGACGATGTCGACGGCTGGGACTCGCTGGCGCATGTCCGCCTGCTGATGCATGTCGAACGGCGCTTCGGAATCGTCATGACCGACGAGGCCGCCGAACGGGTCGCCAATGTCGGCGCGCTCGCCCGGCTGATCCGCGAACGCGCGGCCTGACGCGATGATCCCGCGCAATCCCGACAAGCCCCTGTGCCTGCTGGTGGGGACCTGCATCACCTTCGGCATCGAGTATTTCCTGCGCTCCTCCGAGGCCTTCAACGCCCGCTACGACCTGCAGGTGTTCCGCACCTACGACGACAACAAGGTGCTGGATCTCGACTGGATCGGCGAGGAGACGGTCGCCGCCGCCGACGCGGTGATCTTCCATCCGCCGGGCTGGGCGGACTGGGGCAACGAGGAGGGCTATGTCGACCTGCTGGCGGCGATTCCCGACGGGGCTCTGCAGATCACCATCCCCTACCCGGTGTTCACGCCGTTGTGGCCGTTCCACTGCCACGATCCGCGCAACAAGTCCGAAGGCGAGCGGATCGTGCCGACGGGCAAGCCCGTGCGCTATTCCTACGGGGATTCCTATGTCCTCAGCCGGGTGCGCAAGGGCGATCCGAAACCGGCGATCATGGACGACTATCTCGCCGCCGACGTGGGCGAGATGATCGACCTCGAAAGCATGTTCAAGACGACCTTCGCCATCCAGATGCGCAAGGAGGCCGACACCTCGGTGAAGGTGCTGCAGTTCGTGATCGATTCCTTCCAGTCGGTCTGCGCCTTCAACACCATGAACCACGTCTCGAACGCCACCCTGCTGCACATGAGCAACCAGGTGCTGGCGGATCTCGACCTGCCGCCGCTGCCGCTGTCGATCCTGGAGCGCACCAGCCTGCTGATCCGTCCCGAGATCCCGATCCATCCCTCGCTGATCCGCTATTTCGGACTGCGCTACGTGGACGAGGACAGCCGCTACCAGGTCGACAAGGTGCGCCGGCTGACCTACCGGGAATATCTCTCGAACTATATCGACTTCGCCTGAACGCCGGCCTTCCGCCGCCTCTGGCCGCCCGGGGTCGCGGTGGCCCGGGGGTGCGGCGGCCGGGTGTGCCTAGTCCGGCAGGTCGCGCGCGCTCGCCGGTCCCTCGCCGCCGACGGCGGTCGCCACGGCGGCGATGACGAGGCCCGCCAGCGCGCCCTCCAGGACGAACCAGAAGGGCGAAACGAACGGGCCGTCGGGGAACATCCCGGCCATCGCCCGCGTCAGCGCCTCGTGCGCGAAGAAGGTCAGCACCAGGTTCATCCAGGCGCCGATCAGCGAGCCCCGCAGCCACCAGGGCAGCGGAACCAGCAGCACCGGATGGCGGCTGAACAGGCCGGCCATGCCGATCAGGCCGCCCAGCGTGCCGTACCACAGCAGAACGCCCCAGCGCAGCAGCGGGTCCGCCTCGGGCAGGATCGCCGGGAAGGCCAGGAACAGCGCGAGACCGATGGCAAAGCCGGTGGCCTTGCCGGCCAGCACCCGGTTGGTCATCGACGGTGCGGCGTTCATCGAACCGGCGTCCATGTCCCGGCGATCAGCTCTCGTTGGCGCCGCGCAGGCCCGCGATCGCCTTGCGCACCCCGTGCCATTGCGCGGCCACCTCGCTGTCTCCGGAATCCTCGGCGGCGCGGGCCTTCTGCGCCGCCTCGAACTCCGCCCTGTCGCCATGCGCATCGAGCAGCTGGCGGGCGTATCGGGCGATCGCGGGGGCATCCATGTGAGGTCTCCTTCTCGTTTCCTGAAGCGTCGACTGTGCCTGCTCTCAAGCTGGTCGGGCATTGCGTTGAATCAATGCCGTGGCGTTCTACATGAGAAATTATCGTCTCATGCGCTGCCGAATTCCCTGAAACAAAAGTATTCGGGAGCAGAAAGGAAGAGGGATAGTCATCATGGTGGAGAAATCCGAGGTTACCGCCGGCCAGCCCCACTTCTGGGCCGACATGTTCGCGCCGCTGCGTCAGGCGGGGCAGCAGATCGCCAACTATTTCGCGCCCAGCGCCGAGGCGTCGCGGGCCGGGGAAGCCTACGAGATCACCCTGGAACTGCCGGGCGTGGCGCAGGAGGACATCGAGATCGAGCTGCACGGCAGGCAGCTTCGGGTGACCGGCGAGAAGTCGGCGAGCCGGCGCGAGGAAAAGCAGGACTACTTCTTTTCCGAACGGATCTACGGCCGCTTCCAGCGCAGCTTCCGCCTGCCCGAGGACGTCGATCCCGACGGTATCCGGGCAAGCCACAGGGACGGGGTGCTGACGCTGACGATCCCCCGGCGGGTGGATCGCGGCGGCGGCGCCCGGAAGATCGAGATCGCCGCCGACTGAGGCTCCCTGGTCGGGCCCGCCGTCCGGCGCCGCGGGCCGGCGGGCCGCAACTCACATGCCGAGCACCATCTTGGCCATGATGTTGCGCTGGATCTCGTTCGAGCCGGCATAGATCGTCGCCGCCCGGGTGTTGAGATAGCGCGGCGTCACGGTCAGGCCGTAGTCCGGGCCGATCGGGGCGACGTTCGAGCCCCAGGTCCGGGCCGGGATCTGGTCCGGCGCGGCATAGTGGGCCAGCGCCTCGACGCCGAGCTCGGTGACCCGCTGCAGGGTCTCCGAGCCACGGGTCTTGATCACGTTGGCCGAGGCGCCGGGGCTGCGGCCCTGGCTGATCTCGGCCATCGCCTGGTGCTCGTAATATTCCAGCGCCGTCACCGTGATCTCGGCCTCCGCCAGCTTGCGCGCGAAGGCGGGATCGTCGGCCAGCCGCGCGCCGTCCGCGCTCTCGGCCTCGGCCATCGCCCGCACCTTGTTGAGGGCGATGGTCAGGCGCGGCGCGTAGGCATCGCCACCGCGCTCGTATTCCAGCAGGTACTTGGCGACGGTCCAGCCCTCGTTCTCCTCCCCGACCCGGTTCGCGACCGGAACGCGGACATTGTCGAAGAACACCTGGTTCAGTTCATGATCGCCCGCCAGGGTGACGATCGGCTTCACCTCGACGCCCGGCTGGTCCATGTCGAACAGCAGGAAGCTGATGCCCTTCTGCGGCTTGGCCTCGCTGTCGGTGCGCACGAGGCAGAAGATCCGCGTCGCCTGGTGGGCGCCGGTGGTCCAGATCTTGGTGCCGTTGACGATGTAGTGGTCGCCGTCGCGCACCGCCCGGG
>JBGTSP010000195.1:0-8585 GCA_041940205.1 Alphaproteobacteria bacterium
GGGCGTCGAGCGCGAAGATCACGCTCTTCGAGACAATGCCACCGGACTTCTGGGATCGCTTGAGCTTCAGTTGCATGACCGTCGTTCTCCCCTTCAGGTACGGTCACGATGTTCCGGTGTACGAATAACCTGAGTCAACCTAAGAGATTGTGTCAAACTAAATTTTCTATCGTTTGGTGAAGACAGAGATTGGCGTGGTTGCCGCGCGCCTGATGAAGATTTCGATCTGAAAGATCGGGAAGTCGTTTTTCTGATCAGGAGATTCTGTGCCGCTGTGAGTAGCTATGGCGGGTGTTGTATGCCGCCACGAGATGCCCCCACGGAAGGGGCAGGCGTAGGGGCATTTGAGCAACATTCAGAGAACCGCATTCGAAGACAGCGGCTTTCGGTTTGCAGAATGGTTTGCAATTCAGCGAACGTGTGAAGGCCACGCTCTTACCGTGGCCGTCCTGTGATGGCCTCCTGACGTTGGAGGTCTACAGTATGCAGGTAGTGCACTGTCTCTAGATATCGATAGATACAGTGGTTCAGTCGGACACATCGTGGTCACCTAGTGGACCGTGTGGTCGTGATTTGTGCAGTTCCCGAGCAGCAGACAGGAGTTGGGTGACCGGGTAGTGCACACCCGGCCACCCTCGCTCCTGTTCAGGGAACGTTGGCAGGCACTTCTCTGCGGTCAATGCGCTCCTGAAGCCAATCGAGCACTTCATCCTCAATCCATCCCACCCTATTGGGACCCAGCTGTACCCGCTTGGGGAATCGACCGGCCGCCTCCAGGCGTGCGATGTGCTGCGGCGAATACAGGACCAACTCTCGGAGCTGCCGCTTTGACAGTATCCTCATCACAAAACTCCCGTGCTAGGGAGCTTCGCGAAGCCCCGGTTTGCCAACCCCAGGGAAGGGCGAGTGTATCACTTCGATTGCAACCGAGCGATGTGACGTTCGTAGGTGTCGATCGCCTCGCGCATTTCGTCCATGTACGAGTGACGGTTGTACACGGCCGCGACGCCGGAGATTGTGCCAGAGACATGGTTGAGGAGCTTCTCGGTCACGTGGATGGGTGTGCCGAGCATCGCCATCATCGAACTGAAGGTACGACGGAGGTCGTGGAGCGTGTACGGAGCCACGCCGTCGAACGTGGCGTCGAAGTCGAGCTTCGCTTTGGCCCAGCCATTAAACACCGTGCCGTTCTTGTTCCGTGAGGGAAAGAGGTACGGCTTTGTTTCCGCCGCCTCTGGATTGTTGGCATCCGCGTCGACCTTGAACCGCGGGAGATCCTCGAGGATCGACGCGATGGTGTCGCCGTACGGGAAGGTGTGCGTTCGGCGGTTCTTGGCGACGAATCCCGGGATGGTGATGGTGCGCGCGTCCTGGTCGATCCAGTCCCACTCCAGTGAGGCGATCTCGCTGCGCCGTTGACCGGTCAGAATGGTGAGCTGGACGATTGGACCGAACGGCCAGTGGAACCTGGCGGCGGCGGCGTAGACGATGCCCAATTCCTCGTCATTCAACATCCGCTCGCGCGTGTTGATGCGGTTCGGCATCCGCATGTTCACGATGGGGCTACGCTCGATGAGCTCCTCGCGTACCGCCCAGTTGAAGAAGGTGCGGATGGAGACGAAGGCGTAGTTCTGTTCCGCGGGCGTGTCCTTGAGCTTCGAGAGGCGTCGGTTGACGTCGGCCCGTTCGATCTCGTCGATCTTCGTTCGGCCGAACGGGAAGTGCTTGGTGAGGTGGCGGCGGTAGTCGTAGACGGTGCGGGGGCGGTTCTTGCGCGCGCTCGCCTCGAGGAACCGGTCCCTGGCCTCGTCGTACGAGATCGACTTCGTCTTGTTGTGCATCCCGAGCGTCAGTGAGGCCTGGAGCCTCTTCGCCTCGTCGCGCGCCTGCTTGAGTGATAGCGTCGGGAACCGGCCGATCGTCGTGCGGCTGCGGTTCGCGCCGTGCATGACGATGAAGGTCTTCGTGCCGCCCGGAGAGACCCGGAGGCCGAAGCTCGGGACGCTCTGGTCCCAGTACGTGACCTGGCTCTTCGGGGGCGGCATAAGGGCGCGAAGGGCGGTGTCGGTGAAGGTAATCCGGGGCATTTCTTAGGCTCGCTATAGGCTCTTTTTTGGGGTGTGTATCCCTGTGTTTCGATGGGAAGCTATAACACGATCGAGCAAGAAAAATAAAGCAAAATCAACATGATACGTGAATCTATGGGTCGCTATGAGAAGGCGCCAAGGCCCTCTCTTAATCAGCGGGTCCTAGGTTCGAATCCTAGTGCGCCCACCAAACCTCCCCGAACGAGAAAACAGACCCGAGACCCGACCGCTGTTCCTGACAAGGCGGAAGCCGGACGCGGTGTCCGGAGCCGTTTCGCCCGCGACCGGGTGTCCGGCTCGGTGATGCCGCCCCGCCGGCGGGATGTCTTGCCGCTTGCTGCGCACCAACCGCCATTGGCCGGATTACCGCGGCCCCAATGTCCCACGTAGCACTATTGCGAGTATTGGAAACGGTTTCAAACGCGCGTATTGTCTCGGCCAACATATCGTGGGGTGGGGGACGTCATGGCCAACGGTCTCAAGGGCGACGGCAATCCGAACTCGATCGACGCGAAGTGGGGCTCGCAGGGCGACGGCGGGCTGTCCATTGAAGGCTTCGGGGGCGACGACGGCATGGGCGGCGACGATCATGCCGCGATCGACACGCTCTACGGTGGCGACGGCAACGACATTGTCGAAGGCCGCAAGGGCGATGATTTCGTCTATGGCGATGACGGCGACGACACGCTGCGGGGCGGCGAGTACTACAATTTCGACACCGCGATCGACACCCTGACCGGGCTCTGGCAGGTCTCTGCCCACGCCTCCGACATCGACAGCGGCAAGGATTCGCTCTACGGCGGCGCCGGTAACGATGTCGCCTATGGTGGCGACGACGCCGACTATCTCGGCGGCGGAACCGGCAACGACGAACTTTACGGCGGCGACGGCGTCGACTACATCGACGGCGGCAGCGGCAATGACACGGCCTATGGCGGCGACGACGGCGATTATATCGACGGCCTGGACGGCAACGACATCCTGTTCGGCGGAAACGGCGCCGACACCATTGGCGGCGGCAACAACGACGATTCGATCGACGGCGATGCCGGTGCGGACGCGTTGTATGGCGGCGACGGCAACGACAGCCTCAACGGCGGCAACGACAACGACACCCTCTATGGCGGCGACAATAGCGGGGTCGAGGTGCTCGCCGGCGGCCAGGGCAACGATTCCGTCTTCGGCGGAAACGGAGGCGACAACGTGCAGGGTGACGCCGGCAACGACACCCTGTTCGGCGAGGCCGGCGCGGACACGCTGAGCGGCGGCGGCGACGACGATTTCGTCTATGGCGGGACGGGCGGCGACTCGCTTTCAGGCAACGACGGAGAGGACAGCCTATTCGGCGAGGCCGACGCGGACTCGCTCTACGGGGGCAACGACCGGGACACGCTCTATGGCGGGACCGGCGACGACCTGCTCTACGGCGATGGCGGCGACGACTATGTGGAAGGCGATGAAGGCAACGACATCCTCCACGGCAACGATGGCAACGACTACCTGGTCGGCGCCGAGAATGCCGACACCCTGTATGGCGGAAACGGGATCGACACCCTGGTCGGCGGCATCGATGCGGACCGGCTGTTTGGCGGCGGCGGCGACGACGAGCTGCATGGCGACGATGGCAACGACAGCCTGGAGGGCGGTGACGGCGACGACGATCTCTACGGCGGGGCGAACGACGACACGCTGCTCGGCGGTCTGGGCTCCGACTACATGATCGGCGGTTCGGGAGCGGACGTCCTGTATGGCGGAACCAACACGGACGGCAACTATCTCGACGGCGATACTGGCAACGACATCATCTACAGCGAAGGCGGCAACGACGCCGCCTACGGCGGGACGGGCGACGATACCATCTACGGAGGCGCGAGCAGTGTCGGCAACAACGGCTTCTACGGCGGCGACGGCGCCGATTCCATCGCCGGCAGCAACGCGGTCGACACCATCGAGGGCGGCGACGGCAACGATACGCTGAGCGGCGGCGGTGGCGCCGACCTGATCGGCGGCGGCAACAACAACGATTCCCTTTCGGGTGGCGCCGGAGCAGACAGTCTGTACGGCGGCGGCGGCAACGACATCGCCTATGGCGACGACGGGAACGACTATCTCGACGGGGACGCCGGCATGGACACGCTGTCCGGCGGCACCGGCGACGACCTGATCGGCGGCGGCAACGACGGCGATTCCCTTCTCGGGGATGCGGGCGAAGACACGCTCTACGGCGGCAGCGGCAACGACACCCTGGCGGGCGGTGACGACGACGACTATCTCGACGGCAACGACGACAACGACGCCCTGTATGGCGGCGGCGGCGCAGACCTGATCGGGGGCGGCAACCACGATGACTCGCTGTATGGCGGGGACGGCGGCGACAGTCTCTACGGCGGCAGCGGCAACGACACCCTCTCGGGCGGTGACGACAACGATCTGCTCTACGGCGACGGCAACACCGGCTACGAGATGATTGCCGGTGGCAACGGCAACGACACGATCTTCGGCGGCAGCGGCAACGACGAGGAATTCGGCGATGCCGGCGCCGATGTCCTTTTCGGCGAAACCGGAGACGACACGCTGGACGGTGGTGCCGGCAACGACAACCTGTATGGCGGCGACGGCGACGACCTGTTCGTTTTCGAAAGCGGATGCGGTGTGGACAACATCCACGACTTCGCGGCCGGCGCCTCGAGCGACGACGTGATCGACCTGACGGCCTACTCGTTCAGCGACTTCAACGACCTGCTGGCCAGCACGATCGAGACCGGCGGCAACCTGAGGATCGTTCTCGATGCCGGGGTGAACGAGGTCTACCTGCTCGGCATCGCGGACAAGAACGACCTGGATTCGAGCGACTTCGTGCTCTGACCGGCGTTCCACGGAATTCGTTCAGCACGGCCACAGCCGACACCAGATCGCGGGAACTTCTGCTGCGTATGTCGTCGCCGCTCAGCCGCCGTCCCGGCCGACGATCAGGCGTCGGCGGATGCGGCCCGAGATCGAGTCGATGGCGATCACCATCAGCACGATCAGCACGATGTAATAGGCGACTTCCTCCCAGTCCTTCTGGGTGATGATCGCCTGGGTCAGCAGCAGGCCGATGCCGCCGCCGACGATCGCGCCGACGATGGTCGCCGAGCGGATATTGGATTCGAGGTAGTAGAGAAGCTGGCTCAGCAGCACCGGGGTGATCTGCGGGAGCACCCCGAAACGGTAGCGCTGCAGCGGCGTCGCGCCGGTGGCGCGCATCGCCTCGATCTGCCTGTTGTCGACATTCTCCAGCGCTTCCGAGAACAGCTTGCCGAAAGTGCCGGTATCGGTCAGCAGGATCGCCAGCGCGCCGGTCAGCGGGCCGGGGCCGAAGGCGCGGGCCAGCACGATGGTCCAGATCAGGGCGTCGATGCCGCGCAGGAAGTCGAACAGGCGGCGGCAGGCGAAGCGCGCGGCGAGGTGCGGCGTGAAGTTGCCGGCCGAGAGGAAGGCCAGCGGCAGCGCGATCAGGCCGGCGCCGACGGTGCCCAGGAAGGCGATCAGGATGGTCTCGAAGATCGCCCAGGCGACCTCGCCGTGCCGCCACATCGGGTTGTGCCAGAAATCCCCGAGCATGGCGGCGAGGTTGCTCTGCCCGGCTTCCAGCCGCTGCTCCGAGAAGGCCAGTGCCAGCAGCTCGCCCGGCCCCTTGCCGTGGAACGGGCTCTCGAGCGTGAACCAGAACAGCTCCCAGCCGAAGCTGTAGCGGTAGATCACCGTGCGCGCCCTGGTGATCGCCAGGCGGCCGTTCGGGGTGGTGACCGACAGCCTGGTGCGCGAGGCGTTGATCCAGTCGGGCGCCGGCGCGCCGTCGGGCAGCACGGTCTCGATCTGCCGGCGGGTCGGGGTCGCCTCGATCACGCCGTAGCCGGGGACCGTGAAGCGCACCGTCGCGCCTGCGAAATCCACCCGGTAGCCGTCCTCGAGATCGATCCGGGCATCCCTGCCCTCGAAGCGGACCCAGTCGGGCCGCCTGCCGTCCGGCCAGGTGCCCTTCTTCTCGCCCTCGATCGCCACGGCATAGGCCTGCGAGCGGTTGTCCCGGATGACGTGGGTCTTGTGCGAGACCGTGTCCGCCACCAGCGTAACGGCGTTGTCCATGCGGGCGCGCTCGGCGATGCCGGGAATGTCGAAGGCGATGCAGATGTAGACGAAATAGAGCAGCAACGCCGCCGGCACGGTGAAGGCCAGCAGGCGCTTGCGTCGCATCATCCTCGCGGTGGCGCAGCGGGGCGCGGGATCGGACGCGGCCGGGCTCATCGCGGCGTCTCCAGGCCCTCGACGAGGCGTTTCCTGACGACGCTGGAGGCCTGGTCGAGGAAGACGATGGTCAGGAACAGCAGGATGAAGATCGCCGCCGCCTCGTCGTAGCGGCCCTTGCCCCAGCTCATGGCGTTCTTGAGGTCGTAGCCGATGCCGCCGGAGCCGACGAAGCCGAGGATGGCGGAGGCGCGGATGTTGATCTCGAAGCGCAGCAGCGCGTAGCTCAGATAGTTCGGCGAGACCTGCGGGATCACGCCCAGCCACATCCGCTGCACCCAGCTGGCCCCGACCGAGGTCAGGCCCTCCACCGGCTTGAGGTCGGCATTCTCGTTGACCTCCGAGAACAGCTTGCCCAGCGCGCCGCCGGTGTGGAAGGCGATGGCGATCATCGCCGGCACCGGTCCTCCGCCGAGGATGAAGATCAGCACCAGGGCGATGACGATCTCCGGCACCGCGCGCATCACGTCCATGGCGCGGCGGAACAGCGGGATCAGGGCGGGCCAGCGGGCGAGACCGCGGGTGGAGAGCAGCGAGAGCACCACCGCGAGCATGGCGCCGAGCAGGGTCGAGGCGCCCGCGATGTTGATGGTTTCGAGCAGCGACGGCAGGAAGGCGACGAGCTGGACCGGCAGTTCGGCCAGTTTTTGCCAGGCCTCGCCCAGCACCTCGGCGGGAAAGTCGCCGAGGCGGTGCAGGCCGTCCCGGAAACCGCCGGCGTTGCGATCGTCGGCGAGGTTGAAACCGCCGGCGAGCAGGGTGAGGAAGACCAGCAGCAGCAGGCCGCTGTAGAGGCGCCGGCGCTGCACCAGGGCCATGTAGTCGGTCTTCAGCGCATCGGGCGTTGCGGCGGTCGCGGCGATCATCACGCTACTCGGGGCAAGAACGACGACGGCCGGGCCCCGCGGCGGAGCGGGACCCGGCCACGGGTCGCCCGGGGACTATTTGGACTTGCGCTTGCGCGCTTCGATGATGACCTCGTAGGCGGCATGGCCGATCGGCTGGAAGCCCTTGGCCTCGCCCGCCATCACGCTGTAGGCGCAGTCCGGATCCATCGCCGGCAGCGACGCCATCAGGGCGGTCATCTGCACCTTGACGTCGTTCGGCAGCGACTTGCGCAGCACGATCGGGCCCTCCGGGATCGGCCTGGAGCGCCAGATCTCGACCAGGTTGTTCATGTCGATCAGACCGGCGTCGACCGCCTTGCGAAGGGCGCCCGAGTTGAAGCCGTCTTCCCAGTTGCCCAGGCCGTCGGCCCAGGTCACGCCGCCGTCGATGTCGCCGTTCTTGACGGCGATGATGGTCTGTTCGTGACCGCCGGTGAACTTGACCTCGGAGAAGTACGTGCCGGGGTCCATCGACATGCCGGCCTCGGGAATCTCGATCGAGGGGATCAGGTAGCCCGAAGTCGAGTTCGGATCGCCGAAGCCGAAGACCTTGCCCTTCATGTCCGCGAGCGAGGCGATCTTGCTGTCCTTCCGGGCGAAGCCGATGGAATGGTAGCCGTAGCCGCCGTCGACATTGACCTTCACCAGCACCGGCTCGACCGCGTCCGGATCGGACAGCCAGGTCTTGGCGTAGCCCGAGGCGCCCAGCCAGGCGAGATCGATGGTGCCGCCCAGCAGGCCCTGGATCACGCCGTTATAGTCGGCCGGGGCGAAGAGCTTGGTCGGCACGCCCAGCAGGGCCTCGGTCTTGAGCCGCAGGCATTCGTTCGAGTTCATCCGGTCCTGGGCGTTCTCGCCGCCGAGAATGCCGATGCGGAACTCGGAGATTCCCTGCGCCTGGGCGGGCGCGACGGCCAGGGTGGCGGCCGTGGCGAGCGCCGCCGCCGCGAGCAGTTTCTTCATGATGTCCGTCTCCTGTCTGACGAGATTGCCGGTTCCGGTTTAACGAGGGCCCCGAACCGGCGCGGGGCGCAGCTCAGGCGGTCGCCGCCGCGAGGGCCGGCGTGACCGTCTGCGCAGGGCTGAGCGATTCGATCGAGGTCGAGGTGGTCTCTTCCGAGAAGTCCGCATCCGCGCCGTAGATCTCGCGGGCGGCTCCGCCGGAGATCATGTCGTCGAGCAGATCGCGAAGAACGTGGTCCGCGTCGCGATCGAGCGGAGATCCATAGCCGCCCCCGCCGGGCGTCAGAATACGCATGATATCGCCGGCATCCACCTCGAGCGAGTCGATCTTGGCGATCGGCGCGAAATCCGTTTCGCCCGC
>JBGTSP010000196.1:0-8581 GCA_041940205.1 Alphaproteobacteria bacterium
ACCAGGCAGAAGATCCAGTCGGCATACTGCGCCACCGACGTCCAGATCTTCGAGCCGTTCACCAGGTAGTGGTCGCCCTTGTTCTCGGCCTTCATCTGCAGGCCGGCAAGGTCCGATCCCGCGCCGGGCTCGCTGTAGCCCTGGCACCACCAGACGTTGGTGTTGAGGATGTCGGGCAGGTACTTGTCCTTCTGTTCCTGCGTGCCGAACTTCATGATCACCGGCGCGCACATCTTGATGCCGAAGGGCACGACCTGCGGCGCGCCGGCCCGGGCGCGTTCCTGCTCGTAGATGTATTTCTGCGTCGTGCTCCACTCGGCGCCGCCATATTCCTTCGGCCAGTTCTGCGCGGCCCAGCCCTTGGCCGCCAGCGCCTTCTGCCAGCGCACGTGGTATTCCTTCGGCATGTAGCCGTTGCGCGACCGCGCGGCCTGGTCGCGCATGTCGTCGTCGAAGTTTTCGGCGATGAACTCGCGAACTTCGTCGCGGAATTTCAGATCGGCGTCCGAGAAGGCCAGGTCCATGTCGCTCTCCGGTCGTTTGTGCGTCTTTCTGGATGTCTGCGCAGTCGTTTAGCACGGCGGTCCCGGCAGCGGCAGGGGGTACGTTGCCGCCCCCGGGGGCCGGCCCGGCGCCAGGGCCGGTTAACCGCTTCTTCAGGTTAACGCCCTAGCGTCCCTCGTTCGATCGACCCACGGCGTAAAGGCCCGAATCATGGCGCCCACCCAGGATAAGTCCGGTTTCGACCGCTATCCGAGCAAGCTGACGCTCGCGCTTACCGACCGCTGCAACCTGAAATGCTTCATCTGCACGCGCGAGGAGTTCGAGAACGAGAGCGGCGGTCGCGGCGAGCATCTGCCGCAGGACTGCCTGCACGCGATGGCCGAACCGATCCGCCACGCCGAGATCATCCAGTTGAGCGGCTTCGGGGAATCCTTCCTCTATCCCAAGCTGGAGGAGTCGCTGCGCTTCATCTACGACCTCAACCCGCGCGGCAACCTGATCTACATGATCTCGAACGGCACCCTGCTCTCGCGCAAGTGGGGGGAATTGCTGGACGGCCGGCTGAACTATCTCGCGATTTCGCTGAACGCGGCCAACCCGCAGCAGTACCGCGAGGACATGCATCCCTACCTCTACAAGTACACGCGCGAGACCGCGCCGGAGGCCTATCGCGGCAAGCGCTTCGCCGAGGACAACACGCGCGAGCGGCCGTGCGAGTTCGAGAAGGTGCTGGCGGCGATCAGCGATTTCATGTCGGCGCTGGGTCCGGAATCGCGCAAGCGGGTCGGCCTGCACTATGTCGTGCACGCCGAGAACTTCGAGCAGATGCCCGACTTCGTCGAACTGGCCCACCGCCTCGGGGTCTCGGTGGTCGACTTCAACCCCTACCTGGTGAACCGGGTCGAGCACTTCGACTACAGCCTGTATTTCCACAAGCCGGCCTACAACCGGGCGATGGAGGAAGCCAAGGCGCTGGCGAAGCGTTACGGCATCACCTGCCAGGGCCGCCAGTTCGGCCAGGAGCAGCCGCGCGAGTTCAACCAGGGCCGCGACTGCCTGTGGCCCTTCGAACAGTCGCTGGTGATGACCCGCGGCAACATCAGCGCCTGCTGCTTCAGCGGCGGCGATTTCATGGGCCACATCTTCAAGGAAGGCCAGACCTTCGAGGACATCTGGTTCGGCCAGAGCTACGAACGGCTGCGGCGCGAGCGCTACCTGCCTGCCTGCCAGACCTGCAACCTGTTCCAGACCTTCGACGACTGGCGCACCCATTTCCACCCCCGGGTGAAGCTGAGCCCCCGCTTCGAGGAGGTGGCCGACAGGTTCGCCGAGGAAGAGAAGGAAGAACGGCCGGAGGTCCTGGTGATCGGCGCCGGCCGCGACGGCACCCGTTCGGCCGGCAGCCTGGTGCGCGCGCTCTACGCCGCCAACGGGCAGGAGGTCACGCTGCGCCACCAGGGCGAGAGTTTCCGCCTCTACGGCGGTATCGAGAGCTATCGCAAGGACGGCAACCTGCCCGGCATGCGCCGTATCCTGAACGAGTTCCGCGCCACCGTTGTGGCCGGCAACGGCCTGGCTTTCGCCCTGCCGGCGGTGCGCGAGACCCTGGGCGAGGCCGTCCGCATCGTCCATCTCAAGCGCGAGCGCCGCGCCTGCATCGAATCCCTGGTGCGCCAGGCCCGCGGCGAGCCGCTCTACTGGACCGGCTATCTCGAGGACGAGAGCATCATCGCAGCGGACGGCGACGCCGCCGCCGCGCTCGAGGCGCTGAACCCGGTGCGGCCCACGGCGGTCGACTACGAGGAGATGACCGCGCGCGAGTGGCTGTCGCTGGACCTGGTCGATCGCCTGGGCTGGTACTACGACAAGACGCACGAGGAGATCGAGGCCGGTCTCGCGGATTTCCCGAACGTCCTGCAGGTCGAAACGGAAAAGCTGAACGCGCCGGAGACCGCGGCCCGGCTGGCCGGGCTGATCGACCCCGCCTGGAGCGCGTCGGTCGCGCCGATGCATCTGAACGCGACGGCCTTCCGCCTTGCCGGCACGCATGCGCCTGAAGACGGACGGGGCCTGCGCGAGCTGTTCGCCGACATCGATCTCAACCGGATCCTGGCCTCCGACACCACGTTGATCGCCGGTTTCATGCAGCGCTGGCTGGATTCTCACGGCGGCGTGCCGGGTACCGGCATTACCGAGGAGTTCTGGCGGCTCGACGATGCCATCGCCGGCACCGTGACGGCGCTGGAAAGCGGCCGGATCGATCCGCGCATGCCGCCGGCGATGGACGGATCGCTCGACGATGCCTGCGGCCTCGACGCCGCCGCGCGTACCCGACTGGCGTTGCTGTTCGACGGCATCGACTGGCGCCGGGTGCTCGAGGATCCCGTCTATCCGCTCGAATTCTGGCTGCAGCGGATCGCCCAGCTGCGCGGTCTCGATCCCGAGGGCCGGGCCGACCTGATCGCCACCTATCGCTATCTCGCCGACCAGATCGAGGCGTTGCACGAGAAGGTGCTGGCGGTGGAGCCGCCGACCCAGCCGGAACGCCGCGAGACCGCGCCGGACGTCGGCGCCCAGGTCGCCGCGGTCTGAACGGCCGCCCGGGTCGCCGCGGTCTGAACGGCGGTCCGGACCCCCGTCCGGGCATATCCACACAGGTCATGCCGGGCTAACCTCCCGTGGAACTGGGAGGTTGCCGTGAACGAGATTTCTCCGCGCCACGGGCGCAATGCGCCCTCGTCGATGTTCTTCTGGCCGACGCCGGACCGGCCCGTCGCGGTTCGCGGCCAGGGGATCGAGGTCTGGGACGAGGATGGCCGGCGTTACGTCGACGCCAGTTGCGGGCCGCAGACCACCAATGTCGGCCACCATCATCCCCGGGTGATCGAGGCGATGCGGGCGCAGATGGACGAGATCTGCTTCGCCTTCCGGTCCCATTTCAAGAACGCGCCGGCCGAACGCCTCGCCGACCGGCTTGCGGTGCGCGGCGCGCCATCGGGCCTGGAGCGGGCCTTTTTCTGCTCCGGCGGTTCGGAGGCCGTCGAGGGGGCGATCAAGCTGGCACGCCAGTATGCCCTGGCGCGCGGCGAAGCCACCCGGTTCAAGATCGTCTCGCGCCTGCCGTCCTACCACGGGGCGACCCTGGGAGCGCTCTCGCTGACCGGCGATCCGGCGATGTTCGCGCCCTTCGCGCCGATGATGCCGGTGCATCCGAAGATCCGCGCGCCTTTCGTGGCCGAGCGCCCGGCCGGCATGAGCGCGGACGAGGCGGCGTTGATGTATGCCGACGAGCTGGAGGCCGCGGTCGTCAACCAGGGCCCGGACACGGTGCTCGCCTTCATCATGGAGCCCGTCGGCGGCGCCGCCACGGGCGGCCTCGTGGCGCCCGACGTCTACTATCGGCGCATCCGCGAGATCTGCGACCGGTACGGCCTGCTGCTGATCTACGATGAGGTGATGTGCGGCTCGGGGCGGACGGGGCGCTACCTCGCCGCCGAGCATTGGGATGCCCGGCCGGACATCGTCGCCATGGCCAAGGGTCTGGCCGCGGGCTACGTGCCGCTGGGCGCGGTGATGGCGCCCGCCGCGATGATCGACGCCGTGGAGGCCGCCGGCGGCTACGCCCACGGCCATACCTATTCGGCCGGGCCTCTGGCCTGCGCCGCCGGCCTCGCCGTGCTCGACGTGCTGGAGCAGGACGGCCTGATCGACAACGCGGCCCGCATGGGCGACCTGCTGAAGGCGCGGCTGGAAGGCCTGCTGGATGATTTCCCCTTCATCGGCGAGGTGCGCGGACGCGGGCTGATGCTCGGCTTCGACGTGATGGCCGACCGGGAGCGCCGGGTTCCGCTGCCGCCGGAACTGAATGCCGGCGAGGCGATCGCCCAGGCCTGCTACGACCGCGGCCTGATCATCTATTCCCGCCGCATGCTGGGGGGCGTGCGCGGCGATCATTTCCTCGTCACCCCGCCGCTGAACGTCACCGAGGGGGAAGTCGACGAAATCGTCGGCCTGCTGCGCCAGGGCCTGTCGGACTTCGCGCCGAGGGCGGCCGCGGCCACGGCCTGATCGGGAACGGGGATCGGCCCTGCGGCCGGCCCGCAAGGGAGGAAGCGCCATGCGCTACGGATGCCTGCTGCCCACCATGGGGCCGCTCGCCACGGTCGACAGCGTCACGCGGATCGCCAGGCGGGCCGAGGCGCTGGGTTATCACTGGATCGCCGTGCCCGACCATGTGGTGGTGCCGCGGACGATCGAGCCGAACTATCCCTATTCCCGCTCCGGCGCTTTCGCACGGGCCGGCATGCCCTTCCTGGACCCGCTGTCCGCGCTCTCCTACCTCGCCGGCGTGACCGAGCAGGTCCGCCTGCTGACCTCGATCCTGGTGGTTCCCCACCGGCCGGCGGTGGTCACCGCCAAGCAGCTTGCGAGCGCCGACCAGTTCTCGCGCGGCCGGATCGATCTCGGCATCGGGGTCGGCTGGATGCGCGAGGAGTTCGAGGCCATCGGCGCCCCGGATTTCGACGCCCGCGGCGCGGTCACCGACGACTACCTGGATGCCTTCCGCACGCTCTGGAACGCCGATAACGACAGTCCGGAACATCACGGCCCGCATGTCGACTTCGGACCGGTGGAGTTCCTGCCGACGACGCGGCAGCAGCCCGGCCTGCCGGTCTGGGTGGGCGGCGAAAGCGCGCCCGCGCTGCGCCGGACGGCCGCTCGCGGCGATGTCTGGTATCCCGTCGGCAACAATCCACGCTTTCCGCTGGACACCGCCGAACGCTTCGCCCGTCGGCGCGACCGCCTGTTCGGCCTGGCCGGGGAGGTCGGCCGGGATCCCGACAGCATCGCGCTTGCCTACTGGGCGAACTGGCCGATGTGGAAGCGGCGCGACGCGCTCGACGGCGGTCGCCACGCGTTCACCGGCGAGCCCGGCGAACTGGCCGAAGATATCGCGGCCTGGGCGGACATGGGCGTCGACCGGCTGATGATCAACACGTTCGTGCCTGACGAGACCGAGTTCCTGGAGCGGCTCGAATGGTTCATGAGCGAGGTCGCCGCGCCGGCCGGCGGCTGAGCGCCTGCAGGCAGGGGAGACGAGGGCAATGAACGACTATCGCATCGGCCTGACCAGCGGGCTCTGGCGCGCGGACGGCGCGCCGGAATTTCCGAGCTACGACCTGTCCCCGCTCGGCGACGAGCCGGGCGTGGTCCTGACCCGGTTTCCCGCATCGCCCCACCTGCCGGCGGCGGCTCTTGCCGGTCTCGACGCGGTGGTCCTGCTGGGCGAACGGCTCGACGGCGACAGCCTGCCGGGGGACGGCCGGCTGACCCATGTGGCGCGCATGGGCGTGGGCTACGACACCGTGGACGTGGCGGCCTGCACCGCGGCCGACATCGTGCTGACGATCACGCCGGACGCGGTGCGCCGGCCGATGGCGGTGGCCAGCCTGGGCTACCTGCTGGCGATCACCGGCAAGCTGCTGATCAAGGACCGCATGACCCGGCGCGGCCCGGAAGGCTGGGCCGAGCGCACCCGCCATCACGGCATGGGACTGACCGGGCGCACCCTCGGCATTGTCGGCCTGGGCAATATCGGCCTGGAATTCGCCCGGCTGGCCGCGCCGCTGGAGATGCGGATGATCGGCCACGATCCCTATGCCGACCCGGCCCGGGCCCGCGAACTTGGCATCGAGCCGGTCGATCTGGACACCCTGTTTCGCGTTTCCGACGTGGTCAGCCTGAACTGCCCGCTGACCGAGGGCACCCGACATCTGGTCAATGCCGAGCGTCTGGCGCAGATGAAACCGGAGGCCTACCTTATCAACACAGCGCGCGGCCCGGTGGTCGACCAGCCGGCGCTGGTCGCGGCGCTGCGTACCGGCGTCATCGCCGGCGCGGCGCTGGACGTGCAGGAAACCGAGCCGTCGCCGGCGGACGAACCGCTGCACGCCTTGGACAACGTCATCCTGGCACCGCACGCGCTCGGCTGGACCGACGAGTTGTGGGCCAACATGGCGCGGATCAACGCGGCGGACATGCGCGCGATCCTGCGCGGCGAGCCGCCGGAGAACGCGGTCAACCCGGAAGTCTTCGAACGTCCGGGTTTCCGGGCCAAGCTGGCGCGGCTGGCGGGGCGTTCCGATACGACGTGAGCGCTGCCGCCCGGACGTCGCGTGCCGCGCGCCCGCGCGCGCCTACTGCACCCAGCCGCCCGAGAAGGGGATGCACTGGCCGACGAAGAAGTCGCTCTCGTCGCTCGACAGGAACAGCGCCAGGGCGACGTCCTCCTCGGGCCGGGCCAGCCGGCCGGCCGGGACCTGGGCGCGCAGATTGGCCTGGAATTTCGGGTTCTCCTGCAGGCTGGGAGGATAGTAGACGTCGCTCTCGACCCAGTTCTGGGCGATCAGGTTGACCTGCACGTTGGAACGCGCGAGTTCCGCGCCGACCGAGCGGACGAAGCCGAACTGGGCGCCGCGCGCGGCGGTATAGCCGGCGAGCCGGGGAATCCCGCGCAGTGGTGTCGCGCTGCCGTAGACCACGATCTTGCCGGCCTTGCGCGCGACCATCTGTGGTGCCAGCGCCCTGACCAGCCGGTGCAGCGGATAGACCATCATCTCGAACATCCGCGCGAAGGCCTCGTCCTCGACCTCGTGCACGCCGCGACCGTGGTCGTTGGGGGCGGCCAGGTTGGCGATCAGGATGTCGACGTGACCTGCCTCGGCGACCACGCGGCCGGCCGCGCCGGGATCGCTCAGGTCGCTGCGGTCGGCGATCACCGTGGCGCCTTCGGCGGCGAACATCGCCTCGGTGGCCGGCCCCATGAAATCATCCGCCTGGGTCAGCAGGACCCGCTTGCCCTTCAGCCGTTCGCCCATCGCCGTTTTCCTCCCGTCGCCTCGCGAAACCCGGCGGACCATAATCAAGCCGGGGAATCCGGGCTAGACTGACGGCTCGGGACGGGGGAGCGCGGCGTGGCGGAAACGGCTGACAATATCGAGGGCGAGTGGGACTACATCATCGTCGGCGCGGGCACGGCGGGCTGCCTGCTGGCCAACCGCCTTTCGGCCGATCCGGCCAACCGGGTCATGCTGCTCGAGGGCGGCGGCCGCGACAACTGGATCTGGTTCCATATCCCCGTCGGCTATCTCTACACGATCGGCAATCCCCGCAGCGACTGGATGTTCAGGACCGAGCCGGAGCCCGGCCTGAACGGCCGCGAGCTGGTCTATCCCCGCGGCAAGGTGCTGGGCGGCTGTTCGGCGATCACCGGCATGATCTCGCTGCGCGGCCAGGCCGAGGACTATCGCCACTGGCGCCAGCTCGGCCTGGAGGGCTGGGGCTGGGAGGACGTGCAACCGGTGTTCCGGGCGCTGGACGACCATTTCCTGGGGCCCGACGAGCACCACGACACCGGCGGCGAATACCGCGTCGAGGCGCCCCGAGTGCGCTGGGAGATCCTGGATGCCGTGATCCGCGCCGCCGAGGAGATGGGCGTGCGCCGGATCGAGGATTTCAACACCGGCGACAACGAGGGCGTCAGCCCGTTCCACGTCAACCAGAAGGCCGGCGTGCGCTGGTCCGCGGCGCGCGGCTTCCTGAAGCCGGTGATGGGGCGGCCGAA
This sequence comes from Alphaproteobacteria bacterium, assembly GCA_041940205.1. Lineage (GTDB taxonomy): Bacteria > Pseudomonadota > Alphaproteobacteria > JBGTSP01. The sequence continues at coordinate 8,129 of JBGTSP010000196.1, forward strand.
CCTGCGCGTCGAGACCCATGTGCTGGCCGAAAGGGTCCTGCTCGAAGGCCGCCGCGCGACCGGCGTGCAGTTTCGGCAGGGCGGGCGAAGCCGGCAGGCCCGCGCCCGGGGGGAAGTCATCCTCTCGGCCGGCGCGATCGGTTCGGTGCAGCTCCTGCAGCTCTCCGGCATCGGCCCGGGCGCCTGGCTGGGCGAGCACGGTATCGCCTGCCTGCACGATCTCGACGGCGTCGGTCGCAACCTGCAGGACCATCTGCAGCAGCGGGCGATCTACAAGGTGCACGGGGTGAAGACCCTGAACGAGACCTACCATTCGCTGCTCGGACGGGCGGCAATGGGGCTGGAATACCTGATGTTCCGCCGCGGGCCGCTGTCGATGGCGCCCTCCCAGCTCGGCCTGTTCACCCGCTCGGATGCCGATCAGGAACGCGCCAACATCCAGTTCCACGTACA
>JBGTSP010000197.1:0-8558 GCA_041940205.1 Alphaproteobacteria bacterium
GACCCCGGCGGAGGCGGACGAACTGCTCGGCATGGTGCGCGGCCTGACCCGCGAGAGCGGCCTGACAGTGCTGATGATCACCCACAAGTTCCGCGAGGTGACGGCCTATGCCGACGACGTCACGGTGCTGCGCCGCGGCCGGCATGCCGGTGGCGGCCGGGTCCGCGACCTGACGTCGGACGCGCTGGCCCGGATGATGGTCGGCGAGGAGATCGCCCGCCGCCCGATAGCGCGGGCGCCGGCCGGCGAGACCGCGGTGCTCTCGCTGCGCGGTCTCCGGGCCGAGGACCGTTCCGGGCGCAACGAGATCGCCGTCGACGCCCTCGACGTGCGCAACGGCCAGATGGAGCTGATGGAGGTGCTGGCCGGCCAGCGGCCGGCGCGGGCCGGCACGATCCGCGTCGGTGGCGCCGACTTCGCCGCCACCCGCCGGCAGATGCGCGAGGCCGGCGTCCGCTGCCTGCCCGAGGAGCCCATGCGCAACGCCTCCGCGCCGGCGATGAGCGTGGCCGAGAACCTGGCCTTCCGCCTGTTCGACACGGATGCCGCGATGCGCCCGGCCTTCTGGCTCGACCTGAAGGCGATGCGCCGGCGGGCCGGCGACCTGATCGGGCGCTTCGGCATCAAGACCGCCTCCATGCACGCGCCGATCCGCACCCTCTCGGGCGGCAACGTGCAGCGCACGGTGCTGGCCCGCGAGCTCACCGGCGAGGTGGCGCTGCTGCTGGTCGCCAATCCCTGCTTCGGTCTCGATTTCGCCGCCGTCGCCGACATCCGCGGCCAGCTGATCGCCGCCCGCAACGCCGGCACCGCGATCCTGCTGATCAGCGAGGACCTGGACGAGATCCTCGAGCTCGCGGACCGCATCCTGGTGATGTCGGAAGGCCGGATCGCCTTCGAATGCGGCGCGGCGGCGGCCGACGTGCAGGAGATCGGCCGGCACATGGCGGGACATGCGGCATGACGACGATCGCCGCCGAGCCCTTCGCCTTCACCTGCGATCCCGCGCACACGGCGCTGCTCGTGATCGACATGCAGCGCGACTTCATCGAGCCCGGCGGATTCGGCGAATCGCTGGGCAACGATGTCGGCCGGCTGGCCGCGATCGTCCCGGCGGTGGCGGCGCTGATCGCCGGTTTCCGCCGGCACGGCCTCAGGGTGATCCATACCCGCGAATGCCATCGCCCCGACCTGAGCGACTGTCCCCCGGCGAAGCGCAACCGCGGCCGGCCGAGCCTGCGGATCGGCGATGCCGGGCCGATGGGCCGGGTGCTGGTGGCCGGCGAACCGGGCGCCGAGATCATCCCGGAACTGGCGCCGGCGCCTGGCGAGACGGTGATCGACAAGCCCGGCAAGGGCGCCTTTCACGCCACCGGGCTGGAGGCGATGCTGGACGCCGCGGGCGTGCGCTCGCTGGTGTTCGCCGGGGTGACGACGGAGGTCTGCGTGCAGACCAGCATGCGCGAGGCCAACGATCGCGGCTTCGAGTGCCTGCTGGCCGAGGACGCGAGCGAGAGCTATTTCCCGGCCTTCAAGCAGGCGACCCTGGAGATGATCCGCGCCCAGGGCGCGATCGTCGGCTGGACCGCGCCGGTCGGACGGATCCTGGAGGCGCTGGATGGCTGAGCGACCGTATTTTCCCGACCTGCTGGCGGGCGGCTGGAAGGACCGGGACTTCGAGCCCTTTCGCGCGGGCGTCGAGATCTGCTGGCTGTGCCGCGAGCGCCCGCAACTGGCGCTGCTGCGCTACGCGCCGGGCGCCGCGGTGCCCCGCCACCGGCATGTCGGCCAGGAGACCATCCTGGTGCTCGAGGGCGCGCAGGAGGACGATGCCGGCCGCTACGCGGCGGGCAGCGTGGTGATCAATCCGCCGGGCACCGCGCACGCGGTGCGCTCGCCCGAAGGCTGCGTGGTCCTGATCCAGTGGCTGGCGCCGGTGGAGATGCTGGAGGACGGCTGACCCCGCCACCCGCGCGGCCCGTCCGGCGGTCGCGCCTCAGACGGCGTCCGGGGCCGAGGCCAGCAGGCCGTCCATCACCCGGTCGGCGGGCTCGACCATCAGGTCGATCTGCACGTCGCGCCCCAGCGGCGCGAAATAGCCGGCATAGGCCGGCTGCCGGGCGGCGCGGGGAAAGCCGAAGACATGCGCGCCGCCGCGCGGCCGGCCGGCGGCATCGTCGAACAGGCAGCCCGTCAGCCAGTCGAAGGAGAGCCGCTGCAGGGCGAAGGCGCGCGACAGGCGCACGAGCCGGGGAAACAGGCCCCGGCCCCGTTGTCCCGGCACCACCAGCGCCGCGCCGCTGTGCGCGATGTTGCCGTGCACCGCCTGGCGCAGCGGCGTGAAGCGGGCCTGCAGGCGGCCCCAATGGCCGGGCGGACGATCGAACCAGAGCCGGCCGTTGCGGACCAGATCCGCGAGGTCGGCGCGCTCGAACAGGGTCACCGCGTGGCTCGCCACGCTGGCGCGTTCGCCGTCGAGAATGTTGATCCAGAAGCTGTCGGGATGCAGGCCGCGGCCCGAGGGATCGAAGCTCGGATCGACGACGCCCGGCGGGGTGTCGCGCAGAAACCGCACCAGGGCCGCCATGTCGCTGCGTACCGAGACGCTGAGGCCCTGGCTCTCGAACCAGGCCATGTCCGCAACCGCACCCCGGCGCAGGGTCTCCATCTGCGCATCGCTCACCAGCATCTCGGTCCCGTCTCCGTGCCCTTGCGATTCCGTGATCTTCGTTGCCGCGACCTTCGCCGACGCGAATCCTCCGCCATGGCCGCCGCGCCGTCACTGCGCCACGACGGGTCCGCGGATGGCGCGGGGCGCGTCGGATTGCAGGGGTGCGCGGCGGTCGGAAGACCGCGGCCGCCTTCTTCATACGCCCTCCGCGCGCGGGACAACAGCACCGCCGTCACACCACCGGTGCGGGGCCGCCCGGCGCTTTCGTTTGCGCGATGCCGAAAGTCGCGCGCCACGCGCCGGCGGGGCGCGCAATCGGCGAAACAGCCCGGAAACCGCCCGTAACGGCGCATTTGCTTTCAATGCGCCCTATTGTCCCGCAGGTGTTCCTTAGCCTAGGATTAGCGCGCGTCGCAGAAGGCGGACGCGAAGGCTCTTCGTGTTCGTAGGAAACTGGAGAACTAAACAACCATTCCAACACCAGAGTAGTGGGAGGAAACCAATGGGAATGACGAAGAATCTGGCCATGACGGCCTTCGCCGCCGCGATCGCCGTTGCGGCGACGGGTGCGGCCGAGGCCCAGAAGGCCCGCTGGAAACTGCACAGCGCCTGGGGCTCCAACGTGCCGCATCTGGGCACGTCGGCGGTTCGCTACACCGAGCAGATCGGGCGCATGTCGGGCGGCGACTTCCGCCTGAAGTTCTTCGAGCCGGGCGCGCTGGTGCCCGCGAACGAGGGCTTCGACGCGGTCTCCAAGGGCTCGCTCGAAACCGCCTGGACCACGGCCGGCTACGACGTCGGCAAGTATCCGGCGCTGGCCTTCTTCACCGCGGTGCCGTTCGGCCCGTCCATGGGCGAATATTTCGCCTGGAAGAAGTTCGGCGGCGGCGACGACATGCAGCGTGAGATCTACGCCAAGCACGACATCCACCAGATGGACTGCTTCGCGATCGGTCCGGAAACCTCGGGCTGGTTCAAGAACGAGATCACCGATCTCGAGCAGCTCCGCGGCATGAAGATGCGCTTCTTCGGCCTTGGCGCCCGCGTCATGCAGAAGATCGGCGTGTCGACCCAGCTGCTGGCCGGCGGCGACATCTTCCCGGCTCTCGAGAAGGGCGTGATCGACGCCACCGAGTTCTCGATGCCGGCGATGGACATCAAGTACGGCTTCTACCAGATCGCCAAGAACAACTACTTCCCCGGCTGGCACCAGCAGGTGTCCGTCTCCCAGCTCCTGACCAACATGGACAAGTGGAACGGTCTGCCGGACAAGTTCAAGGCGCTTCTCGAGGTCGGCTGCGGTGACAGCATCCACAACACCTATGCCGAGACCGAGTACGTGAACCCGTTCGCGATGGTCGAGATGGGCGAGAAGTACGGCGTGATCACCCGTCGCTGGAAGGATGATCAGATCGCCGTGTTCGAGAAGGCCTGGAACGAGGTCATCGCCGAGGATTCGGCGAAGGATCCGCTGTTCAAGAAGGTCTACGACAGCTACGCCGCGTTCCGTAAGGCCTATGCCAAGTGGGGCGCCGCGCAGGCTCTGAAGCCGACCTACCTCGAGTAGGAACGGACTGCACGCGTGCGAACGCGTGACTTCGTCGGCGCACCGGGATGTCCCTTTGCGGGCATCCCGGTGCTGCCTTCGAAACCGGATTTTGACGTGACCGGCGAACGGATCAGCGATTCGGACCGGTCCCGCAACATGAGAACGTCGTAATGGAAAACCTGGTTCCCGCCCTGCGAACGATAGGGCGCAACCCCGGCATGATCGCCTCCCTGGTGCTGCTGGTCGTGATCGCGGTCGCCTATACCTGGATCACCGGCCTCGATCCGGACTCGCAGGATGAACTGCTCTGGTTCATGCAGGACTATCTGCCGATCGTGATGTTCGCGACGCTGGCGATCCTGCTGTTCTCGGGCTTCCCGGTGGCCTTCATCCTCGGCGGCCTGGCGCTGCTGTTCGGGCTGATCGGCTACTTCCTCGACATGTTCTCGCTGATCGAGTTCTTCAACTTCATGCCCCGCATCTGGTTCCAGGGCGCGGAGAACCTGGTGCTGGTCTCGGTGCCGGCCTTCGTGTTCATGGGCGTGATGATGGAGCGCAGCGGCGTCGCCAACGACCTGCTGTACTGCGTCCAGGTGCTGTTGAAGAAGGTCGCCGGCTCGCTCGCGCTCGCCGTCGTCATCATGGGCACGGTGCTGGCCGCGATGACCGGCATCATCGGCGCCTCGGTGACGATGATGACGGCGCTGGCCCTGCCGACCATGATCCGCCAGGGCTACGACCATGCGCTGTCGACGGGCTGCATCGCGGCTTCCGGCACGCTGGGCATCCTGATCCCGCCCTCGATCATGCTGATCATCATGGCCGACCTGATGGCCGTGTCGGTCGGCAACATGTTCATGGCGGCGATCGTGCCGGGCCTGGTGCTGGCGCTGTTCTACCTGCTCTTTGTCGGCGTCTACGCCGCGGTGAACAAGAAGGCCGCCCCGGCGCTGCCGCCGGAACTGCTCGACGTGCCGCGGAAGGACTATCCCGGCATGATCTTCAAGAGCTTCCTGCCGCCGGTGCTGCTGATCACCATGATCAAGGGCTCGATCCTGTTCGGCATCGCCACGCCCAGCGAGGCCGGCGCCGTGGGCGCCTTCGGCACGCTGCTGCTGGCGATCGGCAACGGCCGCCTGACCTTCCCGCTGCTGCAGGGCGTCTGCCACACCTCGGCGCGGACGATCGCGATGATCTTCTTCATCATCGTCTCCGCGACCTGTTTCGCCTATGTCTACCGCTCGCTGGGCGGCGACGACATCGTCGAGCACCTGATCACCTCGGCCGGCTTCAACTCTTGGGAGCTGCTGTTCCTGCTGATGGCGATCACCTTCATGCTGGGCTTCTTCCTGGACTGGATCGAGATCACGCTGATCGTCCTGCCGGTGTTCGCGCCGCTGGTCGCCGGCCTCGATTTCGGCGATCACGTCGAACAGAAGGACGTGGTCTTCTGGTTCCTGATCCTGATGGCGATCAACCTGCAGACCTCGTTCCTGACGCCGCCCTTCTACATGAAGGGCATCGCGCCGAAGGAAATCAAGATCCAGTCGATCTACAAGGGCATCATTCCCTTCGTGATCCTGCAGCTCATCGGCCTGATGCTGGTGATCTGGAAGCCCAATGTCGCGCTCGGCCTGATGAAGTCGGTCTACGACTACTGATGCGTCGCCGGACAGAACGGAGAGAAGTACCGTGAACTCATCCCTCACCGATACCGCGACGGAGAACACCGGCGCGCAACAGGAACAGGAAATCGTCCATCTGCGCGAGGACGAACTGCCGGGCATCCTGAAGTTCAGCTACATGTTGCGCACCTTCGTCGACCGGGTCGGCCGTTTCGGCTCCTGGTTCGCGATGCCGCTGATCCTGATCACCGCCTTCGACCTGGGCATCCGCAAGACCGGCGTGGTCCAGGTCTGGCTGGTCGAGAATGTCAGCGAGTATTTCGGCTCCACCCTGCTGCAGGAACTGGAGTGGCACTCGCATACCGTGCTGTTCACCCTGGTGCTGGGCTTCGGCTACATCTGGAACACCCATGTCCGGGTCGACCTGGTGCGCGAGAATCTCAGTTTCCGCAAGAAGGCCTGGATGGAGTTCGTCGGCCTGACGATCTTCGTCATCCCCTTCACCTGCGTGCTGGCCTATTTCGCCTTCGTCTACACCTACGATTCCTGGGCCATCAACCGTGATGCCAACTGCGCCTGGTACGAGTGCGGCGAGATCTCCGCCTCGCTGGTGGGCCTGTCGCACCGCTGGATCATCAAGTCCGTCCTGGCCATCGGCATCGTCGTCGCGATCATCGCCGGCATCGCCGTCTGGCTGGAAATGGCGGTCGCCCTGTTCGGCCCGCGGCACTGGCGCTTCCCGCTCTCCACCATCGAATGGCCGGAAGAGGCCGGCGCGACGGTGGAAGGCAAGGAGCGGCTGGATCTGGAAAAGGTCGACGACCAGCTCGAGGTGCGCGCGCGCATGCGCCAGCAACAGGAACAAGCCTCCGGCGATTGAGCGAGACCGCGCTCCCGCGGGGGCGCGGGCAGCGCCGCGAAAGGACCGGCCCGTGCTGGACTGGGAAAGCCTGTTCAAACGCTACGTCTGGGACAGCCGGACCACGCCGTACTTCGTGCCGGTGGTCCGGCTGACGCGCCGGCAGGCCGATAACGAGATCATGGCCTGCTGCCTGTTCGCGGGCATCCTGTTCGCCGTGCTCGCCGTCGCCGCGCTGGGCGACAAGCTGCCCGGCGGCCGCTCGCCGCTGGTCGCGGCCTACTGCTTCTCGTTGCTCTGCGCCGCGGTGCTGCTGCACTTCACCAAGGGCGTGCCCTTCGCGCTCTATCTGGGCGCCTCGCCGCTCGCCGGCCTCGCCTTCCTCGCGCTGGCCGGCGACGGCGCCGGCCGCGAGCGGATGGATACCGTGATCGTCATCCTGATCCTGATGGCCTTCGCCTGGTATGCGTGGCGCCTCTACCGCATCGCCCGGTACTATCCGGACATGCCCGAAGGCACGGGCCCGTCGCCGCGCCGCCGCCTGTTCAAATGAGCGACGACGCGCCCGCCGAGGGTCGGCGGCTGCCGCGGCGCTTTCGCTTTCGCCAGCATTTCTGGAGCTATGTCGCGGTCAGCGCGGCCCTGCTGCTGGCGGAATTGGCCACCGGCGCCGATCTGTGGATCTTCTGGCCGATGTTCACCTGGACCGTCGGCCTGTCGGTGCACTATTTCATCGCCAGCGCGCACGATGTCGACGAAGCCTGGCTGGAAGACCGGATCGTCGACCTGAAGAGCCGCAGCTACGATTTCGACCATATCCGCAACATCGAGGAACGCGTCGGCCAGCACGACTATTCGGTCACGCCGCATACCGAACGCGATCCGGGGCCGGGCGGCAAGGACGAAAAGGCCGGCGACAGCGCGCCGGCGGACCGGCGCGGGGACAACAGGCCGTAGCCGCGCCGAACCGGGTTCAGCGCGGCAGGTCGCTCGCGCCCGTCAGGAACTCGTCCACCGACCGGGCGCACTGGCGCCCCTCGCGGATCGCCCAGACCAGCGACTGGCCCCGGCGCATGTCGCCGGCGGCGAACACGCCGTCGACCGAGGTGCGGTAGGTCTCGGTATCCGCGGCGACGTTGCCGCGCGGATCGTAGTCCACCTGCAGGCTTTCCAGCAGGCCCTCGTGCACCGGGTTGGTGAAGCCCATGGCAAGCAGCACGAGATCGGCCGGTATCTCGAAATCCTGACCTTCCTGCTCGCGCATTTCCATGCGGCCGTCCTCGGCGCGTTCCCACTCGACGCGGGCGAGCTGCAGTTTCTCGACCTTGCCATCAGAGCCCAGCGCCGCCTTGGTCGCGACCGCCCAGTCACGTTCGCAGCCCTCCTCGTGCGAGGTCGAGGTGCGCAGCTTCAGCGGCCAGTCCGGCCAGACGAGCGGCTTGTCCTCGGCCTCGGGCGGCTTCGGCATGATCTCGAGCTGCGTGACCGAGGCCGCGCCCTGGCGCACCGAGGTGCCGACGCAGTCGGAGCCGGTATCGCCGCCGCCGATCACCACGACATGCTTGCCCTCCGCGCTGAGCGGCTGGTTGTCGGTGATCTGCTCGCCGGCCACCCGCCGGTTCTGCTGCGTCAGGAACTGCATCGCGAAGTGGATGCCGTCGAGCTCGCGGCCGGGCACCGGCATGTCGCGGGGATGCTCCGAGCCACCGGCCAGAACCACGGCGTCATGGGTCTCGCGCAGCACCTCCACCGGAAGGTCGACGCCGACATGGCTGTTGGGATGGAACTCCACGCCCTCGGCCCGCATTTGCGAAAGACGCCGGTCGATGGTGTGCTTCTCCAGCTTGAAGTCGG
>JBGTSP010000198.1:0-8557 GCA_041940205.1 Alphaproteobacteria bacterium
CCCGGGCGCTGGTCTGCGAGCCCAATTTCCTGATCGCCGACGAGAGCGTCGCCGCCCTCGACGTCTCGATCCAGGCCGACATCCTGAACCTGCTGAAGTCGCTGCAGCAGGATCTCAACATCACCTTCCTGTTCATCAGCCACGATTTGTCGGTGGTGGCGCATACCTGCGATACCGTCGCGGTGATGTATCTCGGCGCTCTCGTCGAAACGGCGCCCACGCGCGACCTGTTCGCGGCCCCGCGCCATCCCTACACGCAGGTCCTGCTGTCGGCGATCCCCTCCCTCGACCCCGACGAGCGCGGCAAGGCGAAGAAGCTCGAGGGCGAGATCCCGAGCCCGACCGACGTGCCGCCGGGCTGCCGTTTCCACACCCGCTGCCCGCTCGCGCGCGAGCGTTGCCGGACGGAGGCGCCGGCCTGGCGGGAACTGGCGCCGGGGCACCACGTGGCCTGTCACTTCGCCGAGGAGACCGCGCCGGCCTGAGGCCGGCCCCTGCGCCATGGCCGCTGCCCCGGTACCCGAAAATGTCCGCCACCTGCACGAGCAGCTCTCGGAACTGGGCGCGGTGGAATGCCGTCGCTTCTTCGGCGGCTGGGGCTTCCGCCGGCACGGCGTGCAGTTCGCCTCGGTGCTGCGCGGCCGGCTCTACCTGCATGCCGATGCGACGCTCAGGGCCGCGCTCGCGGATGCCGGCTCCGAGCCCTTCCGCTACGAGAAGAAGGGCAGGACCGTCACGGTCGAACGCTTCCAGTCGATGCCGGAAGAGGCGCTGGACGATCCCGAGGCGCTGCTCGACTGGGCCCGGCGGGCGCTCGCCGCCGGGCGCTGAGCGGCGAAAAGGCGGGCTGGGGGAGAAAAGGATGCCGCTGCTGACCACGACGATCGGCGCCTGGCCGAAACCCGCCTTCGTTCGGGTGCCCGACTGGTTCACCATTCCCGACGGCCCGGACACGCCCGAGCCGACCCGCCACTGGCGGGCCGCGGTCGAAGCGCTGGGGGCGGAGGCCGAGGCGGTGTTTGCCCGCGGTACCGCGGAGGCGATCGCCGACCAGGTGGCCTGTGGCATCGACATTCCCACGGACGGCGAGATCCGCCGCGAGAACTACATCCACTATCACTGCCGCCATCTCGACGGCTTCGATTTCGAGGAACTGACCGAGCGGGTGCTGCGCGAGGGCGCCTACCGGGCGTTCCTGCCCACGGTGCGCGGACCGGTGCGCGCGCGCGAACCGTTCCTGCCGCACGACTGGCGGGTGGCGCAGTCGTGCACCGCGCGGCCGGTGAAGATCACCCTGCCGGGACCGCTGACCATCGCGGATACCGTGGCGGATGACCATTACGGCGACAAGGCGCGCCTCGGCGCGGACCTCGCCGTCGCGCTCAACCGCGAGGTGCTGGCGCTGGCGGACGCCGGCTGCCGCCACATCCAGATCGACGAGCCGCTGTTCGCGCGCCAGCCCGACAATGCGCTCGCCTTCGGCCTCGAGAACCTGGAACGCTGTTTCCACGGACTGCCCCGGGGCGTGGTGCGCACGGTGCACATGTGCTGCGGATACCCGGATCGTCTGGACAACCCCGACTATCCCAAGGCGCCGATGGACTCCTATCCGCGCCTCGCCCGGGCGATCGACGAAAGCACGATCGACGCGATCAGCCTGGAGGACGCGCACCGGCACGTCGATCTTGCGCTGCTGGAGGATTTCAGCCGGACGACCGTGATCTTCGGCGCGGTGGCGATCGCGAAGAGCCGGGTGGAAACGGCGGAGGAGATCGCCGACCGCCTGCGCGCCGCGCTCGCCCATATCGACGCCGAGCGGCTGGTTGCGGCGCCGGACTGTGGCCTCGGCCTGCTGGGCTGGATGCTGGCCTGCGCCAAGCTCGAGCGCCTGTGCGAAGCGGCCCGCATGGTCTGAGCGCCGGGCAATGTCCGCCGTTCAGGGCGGGGCCAGGAAGTCCTTTTCGATGCGGGTGGTCACGCCGGTGGCGTGCGGCTGCAACGGATCCAGGACCGTGACCGTGAGGCCCGGCGTGTCGGGCGGCGGATCGAGCGCCAGGCGGAAGCGCATGGCGAGGTCCGGTCGCGGTTCGAGCACGCCGTCGACCAGGTCATAGGTGCGCATGTGGTATTCCACGCTGTGCAGGAAGTCCTGCGGCTTCACCTTCATGCCGCGGCTCCCGGCCTCGCGGAACAGCGGCGTTCCCAGCAGTTCGTCGCCCCAGGTCAGCGTGTAGACGTCGAGCGCCGAAACCGACTGGCCGAGCCGGCCGGCGGCCTCCCGGTTGGTGAGCGCATGGTCGATCAGCACCCCCTCGGCGCCCGCCGTGGTGCGGTGCGAGCGCATCACTTCCGAGGCATAGGGGCCGGCATCGATGCGGCGGGCGTCCCGGGCGCTGTCCCAGCCCAGCACGCTGTTGCGGATCGCGCCGGCCTGGGCTTTCTGGTTCACCCAGGCCGGGCCCAGCGCCATGCCGGCGATGGTCTCGTCGCCGAAACCCGGACCCCAGGCATGCAGGGCGTTCATCGTCTCGATATCGAGCCCGGTGGCCTCGCGCAGGGCCGCGAGTTCCTTGCGCATCCGCCGCCAGACCCTGTCGGCGTTGTAGTTCGGCATCGCCGCCCGGCTGACGGTGCGCGGCAGCAGGATGCCCGACAGGTGCGTGCGGACCTGGCGCTGGCCGATCTGCAGATGCGCCGGCAGGCCGGGAATGTCGGCATGGCGGACGCCGTCGAGAACCGCCAGGTCGACCCGGCTGATGCCGCCCTTCTCCGCGTGCGAGCGGGCGCGCATCAGGATGTGCCAGATATCCTGGTAGGCCGGGATCACCCGGCCGCCGCTGTTCAGCACCGAGGCCAGGAAGGGGCCGTGGACGGGCGGGATGTTGCCGATCGTCGGATCGAGCGCCCGGGCGACCCAGCGGGCGTCGGGCATGTCGGGGGCGTTGCGCTGCCGGGCCATCGCCGCGCGCGAGGCCTTCAGGCCGTCGCCCAGGCTCCAGGCGCGCTGGGCGTCGGCCGCCCGACCCGTCGCGGCGAGACCGCTGCCCGCGGCGGCGCCGAGCGCCGGACGATTGCGCGGGCCACCGCCGGCGTCGGCAAGACCTGCGGGATCGGGCGCGTCCGGACCGTCTCCGGGGCCGCGGGCTCCCGCGCCATCACTGGCGCGGCGGGTGCCGCCAGTGCCTGTGCCGCCGGTGCCTGCGCCGCCTGTGCCCCGGGTTCCGGCGCCGGTCCCGGTCAGGTCGGGGGCGTCGGCATCGTCGGCCAGTTTCCACCAGGCGGGTGTCTGGGGCGCGTCGACATAGCGGCCCGGCGTCGCTCCGGCGTAGGCCGGGCTCCAGGGATCGCCGAAGACCGGCACGTTCGCCGGATCGAGTTGCCTGGCGATCTGCGCCGTCGTATCGGCAAGCTGGTCGAGGCCGCGTTCGAGGCGGCGGCCGAGCAGCTTGATGAGGCGCACGGCATCGGCCGTGAAGGCGAAGGCCTTCTCGCCCAGCTTCATGAGAAAACCCCAACCGCCGGTGAAAAGCGCGAACAGCAGGTCGAGCAGCAGTGCGCCGAGCAGGCGGCCCAGCTCGAAGGCGAAGGTGTCGGAATCGCCGCGGTCCATGGCGGCGAGAAGCGGCTGCACCATCCCGGCGCCAAGCTGCTGGCCGAGGGCGAAAGCGGTACGCGGTGAATCGGCGATCGCGTCCAGCGCCTCGCCGATGGCGGAAACCAGGGAGCCGTCGGAGAGCGCGGTCAGCAGGTCGGGGATCGACATCACCTCGTCCCTGAGGCCCTGCCAGAGGCCCTCGTAGAAGCGCGCGTTGACCATCGCGACGCCCAGTCCGATCGACTGGTACCAGAGACGGTTGGCGTTCTCGGCGATGTCGGTGTGGATCAGGCCGTGGCCGTCGGTCGGCTGGCCCAGGGCATCCACGCCGGGCGCGCCGAACATCAGTCCGTAGGCGCCGCCGGCGATGAAGGGCAGGCGGTTGGCGCGCAGGCTGTCGACGAATTCGTACCAGTCCCGGCCGTAGCGGTAGCCGGCGACCGCCAGTTCGGCCTTCTTGCGGACGGCGCGGTGACCCTCGGTCATGCGGTCGGGCACGAGGTCTTCGGGGCCAGGCTGCCCCGGGGTGAACTCGGGCCAGCCGAAGGAGGGCAGTTCCGGCAGTTCCGGCAGTCCCGGCAAGGGCACCTCGGGCCATTCGAGGCCCGGTGGCGTCAGCGGATAGGGCGGCCAGCCCATCGCTCAGTCCTCCCCGTCCTCGACCGTAACCTGGCTCGCACCGGTGACCCGGACCAGCCTGTCGATGTCCGGATCGCCGAGATTGCCGGCCTCCAGCCGCATCGCCCGGCGCAGCACCTCGACCTGGGCCAGGTCCGCCTGGGCGCCGGCCTTGCGGGCATCGTGCAGGCGGTGGGCGAGCTTGAAGTCCTCCAGCAGCGGATGGCTGCCCGGCAGGGCCTCGATGAAGACCTCGCCGGTCGGCACGATCACCTCCTCGCTGACCTTGTACGCGGCTTCCAGCGTGGCGATCAGCCATTCGGTGATCGCCGCGCGTTCATCCTCGCCGGTCTCCGGCTGCCGCCAGGCGCAGCCGGCAAGCTGGATCGCCTCCTGCGCCGTCGGCTGGGCGCCCAGGGGATCGGGATCGACGATGCCGAAATGCGAATCCAGGAAGTCCTGCGCCATGAAGTCGGTCAGGGCGTTGCTCTCGCGCAGCGGGAAGATCGCCAGGTTGCCGCGAAAGCCCAGCAGGCGGTCGAGATCGGCGATTTCGTGCAGCACCCGTGTCTCGCTCAGCGAAGGCCGCGGCAGCAGGGCCAGGTGTTCGGGCGGCTTGGCGATCTCGGGTATCGACGGCGGCATCGCCGCGGTGGCGGCCGAGACGTGGGTGACGAGTTGCGCACTGCCGTCGGGTGTGGGCCAGGTGACGTCCTGTTCGTAGAGCCGCAGGTAGCGCTGGTCCTCGTGCTCGTACTGCCAGATGGCCTGCATGTAGTGGAAGATGTTCTGCTTCACGTGCAGCAGCAGGCGGTCGATCGCGGTGCGCCGGTTCAGCCGGTTGCGCACCGCCTCGACATAGGCTTCGGTCGCGCGTTCCAGCGCGGTCGCGGCCTCGCGGGCCGCGGCCTCGATCTGCGCAAGGTCGGCATCGGCCCAGTCGAGTGACTGCGCCAGCACCGCCTCGTTGCCTTCCGAATACTGCTCGGCGGCCTCGAAGATCCGCCGGGCCAGGCGCCAGCCGACGCCACCGCCCTTGGTGTCGGAAACGGCGCCGAACAATGCGGTCTCGCGCGCCGCCCTTTCCACCGCCTCGCGCGCCTCGTCGCGCAGATTCTGGTGGGCACCCGCCTGCCGACGCATCGCCGCGACCAGCGCGAGCTGCGCCCGCCACTGTTCGCCCAGCGCCTCGACGGCGACCTCGTCGCCGGCGAAGGAGGTGCGGATGTGGCGCAGCGCGGCGCGGAAACTGTCGTCCAGCAGCACGCGGTCGATGATCCAGTCGTGCTGCAGCAGGAAGGCCTCGTCGATCTCGTGCGGCGCCGGCATGTCGAAGGCGACCAGCACCACCGGTTGCACCCGGTGCAGGCGCTCGGAGACCTCGTAGCGCCGCTGCAGTTCGTAGAACAGGTAGGTGACGGTCAGCTCGTTGTTGGGATTGGACAGTTCCCGGCTTTCCTCCACCGTTTCCTGGTATTCCGAGGAGGCCGCGACCTCGACCTTGCGCTGGTCGCGGAATTCCTGGGTCGCCTTGCGGGTGGATTCCCGGATCGCCTTCTTGATCTTGCTGGACTGCGAGCCCTGTTCGCCGGCGAATTCGGCGATCGCGTGGATGTTCCAGACATCCTTGACGCCCTTGGAATAGCCCGCGGTCAGCTTGGACGACATCTTCTGCTGCGCCGCCCGGGTGATCTCGGATTCCGCCCGGTGCGATTCACTGCTCTCGGTGGTGCCCGCCGAGAGCAGGTCGACGCTCGAGGTCCGGCTCTCCTTGCGGGTGATCTTCTTCTCGATCCGGTAGCGCCGTTTCTCGTTGGGCGCGAGCGCGATGGCGCCGGCCAGGTCGCCGGCCTGGTAGGACAGCGGCCGCCAGCGCTGGCGATAGGTCGTCAGCACGCCGTAATTGTGCGCGCCCGATGCGAAGACATCGAACTGGTAGGGCGCGGCGAGGGCCTTGCGCAGTTCGCGCAACAGGCGTTCGGCCCGGCCGAGGCGGGTATCGCGGCCTTCCCCGGAAACCCCGTTCAGCACCGCATGCGCCGCATCCTCCGCCCAGTTCGGCCGCATTGCCAGCGTGATCACCGGTTCGTTCGGCATCCAGGCATCGGGATAGCCGTCGAAGCCGTCGAGCTGCGCCAGGCTCCGCAGGCCGTAGCGGGCAATGGTGACGCCGGTGGTCATGGGATTGGTCAGTTGCTGGCGGATCGACTGCAGCACTTCGTCGGCGGCCTGCAGAAAGCGCAGATATTCCTGATCGGAGAATCCGAGCCGGTTCCAGGCCTCGCCGATTTCCGGCATCCAGGCCAGCAGGTCGGCGGGCGCGCTCATCGCCTTGCTGGCGGTCGCCACGGCATCGCCCAGCAGGTCCAGCAGATCGTGCAGTTCGTCGATCTCGCTCAGGTCGGCCTCGATCTCCTCTCGCGGCAGCACCTCCACCACCGATTCATAGAGCTCGCGCACCCGCTGTTCGGCATGCCGGTCGAAGGTCGCCGTCCAGGCATCCCGCCAGGCGACCTGCAAGGCGTTGTAGTCGTAGAAGGCGTCGACGTCCGCCGGGCCCGAGGGCACGTTGCGCGCCAGCGCGGCGCGCACGCTGTCCGCGGTCGGCCTGCCGCCCGGCGCTGTCGCATCCTTGTCGAAGATCGCCTGGAGCTGCTGGCGCAGATCGACGGGAACCTCTTCGCTCGCCGCAATCGCCGCCGCCTCCGCCGTCCCCGTTCCGGCGGCCGCCGTCGCCGCCCGCTCGGCGGCGCAGCGCTGCAGAGCCTGAAGGTGCGGCGGCAGTGCCGCTTCGTCATCGGTGAGCCGACTGAGGGTCTTCTCCAGGTCGGCCGCCTCGCTGTCGTCGCCGGGGCGCAGCAGCACGCCGCGCGGCTTGCTCCTCGCCAGGCGTTCGAGTCCCGCCTCGCGGCCGCGGGCGATCGCCTTGTCGGCCGCCTCGGCGGCGGGCACGAACAGGGCGCCGGTACTGCGTCCCCGGAGCGGCTTGCGACCGGCGAAGCGGCCGGCAAAGGCGCGGGCCTGCCGCTTCTGCAGCAGACCGGCCTGGCGTTCGGCCCGGGTGGCCGTATCGACGGCGTTGCGCAGGCGGGCCTCGTTGCGGTTGCGCTCGCGCAGGCTCTGGGCAAGGGGAACGCGCTTGCGGGTCTCCATCGGCGCCAGTGTCTCGGAGGCCGGCATCGACATGCCGCCTGCCGGCGCGGCCCGGTCGATCGTGCGCAGCGTATCGGGCAGGCTGTCGAAACCGGTGGGGGCGATGTGCAGGGTCTCGCCGCTGTCGGGATCGCTGACGACGACGACCAGATTCTCGCCGGCCAGCGTGTCGGCCAGATCGAATTCCAGCATGCCGTCGTCCCCGGCGCGGGCCCGGATCGCCGGCTCGTCCGCGGTGCCGCCGCGCCCGGCGATGAAAATGGCGACGTCGGCCCGCCGGATCGGCTGGCCGCTGCGGTCCAGCAGTCGATGCTTCGTGCGCATGATCGTTTCCCCCCTCGAAGATGCCGTGGCCACCCGGCGGGGCAGCGGCAGTGTCGGCAAGGCTATCGGGGAGGCATGGTCGTCGCGGTGGGGATTGCCACAACGCGCCGTCGCCGGCGCGGGGGCGGTGGATCAGGCGTTCTCCAGCTCCGCGTTCCGCCGCTTGCGGTCGCGCCGGCGGTCGGTGGGATCGAGCAGGGCCTTGCGCAGACGCAGGTGGTTCGGCGTGACCTCGACCAGTTCGTCCTCGGCGATATAGGTCAGCGCGTCCTCGAGGCCGAGCTTGCGCGGCGGGCTCAGCATCACGTTCTCGTCCTTGCCGGAGGCACGGATGTTGGTGAGCTTCTTTGATTTCAGCGGATTGACCTCGAGGTCCTGCCCCTTGGCGTGCTCGCCGACGATCATGCCGGGATAGACGTCGTCACCGGGGGTGACGAACAGCGGGCCGCGCTCTTCCAGGTTCCACAATGCATAGCCCACGGCGCGACCCATCTCCGTGGAGATCATCGTGCCGTTGGCGCGCCGGGCGACCGGGCCGCGCCAGGGGCCGTATTCCCGGAAGGTGCGGTGGAGAATGCCGGTGCCGCGGGTGTCGGTCAGGAATTCGGAATGGTAGCCGATCAGGCCGCGCGAGGGGGCGTGGAACAGGATGCGGGTCTTGCCGCCACCCGAGGGCCGCATGTCGACCATCTCCGCCCGGCGCTCGGAAAGCTTCTCGACCACCACGCCGGTATGTTCGGTATCGACGTCGACCTGCACGTCCTCGATCGGTTCCAGGCGACGCCCGTTCTCCGGATCGTTGCGATAGAGCACCCGCGGCCGGCCGATGGACAATTCGTAGCCCTCGCGGCGCATGGTCTCGATCAG
>JBGTSP010000199.1:0-8468 GCA_041940205.1 Alphaproteobacteria bacterium
ACCAGGGCGGTTCGGACGCCTTCCTGGGGCCGTGCGAGGCCATCGCCATGGCTTCCGAGGATTTCGGCATCGATTTCGAGGGCGAGGTCGCGGTGATCACCGGCGACATTCCGATGGGCGCCGGCGCCGAGGCCGCGGCGGCGGGAATCCGCCTCGTCATGCTGGTCAACGACGTCTCGCTCCGCCTGCTCATACCCGGCGAACTCGGCAAGGGATTCGGCTTCTTCCATGGCAAGCCGTCGAGCGCCTTCTCGCCCGTGGCGGTGACGCCCGACGAACTCGGCTCCGCCTGGGACGGGCGCAAGCTGCACCGTCCGCTGGTCTGCCACCTCAACGACGAGAAGTTCGGCGAGCCCAATGCCGGCGTCGACATGACCTTCGATTTTCCCCAGCTCATCGCCCATGCCGCGAAGACCCGGCCGCTCGGCGCGGGCGCCATCGTCGGCTCGGGCACGGTCTCGAACGTCGATCGCTCCTACGGTTCCTGCTGCATCGCCGAACGGCGTATGCTGGAGACCATCGAGAGCGGCCAGGCGACGACGCCGTTCATGAAGTTCGGCGACCGTATCCGCATCGAGATGTTCGATGAGGCCGGCCACTCGATCTTCGGAGCCATCGACCAGACCGTGGTCGCCTATCCCGGACCCTGACCGCCGGCGCGTCCGGCCGGGGACCGCGAGCGGGATCCGGCCGCGCGCCACGCAGGGGAGGGAATGCATGTTCTTCGGCACACCGCCGACCATCGAAACCGAGGTCTGGGCCCGGGTGCCCGACGAGCTGTCGCTCGCCGGACGGGAATCCGCCTGGCTCGCCAACCAGCGGCGCGGCGAGCCGCTGGGCAGTTTTCTCGAGGGGCCGTCCTTCGATCGCGACGGCAACCTCTGGCTGGTCGATGTCGCCCATGGCCGGATCTTCCGGGTCTCGCCCGACGGCAGCGACTGGCAGGTCGTGGTGCAGTACCGCGGCGAGCCCAACGGACTGAAGATCCATCGCGACGGCCGGGTGTTCGTCGCCGACTATGCCAACGGCATCATGGAGCTGGATCCGGTCAGCGGCGTCATCCGGCCGTTCCTCGGCCGCGAGCGCTTTCCCGGCTTTCTCGGTTTCAACGACCTGTTCTTCGCGCGCAACGGCGACCTGTGGTTCACCGACCAGGGCTATACCGGTCTGCATGATCCGCGCGGCCGGGTCTGGCGCTGGCAGGCGAGCGACGGCAGCCTGCACTGCCTGCTGGATACCGTGCCCTCGCCCAACGGCCTGGTGATGAGCCCGGACGAGAGCCTGCTCTATGTCGCCGTGACCCGGGGCAACTGCGTCTGGCGGGTGCCCTTCCTGCCCGACGGGGCGCCGATGAAGGTCGGCCTGTTCGTGCAGCTCTCGGGCTCGCTCGCGGGACCCGACGGCATGGCCGTCGACCGCGAGGGCAACCTGTTCGTGGTCCAGCACGGCGGGACCCGGGTCTTCATGTTCTCGCCACTCGGCGAACCGCTGGCGCTGATCGCCTCCTGCCTGACCCACGGCATGACCAACCTGGCCTTCGGCGGCAGGGACAATCGCGACCTCTACATCACCGAGAGCTTCTCGGGCGCCGTGCTGCGGGCGCGGCTGGAACATCCGGGCGAACCGATGTACGCCCATGCCTCCGATGACGGGAAGGACGGGGAGAGCAGGGCATGAGCACGATCTGGCAGGATCTGGGATCCATCGCGACCGCAACCGTGGCGGCGGGGCAAGAGGATCGCGGCACGGTCGATCCGGCGATCCGGGCCCTCTGGCAGCCGATGCGGATGTGCGGCATCGCCTACACGATCGCGGCGCCGGCGGCGGACAACAAGCCGGTGCATCTGGCCATCGCCGAGGCGCCGGCGGATTCCGTGCTCGTCGCCTGCAACGGCGGGCATCGCGAAACCGCCATCATCGGCGACATCCTGATCCGCAACATGATGCGCCGCGGTCACCGCGGCTTCGTCACCGACGGGGTCATCCGCGATCTTGCCGAATGCCGCGAGCTCGGCCTGCCGATCTTCGCCTCGGGGGTCTGCATGCGCGGTCCCGGCAAGGACAACAGCGGCACGCGTGGCCAGCCGGTGACGCTGGGCGGCGTGCTGGTGGAGACCGGCGACTACATCATCGGCGACGACGACGGCCTGGTGGTGGTCAAGCCGCACGAGGCCGAGGCGGTGCTGGAACGCGCCCGCGCCAAGGAAACCGCCGAGGCGGAGGTCATGCGCAGGATCGAGGCCGGCGAGAACTCGGTCGACATCTTCGGCATCAAACCGTGAGTCCGGCCGCCCGCCGCGCTGCGGGTGCCCGGGCACGGACATGGTGACGCCCCCGCCGGTATCCGCGGTGCCCGCCGGCCCGCCCGGATCCGGGGACGATCCGGCTGCCGCGCGCACCGCCATCCTGCTGGCGCTCGGCGCGGTGTTCCTGTTCTCGCTGCTCGACCTGCAGGCGAAATGGCTGACCCAGACCCAACCGGTCAGCCAGGTCGTCTGGGCGCGCTATTTCGGCCACTTCCTGATCATGACCGTGTTCCTGTGGCCGCGCCGGGGCTTCGGCCTGCTGCGCACGAAAGCGCCGGTGCTGCAGGTTTCCCGCGGGGCCCTGCTGCTGGCCTGCACGGTGCTGTTCTTCCTGGCGATCCAGCGCCTGCCGCTCGCGGACGCGGTCGCCATCGGCTTCGTCGCGCCGCTGCTGGCAACCGCGCTCAGCGTGCCGCTGCTGAAGGAGCAGGTCGGCATCCGTCGCTGGAGCGCGGTGCTGGTCGGTCTCCTCGGTGCGCTCATCATCGTCAGGCCGGGCCTGGGCGTGTTCGATTCCGCTGCCCTGCTGGTGCTGGGCATGGCCGCCTGCTTCGCGCTCTACCAGAACCTGACCCGCATGGTCAGCGGCACTGACGACAGCCTGGTCTCGCTCTACTACACGGCGATCGTGGGCGCGCTGGCGGCCAGCTTCGTCGCGCCGTTCACCTGGACCGCGCTGCCGGGCTGGCCCGAGACCGTGATGCTGGCCGGCCTCGGCATCTGGGCCGGCCTCGGACACTGGCTCTACATCCTCGCCTTCCGCCTGGCGCCGATCGCGATCATCACCCCGCTGATGTACACCGCGCTCGTCTGGAACACGATCAACGGCTATCTCGTGTTCGGCGACCTGCCCGATCGCTGGACCCTCATCGGGGCGGCGATCCTGATCGCCACCGGTCTGTACGTGCTCTATCGTGAGGGCGTGCGGCGACGCGAAGCCGTCCCGCCTCCGGCGGGCGATGCCTCCCCGTCGTGAACGCCCCGGTATCCCCCCGCAGTCAGGAGTTTTCGGTCTTGTCCTCGTCCCGTGCCCGCCTCGATCCGCCCCATGCCGATGACGGTCCGCAGGCGCAGACCCCGTTCACGCTGCGTCGGCGCATGCACTGGGGCGACAGCGATCCGGCGCAGATCGGCTACACCACGACCCAGATCAACTACGGTCTGGAAGCCGCCGAATGCTGGTGGGAGGCGGTGCTGGGATGCGACTGGCTGCAGTTGCGGCGGGCCGGCTATGGCGGGGTGCCGGTGGTGGCGCTTTCCGCCGCCTTCCGAAGGCCGGTGCAGCCCGGCGACCGCATCGATCTCAAGGTCTTCGTCGCCAGGCTGGGCGACAGTTCGCTGGACCTGCGGGTCGAGGGCTATCGCGTCGGCCACGAGGAGGCCGAACCGCATTTCACGATCACCCTGACCGAGGTGATGATCGTCGAGGAGGCGCCGATGCAGATCCGCGCGACGCCGTTCACCGGCGAAATGCGCGCGCGCATCGAGGGCTACCAACGGGACTGCGCGCATGCAGCCGACGGCGGCGCTTCGATCGAGCAGGTGCTCGATTTCTGGTTCGGCCCGCCCGGCGATCCCGGCCGCGGCCGGCGGCGGGAGATCTGGTGGCAGTCGACGCCGGAACTGGATGCCGAGATCCGCGCGCGCTTCGAGGTCACCTGGACCCGCGCGGCCGCCGGCGACCTCGATCACTGGGCGCTCTCGCCGCGCGGCGCGCTGGCCCTGCTGATCGTGCTCGACCAGTTCCCCCGCAACATGTTCCGCAAGTCGGCCCGCGCCTTCGCCTCCGACGCCAAGGCGCGCGAGATCGCCGACGCGGCGATCGCGGCCGGGCACGACAAGGGTTGGCCGCTGGCGGTCGGCAGCTTCTTCTACCTGCCCTTCGAGCATTCCGAGGACCTCGCCGACCAGGAACGCTGCCTTGACCTGTTCGCGGCGTTCGCGGGCGAGGACGACTACGAGACCACGCTGGCCTTCGTGCGCGAGCATCGCGACCTGATCGCCCGCTTCGGCCGCTTCCCGCACCGCAACGCGGCGCTGGGCCGCGAGAGCACCGCGGAAGAGGCCCGCTATCTGGAAGACCCGTCGGTCGGCTTCGGCCAGTAGACGGGCAGGGAGGCCGGCATGACCACCACGCTTACCTTCGACTGCTACGACACCCTGGTGGCCTACAGCGCCGGCAAGGCGGCCTGTCTCGAGGCCCTGGCCGCAGCGCAGGGCCGGCCGGAGGCCGCCGCCGGCCTGGTGAAGGCCCAGGCCGACAACGAGTGGGCGCTGCAGCGCGGCGCCTTCATCCCGCTCTCCGAGATGCTGCGCCGCTCGCTCAGGACGGCGATGATCGAATGTGGACTGGACTATGACGAGGCGGCGGGACGGGCTCTGGAAGAGGCCGTGCGGACGGCGGAACCGTTTCCCGACACCAGGCCCGCGCTGGAAGCGCTCGCGCCGGACTACCGTCTGGTCATCCTGTCCAACAGCGAACCGGACATCATCGCCCGCAACATCGCCGCCATCGGCGTCGAGATGGAGGCCGTCACCGCGCTCGAAGCCCGGGCCTACAAGCCGGATCTGGCGATGTTCCGCTTTGCCTTCGACAGGCTCGGGGTGGCCAGGGACGCCCTGATCCACGTTGCCCAGGGCTTCTATCACGATATCGAGCCGGGCCACGCGTTGGGCCTGCGCCGGATCTGGATCAACCGCCAGGGCAAGCCGGGCGATCCCGCCTTCGCGCCCTACGAGGAACTGCCCGACATGCGCGATCTGCCCGCGACGGTCGCGCGCCTCGTCGCGGCGGCCTGAGAATGGATCGGGTTCCCGCCCTGAGCGGAAGCTGTTTCTGCGGCGGCGTGCGCTACCGGCTCGAAGGCGGCCTCGCCTCGCCGCGCTCCTGCCACTGCTCGCGCTGCCGCAAGGCCTTCTCGGCCCAGGCCTCGGCCTACGCCCTGATCCGGCCCGGCGGTCTGACCTGGACCCATGGCGAGGCCCTGCTTGCCACCTATGTCGGCCGGCACGGCGCCGGAAAATGCTTCTGTTCGCGCTGCGGCTCGATGCTGTGCGGCCTGCTTGACGGCGCCGTTCACGGGATCGCGCTAGGCTGTCTCGACGGCGACCCGGAGATCGGCGAGCTCGTCCATATCCACGTGGCCTCTCGGGCCGCATGGGAGCGCCTCCCCGAAGGAGGACGCTGCTATGCGACGGTGCCCGAGGGCTGGACCGGCTGACGCGCGAAAATCAGGGTGAAGTTGTTGGCCGGCATCTCCTCGGCCGCCTCGAGGTGCAGGCCGTGCCCCGCGGCGATCTCCGCGACGCGCTCCATTTCCCGGACTCCCCAGTCGCGATCGCGGGCCCTCAGATCGGCGTCGAATGCCGCGTTCGAGGGGGCGGTATGCACGCCCCCGCGCATGAACGGTCCGTAGAGGAAAAGCCGGCCACCCGGCGAGAGGATGCGTCCCGCGCCGGCCAGCAGGCCGAGAGCGGCCGACCAGGGGGCGATATGGATCATGTTGCAGCAGAGGATCGCGTCGGCCCGGTCGATGGGCCATTCGGCGGCCGAGGCATCAAGCTGCAGCGCCGGCCGGATTCGCGCGCAGCCGCTTTCGCCGGCATGCGCGTCGATGCCGGCCAGCGCCTCGGCCTCGTAGTCGCTCGGCTGCCAGGTCACGCCCGGCAGCCGCGGCGCCATCCAGGCGGCGTGTTCGCCCGAACCGCTGGCCACCTCGAGCAGCAGGGCGCCGTCGGCAAGACGCGGGCCCAGCACCGCCAGGATCGCCTCGCGGTTGCGCGCGGTGGCCGGATAGTGGCGTCGGGGATCTGTCGGCGGCATGGCGATCAATGTCCGGGAGGGGCGTCGGGGCGTCTGCGCACAGCCTCGCCGCGCCCCTGATCGAGATCAAGAGCGGTCCCCGTCGCCTGTGCTAGGAAGAGGGACGGTGCCAACCAGGAGGAAGCGGCCATGTATATCGTGAACGTGCATCTCGTCTGTTACGACGGCTGGGCGGAGACATTCGAGGAACGCCTGAAGGAACATGCCTCGAACAGCCTGACCCAGGACGGCTGCGAACAGTTTTCGGTCAGCCGGGATCACGACAACCCCAACTCGTTCCGCATCTGGGAAGTCTATCGCGACGAGGCCGCCTTCCAGGAACATGTCGGCGCCGAATTCATGGCCGAATGGCGGGCCGCCTCGAAGGACCTGATCGAGAGCCGCAGCCTGGTGCACGGCACCTCGATCGCCTGAGGGGAAGACCGGCGCCGGAATTCCGGCGCCGGTTCATCTTCCAGCCTGTGCTGCTAGTCCCGGCAGCGGCGTTCGATCAGCCGCGTGAGGCCGGTCAGCGGCGCCCGCCGTCGCCAGGCCGGCCGTCCGGTGCCGTCCGGACGGTAGTCGCGCGTGGCGGCATCGGGCCGCGCGATCGCGGCGAAGCGGTCCATGCCGCTGGCAATGAGGTAGCTGTCTGCCCAAATCCCTAACATGTCGTTTCTCCGGACAAGCGTTGCGTTGCGCAGATATGTAGCTAATCTCCGGGAAATCGTGCAGTCAATAAAACTGCACATATGTTAGAGAAAATAACATATGCCGGAGATGCGGCTGCCGCCGCTGTCGGCGCTTCGGGCCTTCGAGGCGGCGGCCCGCCACGGCGGCTTTTCCGCCGCGGGCCGGGAGCTCAACGTCACCCACGCCGCGGTCAGCCAGCAGGTGCGTCGTCTGGAGGCGGATCTGGGCGCGGCGCTGGTCGAGCGTGCGGGTCGCGGGGTGCGGCCGACCGCGCTGGGTGCGCGCCTGGCGGCCGGGCTGGAAGCCGGGTTCGCGCAACTGCGCGAGGCGGTCGATTCCGTGCGCGCCGAAGCCCGGGCGCGGCCGCTGCGCATCACCATGACGCCGAGTTTCGCGGTGAGCTGGCTGATGCCGAGGCTTGGCGCCTTCCGGGCCCGCCATCCGGGAACGGAACTGATGCTGCATCCCTCGGCCGATCTCACCGACCTTGCCCGTGACGGCTACGACCTCGCCATCCGTTACGGCACCGGCTCCTGGCCGGGCCTCGAGAGCGAGCCGCTGGTCGCGACCCATTTCGTGGTCGCCGCGACGCCCGCGCTCGTCGCCGGCCGGCAGATCCGCGATGCCCGCGACCTGCTCGACCTGCCCTGGCTGCAGGAACTCGGCACCGAGGAGATGCAGCTCTGGCTCGCCGGCCGCGGCGTCGTCGTCGAGCAGCGCCCGGACCTGCTGCATCTGCCGGGCCACCTGCTGCTGCAGGCCCTGCGCGACGGCCAGGGGGTCGCCTGCACCAGCCGGGTCGCGATCGAGGCGGACCTGGCGGCCGGGAACCTGGTGTTGCTGTTCGAGGACGAGGGCGCGGGCGACGAGGGCTATCACCTCGTCCGCCGGCCGGGCGAGATGCGCCCGGCGCTGCGGCAGTTCGTGGACTGGCTGCGCCTCGCCGCCCGGCAGGACGCGGCGGACCGGCGCACCGGCCCGGCCGCTGGGTGACGGGTCCGCGGGCATCCTGTAAGAGGTGCCACGCCGCCGGCGCCCGCGCGGCGGAGCAGCCGGAAAGCATCCATGACAGCCCTCATTCAAAGTCCCTCGCTGCCCAAGGACCGGATCAAGGTGCTGCTGCTCGAGGGCATTTCCGACAGTGCCGCCCGGATCTTCTCGGACGCCGGCTACAGCAACATGGAGCGCCGCAAGGGCGCGATGGATGAAGCCGAACTGATCGAGGCGCTGCAGGAGGTGCGGATCCTGGGGGTGCGCTCGCGCAGCCAGATCAGCGCGAAGGTGCTGGAAAGTTCCAGTCGCCTGATCGCCGTCGGTTGCTTTTCCGTCGGCACCAACCAGGTCGCGCTCGATACCGCGCATCGTCGCGGGGTGCCGGTGTTCAACGCGCCGTTCTCGAACACCCGCAGTGTCGCCGAACTGACGATCGCCGAAATCGTCATGCTTTACCGAAGAGTGCTGCCGCGCTCGGCCGCCGCCCATGACGGCCGCTGGGAGAAGAGCGCCGCCGGCAGCCGCGAGGTGCGGCGCCTCTCGGCCGGCCTGCGCCCGCTGGTGAAGGCGGCCCCGGGCGGACGGACCGCCGACCTGTCCCGCAACCACCAGGTCCGCACCGCACCGTCCGGGCTGGTGACCGTCACGGGCGGGAAGCTCACCACCTACCGGGA
>JBGTSP010000200.1:0-8433 GCA_041940205.1 Alphaproteobacteria bacterium
GATCCCCAAGGGGGCGACCGGCAAGCTGCAGCGCATCGAACTGGCCGAGAAACTGGGCCTGGGCGGATGAAGGTCTGCGTTTTCGGCGCGGGGGCGATCGGCGGGCAGGTCGGCGCCCAGCTCGCCGACAGCGGCGTCGACGTCAGCCTGATCGCCAGGGGACCGCATCTGGCGGCGATGCGCGAGAACGGCCTGACGCTCATTCGCGAGGACGAGAGCCGGCTCACCGTGCATCCGCTGTGCACCGACGATCCGGCCGAAGCCGGCGTGCAGGATTTCATCTTCATCGCGCTGAAGGCCCATTCGGTGCCGGCCGTGGTGCCGGCGATGCAGCCGCTGATCGGTCCGCAGACCGCGGTGATCACGGCGATGAACGGCGTGCCCTGGTGGTATTTCCACCGCCATGGCGGACCGCATGACGGCCGGCAGCTCGACATCGTCGACCCCGGCGGGGCGCAATGGCGGGGCCTGGGGCCGGAGCGGGCGATCGGTTGCGTGATCTGGCAGGCCGCCGAGATCGTCGAACCCGGGGTGGTGAAGCTGACCCACGGCAATCGCATGCCGGTGGGCGAGCCCTCGGGCGAACGCAGCGAGCGCGTGCAGGCGATCTCGAAGGCGCTGATCGCTTCGGGCATGAAGTCGCCGGTGAAGAAGGACATCCGCAACGAGATCTGGATGAAGCTGTGGGGCAACCTGTCCTTCAACCCGGTCTCGGTGCTGACCCATGCCACGCTGGAGCGGATGGGCAGCGAGCCAGGCCTGCGCGGCGTGATCGGCCGGATGATGGCGGAAGCCCAGGAAATCGGAGAACGCCTGGGCATCCGCTTCGCCATCGATATCGAGAAGCGCATGGATTCGGCGCGCGAGGTCGGTCCGCACAAGACCTCGATGCTGCAGGATCTGGAGGCCGGCCGGCCGATGGAACTGGATGCGCTCACCGGCGTGGTGATCGAACTCGGCCGGATGGTCGGGGTGGCCACGCCGACGATCGAGCTGGTCTACAATCTGACCCGGGAACGGGCTCTTATCGCGGGCTGCTATCCGCAGCCGGAGGAAACGCAATGACGACAGGCTTCGACTGGCGCAGCCGCTCCGATGAAGAACTGGAGGCGCAGTTCAACCCCCGCGCCGCGGTCAGCGATGCGCAGGACTTCATCGACGCCTACGCCACCCAGTCGGCCGCCGCGCGCGCGCAGCTCGAGGGCCGTCACGACATCCGCTACGGCCCGCTGCCCAAGCAGACCTACGACCTGTTCGTGCCCGCCGAACCGGCCCCCGGTCCGCTGCCGGTGCAGATCTTCATTCACGGCGGCTTCTGGCGGGCGCTGGACAAGTCCGACCACAGCTTCACGGCGCTGCCCGTGACTGCCGCCGGCGCCGCCCAGGTCAACGTGAATTACGATCTGTGCCCCGATGTCGATATCGCGCAGATCGTCGACGAGTGCCGCCAGGCCGTCGCCCATGTCTTCGCCAATGCCGACGAGTTCGGCCTCGACCGGACCCGGGTGCAGATCGCCGGGCATTCCGCCGGCGCCCACCTGGCGGCGATGATGCTGGCCGTCGACTGGGCCGCCGAGGGGCTTCCGGCCGAACCCTTCACCTCCGCCGTGCTGTCAAGCGGCGTGTTCGAGCCGGCGGTGGTCTCCCGGATCAGCGTCAACGAACAGGTCCGGCTCACCGACGCGGTCGCCGCCGCCACCGACGCCTTCCATCACCTGCCACGCACCCATTGTCCGATCCTGGTCGCGGTCGGCGGCGGCGAAACCGAATTGTGGATCGCGATGTCGGAAGCCTATGCCGAGCGGCTGCGGGCCGCGGGACAGAATGTCGACTATCTGCTGGTGCCCGAGCGTCACCACTTCAGCATCCTGCAGGCGCAGTTCGAGCCCGATCACGAACTCTGGCGGCGCAGCCTGACCCTGCTGCTGAACGAGGGCTGAGCCCGGTTCCTATCTCTAACCGCAGGCCTCGCGCTTGTCGGTGACGAAGCCGCCGTCGGCGCGCCGGAAATACAGCGCGTGGATCACCATCCGCGTCTCCGAATGCAGCCGCCAGGGACGGCAGGGGCTGTCCGCGGGACCCAGCGGCACGAGGTAGAGATCGTCGCCCACGCGGACCGCGCCGTCGGGCTGCATCGGTTGGGCGGCGGCGTCCGGCGGCAGGGCCCGCAGCACGTCGCCGCGCGAACTGTCGGGCGCCGGCCGGGCGGGTTCGCGCGCGCCGCCGTCCGCGCAGGCGAGCGGCAGCGCGGCCAGCAGCATCGGGAACAGGCGCGAGAAGGGGCGCATCGCCACCGGCCCTACCAGCGCCAGTCGAGCTTGAGACCCGCTCCGAAGTCCGGCGCGGCGCCGGCGACATGGCCGGGTTCGAGACGCATCAGGGCCCAGCCGCCCAGCGAGAAGCCGGGCTGCAGGGGCGTGCGATAGGCCAGTTGCAGGTCCAGCTCGCGTCCCGACGGCGTCAGGGCCAGCCGCTCGCTGCGGGTCTCGATCGTGCCCGAGGCATCGATGCCGACGGGCACGGTGGCGCGGACGCTGGCGCGTTCGACGCGCAGCGGCTGGCCGGCGATCAGGCCCAGCCGGTCGCCGGGGCGGAAGACCTCGCCGGCGGTCAGTCCGGCGGCGAAGGCGCTGGCGCGGACGTCGCTCCAGTCGTCCAGAATACCGCCACCGGTCGCCGGCGCGGCCAGCAGGCCGCCGGTGGCCGATGCGAACAGGGTGAGGCCGTCGCCGAGCGGATGGACCGCGTGCAGGGTGGCGAAGCGGCTTTCCGCGGTGCCCAGCGTGCCGAAGCCGCCCGCGGCATCGGTGCCGAAGGCCCTGCCCTGTTCGCGCATCCGGCTGAGTTCGAGGCCCAGCGTGAAGCCGCCCGCTGACAGCCGGTGCTCCAGGCCGAGGCGCTGCAGGCGGGTCTCGCCGACCTCGCCGCCGACGCTCTCGAACAGGCCGACGGCAAGCCGCGTGTCGTCGCCGAGCCGGTGCGTCAGGCCGATGCCGTCGCCTTCGGCGAGGAACCCGGTCTGCGGCGCCAGCATCTCGCCGGCCGACCAGAACAGCCCGCCGGCCCGCCGGACCGCCAGCCCCGGCAGAAAGCCCTCGGGCGTATCGTGGTGATGGGCACTGAAGGCGGTCCGCGGCCCCAGTTCGCCTTCCAGCCGGACGCTGCGGCGCTCGGCGGCATCGAAACTGTCCGCGAAGCTCAGCCAGGTTCCCGTGCCGGTGCGCTCGGCAAGGCCGCGATCGGTGATCGCCGCGCCGACCGTGGAAAAGGCGACCGACAGCGCGCCGCCCGGTCCGGGCAGCGCGACCTCGCGGACCGCCTGGCGGGTGATCAGGCCCTCGAAGCCGAAGCCCCGGGCCGGCCTCGAGACATGGGCGCCGAGATCGAAACCGTAGGCCCGGTCATAGGCGTCGAGAAAGATCGCGGAACGGAACAGGGCGGCGCTGTTGAGGGCATCGCCGAACGCCTGGCCGAGCACCAGGCTGGTCTGCACCAGGTCGGCGCGCCCGTCGTCGGTGCTTGTGCCGGTCGGCAGGCCGAGCACGCCTGCCGGCTGCACCGCCTGGGCCAGGTTGAGCAGGCCGCGCCCGAACACCAGGTCGGTGCCGGCCGCGCCCAGGTCGGTGGCGTTGTTGAGCAGCAGGTTGACCACCTGGGCGGCGGACAGGTTGGGGAAGAGCTGCAGCAGGATGGCCGCCGCGCCGGCGACATGCGGGGCGGCGAAGGAGGTGCCGTCGACGGTAGCGGTGCCGCCGCCGACGGCGGTGGTGGTGATGTTGACCCCCGGCGCGACCAGATAGGCGCCGGCCACGGTGGCGTCGGTCGGGGCGTTGTTGAAACTGGCGATGGCGTTGGCCTGGTCGACCGCCCCGACCGCGATCAGCAGGCCGTCGAAGGCCGGATTGCCGGCGAACCCGGCCGGGAAGGCGGTCTGGGCCACGCCCTCGTTGCCGGCCGAGACGACGACGATGACATTGTTGGCCGTGGCGTTCTGCAAGGCGTTGGTCAGCGTCGTGCCGACCGCGCCCAGCGTGCCGAGGCTGAGATTGATGACCCGGGCGCCCTGGCCCACGGCGTAGTCGATGCCGGCGGCGACCGTCGTCTCGGTGAAGGTGCAGGCGTCGTTGCAGAAGCCCGGCGGCACATCGATGCGGGCGGCCAGGATCGAGGCGTTGAAGGCGACGCCGTGCATGCCGATGTCGTTCTTGCTGGCGGCCACGACGCCGGAGACCAGCGTGCCGTGGCCGATGGTGTCGCCCAGCGGGAAGGTGGGCGCGACCACGTCCAGGCTGGCGGCGTTGATGTTGTCGATCAGATCGGGGTGGGTGGTGTCGATGCCGGTATCCACGACCGCCACGACCACCCCGGCGCCGGTGCCGCCCTGGGCGTAGGCGTTCTGGGCGTTGATCGCCCCGAGGCCGAACTGCCGGTTGAACTCGGCGGTCAGGAAACTGGCGCCGGTGACCACCGGGGCGCCGCCGCCCCCGCCGCCCCCGCCGCCGCCATCGCCGCCTCCGCCTCCGCCGCCACCGCCACCGCCACCGCCGCAGGCTGCAAGCGCCAGGGCGCCACCCAGTAGCAGGGCGCGGGCGTGCGCGAGGGGCGCGAATTTCGCGAACAGGGGATCGGACATGGGAGCGGCCTCCGAACACGGCCCGGGACAAACCTGCGCCGGTCGGGCCAGCAGAGATGGAATTGAAGCAAGGCTCGTGCGCGCGGTCAATCGCGCGGCGTTCGTCGCGGTGCGCCGGTCAGTCCCGGGGACGCTGCAGGCGATAGAGCACGTGCGGGTGCATGGGATGTTCCGGCGGCAGGGCCGGATGTCCGAAATCGCCCCCGGGATCGTGGCGCATGCCGAGCCTGTGCATGAGCGCGCGCGAGCGCGCGTTCGCCGGCACGGTAAAGGCGACGATTTCCGGGAGGTCGAGATGCCGGAAGCCGAATTCGAGACAGGCCCGCGCCGCCTCGGTGGCATAGCCCCGGCCCCAGGCCGGGCGGGCGAGGCGCCAGGCGATCTCGACCGCCGGCTGGAAGGGGGCATCGAAGCCCGGCCGGTTGAGGCCGACAAAGCCGAGAAATCCCGGCTCCGCGCGCGCTTCCAGGGCGAAGAAGCCCCAGCCCTGCGCCGCCATCCGCCGGCGAATGTCGCCGGCCAGCCTGTCGCTTTGCGCCCGGTCCAGCGGCGCCGGAAAATGCTCCATGACCGCAGGATCGGCGTTCAGCGCGGCAAAGGCCGGCAGGTCGTCGTCCCGCCAGGCCCGCAGGATCAGGCGTTCGGTTTCGAGCATCGCCGTCAGGCCCATCGCGGCGCGGTGCGGTCCGGTGGTCCGCGGTATTCAGTAGCCCAGCGCGCAGCCGTCCTCGCGCTGATCGGAGCCGCCGGCGAGCGTGCCGTTCTCCCAGTCGATGGCAATGCACTGGCCGCCGCCCCAGGGCATCTCCGGCCGGCGCACGCTGTGGCCCAGGGCCGCCAGCGCCTGCATGACGTCCTCGCCGAGACCCCGTTCGATGTCGAGATGGCCGCCCATGTGGAAGACACGGGGCGAATCGATCGCCTCCTGCGGGTCCATGCCGTAGTCGATCAGGTTGGTCAGCACGTGGGTATGCCCCACCGGCTGGTAGCCGCCGCCCATCACGCCGTAGGAAAACTCCGCCCGGCCGTCGCGCATGGCCATGCCGGGAATGATCGTGTGCATCGGCCGCTTGCGGCCCTCGACCGTGTTGGGATGGCCGGGCTCGACCCGGAAGCCGGCGCCGCGGTTCTGCAGGATCACCCCGCATTCGGGCGCGACGAGGCCGGAGCCGAAGGGGAAATAGAGCGAATTGATGAACGAGCAGGCGTTACGGTCGCGATCGACCACGGTGAGGTAGATGGTGTCGCGGTAGGCCGGACCGGTGGCATCGACCACGTCCATCGCCCGGTCCGGCGAAATCCGTTCCCGCAGTCCCTGGGCGAAGGCTTCCGAAAGCAGCATGTCGATCGGCACGTCGGCGAAGCGCGGGTCGGCGACATGTTCGTCGCGCGCCTTGAAGGCGAGCCGCGAGGCTTCAGTCTCCAGGTGCAGGCGCTCGACGCCGTTGGGATCCATCGCCGCGAGATCGTGGCCCGCCAGGATGTTGAGCATGATCAGCGCGGTAATGCCCTGGCCGTTGGGCGGGATCTGGAAAATCTCGCGATCGCGGTAGCTGGTGGCGATGGGGGTGACATATTCGGCGCGCTGTTCGGCGAAATCCTCCGCGGCGTGCTTGCCGCCCAGCCCGTTCAGGTAGCCGATCATGTCCTCGGCCACCCAGCCCTCGTAGAAGCCGGCCCGGCCCTTCGCCGCGACCTCGCGCAGGGTGCGGCCGAGCTTCGGCAGGGCGAAGCGTTCTCCGGCCCGCGGCGCGCGACCGTCGGCCTTGAGATACTGCGCGCGGGCGTTGGCGTCGCGCGACATCTTCTCCTCGTTGCGCGACCAGTCGGTGGCGATCCGCGGGGTCACCGCCCAACCGTCCTCGGCGAAACGGATGGCGGGCTGCAGCAATTCGTCGATGCCCTTGCTGCCATGGTCCTCCAGCAGGGTGATCCAGGCGTCGATGGCGCCGGGAACCGTGGCCGCGTGCGGGCTCAGCAGCGGCACGTGATCGTGGCCCTCGGCCTGCATGACCTCGGTCGAAAGCGCCTTCGGCGCCCAGCCCGACCCGTTCAGGCCGACCGGCGTGCCGGTCCCGCCGGGGACCAGGATCGCGAAACAGTCGCCGCCGATGCCGGTCGACATCGGCTCGACCACGCATTGCACCGCGCAGGCGGCGACCGCGGCATCGACCGCATTGCCGCCGGATTTCATCACCTCGATCGCCGTCTGGGTGGCAAGCGGATGGGAGGTGGCGGCCATGCCGTTGACGCCGTGCGCCGTGGAACGGCCGGGGAGTTGCAGGTCGCGCATGAGAAGCGCCTCCTTGGTCGGGGGGGTTCGTTCGGGGGTAGGCGATCGCCCGCGACAAGTCCAGCGGGCGGGGGGATCAGAGTTCGACTTCGATCAGATAGGCCTCGTCGCGGGCCACGCCGGCCTCGAAGGCCTTCGCCAGGCTCTTCAGGTCGGAAACCTTGCAACCGTCGACGCCCATGCCGCGCGCCATCGACACCCAGTCGAGATCGGGCCGGGAAAGCGAGAACATGTCCATCGCCCGCGGACCGGGATTGCGCACCCCGACATTGACCAGTTCGCCGTGCAGGATCTTGTAGCTGCGGTTGGAGAAGATGAGCACCGTGACGTCGAGATTCTCCCGCGCGATGGTCCACAGGGCCTGCAGCGTGTACATCGCGCTGCCGTCGCCCTCGAGCGCGACCACCTTGCGGTCGGGACAGGCGATCGCGGCGCCGGTGGCGACCGGCAGGCCGTAGCCGATGGAACCGCCGCGATTGTTCAGCCAGACATGCGGCGGCGCGCCGGCGGTCCGGGGAAAGAACTCCCGGCCGGTGGTCACGGATTCATCCACCACGATGGCGCCCTCGGGCAGCAGCGCGCCGAGCACGGCGGCGATGCCCGGCGGATCGATCGGGCCGTCCGGGATCGCCGGCTTGTCGGGCGTCGAGACGCCGGCAGGCATCGCCGCCTGCGCCCCGACGGCCTCGCACAGTCCGGCCAGCGCGGCCTCGATGTCGTCGCCGACCCCGGCCAGCGGCACGAACTCGCAACCCTCCGGGGTCAGCACGCCCGGTTTGTCGGGATAGGCGAAGAAGGCGACCGGCGGACGGGCGCCGACCAGCACGATGGTCTCGAATTCCTCCAGCACCGCGGTCGCCTTCTCGACCACGTAGGGAATCCGGTTGACCTCGATGCGCCCGGCACCGCGATCGAGCCGGGCGTTCGACCATTCGGTCAGCAGGCCGCAGCCGGTGACCGCGGCGATCTGCCCGGCCTTGCGCAGGTTGTCCTCGCGAAGCGCGGCGCCGCCGAGCAGCAGCAGGGTGCGCCGGCCGCTCGAAAGCGCGGCCCGGGCGGCGTCGATCGCGGAATCGGCAACCGCCTCGGGCGCGGCCGGCTCCGGCGTCACGGCGACGCGCCCGCCATCGTTCCAGGCGGTGTCGCCGGGCAGGATCAGGGTGGCGATCTCGCCGGGCGGCTTGCGCGCGGCGGCGATCGCCGCGGCGCCGGCGGCGCCGATGTCGGCGGCCTCGGTCGAGGTGTGGACCCAGTGCGAGACGGGCCGGGCGATCCCCTCGATGTCGGCGGTCAGCGGGGCGTCGAGGGCGATGTGATGGGTGGCGTGCTCGCCGACGATGTTGACGATCGGCGACGCCGCCTTCTTGGCGTTGTGCAGGTTCGCAAGACCATTGCCCAGGCCGGGGCCGAGGTGCAGCAGGGTGGAGGCCGGCTTCCCCGCCATGCGGCCGTAGCCATCGGCAGCGCCAGTCACCACGCCCTCGGCCAGCCCGAGCACGCAGCGCAT
>JBGTSP010000201.1:0-8293 GCA_041940205.1 Alphaproteobacteria bacterium
CCTCGCCTACAACACCCGCTCCGACGCCGAAGTCGACGCCGTTCTGGCCGAGGCGGAAGCCGCCGGCGGGCGCATCGTCAAGCAAGCCGGCAAGGCTTTCTGGGGCGGCTGGTACGGCTATTTCGCCGATGTCGACGGCAATGTCTGGGAAGTCGCGCACAACCCGGCCTTCCCGATCGACGCCGAAGGGCGCATATCGCTGCCCACATGAACCACGATTCCTATTCCAACGAGTACATCGCCGGCATTCTGAACTCGGTCCGCACGATTGCCATCGTCGGTGCATCGGCCAACGACGTTCGGCCGAGCTACTTTGTCGCGAAGTATCTGATCGACAAGGGTTTCATCGTCCACCCGGTAAATCCCGGCCAGGCCGGCAAGGAGATCCTCGGCAGGGTCGTCTACGCGAAGCTTGCCGATATTCCTGAACCGATCGACATGGTCGACGTGTTCCGCGCCTCGCGCGACGCGGGCAGCACCCGTCGCAGCATCGAGGACGGCGGCTTGATGTCGAGCCCGCCGGTATCGAAGGTCACGCCCTTGCCGACGAAGGCGACCGGCTTGCTGCCGCGCTTGCCGCCGTCCCAGCGCATGACGACGAGCTGGCTCTCCTTGGCGCTGCCCTGGCCGACGCCGAGCAGCGAGCCCATGCCGAGCTTGCGCATCCGCGCCTCGCCCAGGATCTCGACCTTGCAGCCCAGCGCCTCCAGCGCCTTGCACTGCCGCGCCAGGGTCTTCGGATAGAGCACGTTGCCCGGTTCGCTGACGAGGTCGCGGGTAAAGCAGACGCCCTCGGCGATCGCGGCCAGCGGCTGGTACAGCTTCTTCGCCTTCGCCTGGGCGGCGCAGGCGACGGTGACGGCGGTCAGGCTGGCCTTGTCCCGGGCCTTCATCCGGGTGCGGTACTTCTCGAAACTGTAGGCTCCCAGCTGCGCGCCATAGGCGGCGTGCGCCGCGATCTCCTCGGCCTTCAGCGCGCTGCCGTCGACCGTCTCGGCGACGATCGTCAGCTGCCTGATCCCCGACGTGCGCAGCCGCTGCACCGCGCTGCCGCCCATATCCTCGATGCGCCGGGCATCCGCCTTGTCTCCGACGCCGGCCAGCAGCACGCGTCCGGCGTCGATCCCCGCCGGCGCCAGCACCTCGAGCCACTGTCCCGAATCGCCCTCGAAACGGCTGGCGGCGATCGCCCGTCGCAGCGCGCCGCCGGATGCCTCGTCAAGCCGGGCCGCCGTGGCCGAAAGCGCCTTGCCCTTGCCGACGAGAACGACGAGCGCGCCGGATTTCGGGAGGCGGGCGCCGGAAATACTGATCTTCATGCTGGGAATCCGATGCTGTCTGGAGGGATGCTGCGACGGCAGAGATAGGCAAACGGCCGCTCTCGCCATATTACTGCGGCCTCGAACGATGAAAAGGCCGGGTGACGGAGAGGCCCCTTGCGCCGACTAGACCGCTACATGCTGCAGCAGCTCGCCGGCCCGATGCTGTTCTTCCTGCTGGTCCTGACCGGCGTGATCTGGCTCAGCCAGTCGCTGCGCTTCGTCGACCTGATCATCAACAAGGGTCTGAGCGCCGGTTACTTCCTCTATCTCACCATGCTGCTGCTGCCGAGCGTGATCGCCATCATCCTGCCGCTGGCGATCTTCGCGGGCGCGCTGTACGGCCTGCACCGGCTGGCCGGCGACAGCGAGATCGTGGTGATGCGTTCGGCCGGTCTGTCGCCCTGGGCGCTGGCGCGCGGCCCGCTGCTGCTGGCGGTCGGCGGCACGCTGGCGATGTACATGCTGACGCTGTGGCTGATGCCGCTGGGCGCGCGCACCTTCAAGGACATGCGGATCTCGCTGCGCACGGATGTCAGCTACGTGCTGCTGCAGGAAGGCGCGTTCAACACCATCGGCAGCAACCTCACGGTCTATATCCGCTCGCGCGAACAGGGCAACGTGATGCGCGGCATCCTGGTGCACGACGCCTCCGACCGCTCGCGCCCGGTGACGATGATGGCCGAGCGCGGCGCCCTGGTGAACACCGACGACGGCCCGCGCTTCATCATGGTGAACGGCAACCGCCAGGAGCTCGACCGCAACGCGGACGCCCTGTCGCTGCTCTATTTCGACCGCTACACCCTCGATCTCGGACAGTTCATCCACCGCGACCAGGCGCGCTGGCTGGAGCCCGAGGAACGCTACCTGCCGGAACTCTTCGAACCGGGCGACACGCCCGACGACATCGCCAATGCCGGCACCATGCTGGCCGAGGCCCATGACCGGCTGACCGCGCCCTTCTATCCCCTGGCGTTCGTGCTGATCGCGCTCGCCGCGGCGATGTCCGGCGAGTTCAACCGGCGCAGCGGCAACTGGCGGCCGGTGGCCGCGGTCGGCATCGTCGTCCTGGTGCGCGCCGCCGGGCTCGGTTTCGTCAACGCCGCGGGCAAGGAGCCGCTGTTCATTCCGCTGATCTATCTCAACCTGCTGCTGGCGATCGGCCTGGCCGCCTGGCTGGTCAACGGCGGGAGACCCGGGCGGCTGCGGGCCGCGGGAGCGGGCTGAGGATGGCGCTGGCACCCACCATGTCGGCCTATTTCGGCCGCCAGTACCTGCGCGGCGTCGGCTTCTGCCTGCTTGCCATCCTGGGGCTGGTCTTCCTGTTCGACCTGATCGAGCTGCTGCGCCGGGCCTCGGGCCGGGACGAGGCGACCTTCCTGCTGGTGCTGCACATGGCGGTGCTGAAGGCGCCGGTGCTGGCCCAGAAGGTGCTGCCGTTCGGCGTGCTGTTCGGCGCCATGGCCACCTTCACCTGGCTGACCCGCACCAACGAACTTGTGGTGGCCCGCGCCGCCGGGTTCTCGGTCTGGCGCTTCCTCACCCCGGCGATCGTGCTGACCTTCGCGCTCGGCGTGCTGATCGTCACCGTGTTCAACCCGCTGGCGGCGACCATGGCCTCGCGCTTCGAGCAGCTCGAGGTGAAATATCTCGAGAACCGCGCAAGCCTGCTGGCGGTCAAGCCGACCGGCCTGTGGCTGCGCCAGGTCGACGATACCGGCAGTTCCGTCGTGCATGCCCGCACGGCGAGTCCGCAGAACATGGAACTGGCCGACGTCATCGTCTTTCTCTACAGCGATTCCGACAGCTTCACCGGGCGCATCGACGCGCCGCAGGCGCGGCTGGAACCGGGCCGCTGGGTGCTGCGCGACGCCCTGCTGACGCGGCCGGACGAGGCGGGCGAGACCTTCCCGCTCTACGAGGTTCCCACCACGCTGACCTACGAGCAGATCCAGGAGAGCTTCGCCTCGCCCGAGACCCTGTCGTTCTGGGCCCTGCCGAAATTCATCGAGACCCTGGAGGCCACCGGCTTCACCGCCCAGCGCCACCGCCTGCACTGGCACACCGTGCTGGCCCTGCCGGTGCTGCTGACGGCGATGGTGCTGCTGGCCGCCAGCTTCTCCCTGCGCCAGGCCCGGCGCGGCAATATCGGCCTGCTGGTGGCGATGGGCGTGATGACCGGCTTCGGCTTCTACTTCCTCGCGGACGTGGTCTACGCGCTGGGCGCGGCCGGGGACCTGCCGGTGATGCTGGCGGCCTGGGCGCCGGCGGGCATCATGCTGCTGGCGGGCAGCGCCACGCTGCTGCATCTCGAGGACGGCTGAGGCGATGCGCGCCGACCGCTCCCCGCTGTCCGGAATGGCGCCGGTCGCCGCGCTGGCGCTGCTGCTCCTCGCCGCGACACCGGCACGGGCGCAACTGGAGAGCGGCGCCGTGCGCGCCGACGAGCCGATCCTGCTGCGCGCCGACACCGTCACCTACGACAATGCCAACCAGCAGGTCGTCGCCACCGGCAATGTCGAGATCGCCAGCGGCGAGCGCCTGCTGCTGGCCCGCCAGGTCACCTACGATCGCGCCCGCGGGCTGGTCACCGCGCAGGGCGACCTCACCCTGATGGAGCCCGACGGCTCGGTGCTGTTCGCCGACCGGCTCGAACTGGACGACACGCTGGGCGCCGGCTTCGTCGACACGATCCGCATGCTGCTGGCCGACAATTCCCGCTTCGCGGCGAATTCGGCGATCCGCCCCGACGCCCGCACCACCGAGCTCAACCAGGCGGTCTATTCGCCCTGCGAGGTCTGCAGCGAGAAGAACGGCACGGCGAACGGCGCGCAGCGGGCGCCGCTGTGGCAGCTCAAGGCGGTGAAGGTGGTGCACGACCGGGTGCGCCAGGAGATCGACTACCGCGATGCCTGGCTCGAATTCTACGGCCTGCCCATCGCCTATGCCCCGTTCTTCCGGCATCCCGATCCGACGGTGAAGCGCAAGTCGGGTTTCCTCGCGCCGTCCGTCGGTTCCACCAGCGAACTCGGCGTGACCCTGGAAACCCCCTACTTCTTCAACATCGCGCCGGACCGCGACTTCACCTTCTCGCCGCGCTTCACCAGCAAGGAAAACGTGCTGGCGGCCGGCGAGTACCGCCAGCTTACCGCGACCGGCGGCTTCCAGATCGAAGCCAGCAGCACCTATGTCGACAAGCGCAACGACCAGGGCCAGAAGCTCGACGAGATGGAGTTCCGCGGTCATATCGACGCCGAGGGACGGTTCGAGACCAACGAGACCTGGCGCTGGGGCTTCGATGCCGAGCGGGCCTCGGACGATACCTTCCTGCGGCGCTACGACATCGACAATTCCAACACCCTGACCTCGGAAGTGTTCGTCGAGGGCGTGCGCGGGCGCAACTACCTGCGGGTCTCCTCGCTCGCCTTCCAGGGCCTGCGCCAGACCGACGACCGCGGCACCACCCCCTATGTCACCCCGCTCGTGGAATACGAGCATGTCGGCGAACCCGGCGTGGCCGGCGGACGCTGGCAGTTCACCGGCAACCTGGTCTCGCTCTACCGCACCCGTGGCCAGGATACCCGGCGCGCCTCGGCCGACCTGGGCTGGTCCCTGCACTATATCGATTCCTCCGGCGCGGCCTGGACGCTGACCACCCAGCTCGGCGCCGACGTCTACTGGCTGAACGATTTCAACAATCCGGGCACGCCCGGCGGCGGCGACGAGAACGGCGTCGAGGCCCGGATGACCCCGCTGGCGGCGCTGGAATGGCGCTACCCGATGGTCCGCAGCGACGCCAGCGTGCGCCAGGTGGTCGAGCCGATCGTGCAGGCCGTGGTCACGCCCTATGGCGGCAACCCCTCGGAGATTCCCAACGAGGACAGCCTGTCCTTCGAGTTCGACGACAGCAACCTGTTCCGGCTGAACCGCTTTCCCGGCTTCGACCGGGTCGAGAGCGGTCCGCGGGTGAACTACGGCCTGCGCACCACGCTGTACGGCCAGAGTGGCGGTTCGACCCAGCTGATGCTGGGCCAGGTCCTGCGGCTGCGCGAGGACGACACGTTCGCGCGCAACAGCGGTCTCGAAACCAACCGCTCGGACTATGTCGCCCGCCTCACCGTCAGCCCGGCGTCCTGGCTCGAGCTGAGCAACCGGGTGCGGCTCGATCGGGACGAACTGTCGCTGAACCGCAACGAGATCAACCTGTCGGCCGGCCCCCGCTGGCTTCGCTTCAACGCCACCTACGTCTCGCTCGACCGCGAGCTCACCACCGACGAACTGGAAGCGCGCGAGGAGGTCTATGCCAACATGCGCTGGAACTTCGCGCGCTTCTGGACCCTGTCCGCCGAGATGCGCCGCGATCTCGCCGGCGGCGGCGCGCAGATCTTCTCCAGCGCCGGCATCGAGTATGGCGACGAATGCATCACCGGGTCTCTGGTGTTCAAGCGCGACTTCACCCGCGACCGCGACGTCCCGCCGTCGACCTCGATCCAGTTCCGGGTGATCCTGAAGCAGCTCGGCTGAACGGACGGGCGCGGGCGCGGACGCTCTCGCTTGCCCTGTCCGCGCGCGCCGACTATGTCTCGCAGCAACGAAGCGGAACCGGCAGCGGACATGCACTTCACAATCTCGACCGTGCGTCCCGAGGGGATGGCCCGCTGGCTGCTCGCCGCCGCCCTGCTGGTGCTTGTCGCCCTGCCGGCGGCCGGCCAGCAGGTCCAGCGCATCGCCGCGATCGTCAACGACGAGGTGATCTCGGGCTACGACGTCGAACGGCGGGTCGACCTGATCGTCTCTTCCGGCGGTCTGCCGAACACGACGGTGAACCGCCGCCGGCTGCGCGGCCAGGTCCTGCGCGTCCTGGTCGAGGAACGCCTGCAGCTGCAGGAGGCGGTGCGGTTCGGCGTCACCGTCAGCGAGGCGGAGATGAACCGGGCGCTGGCGAACATCGAGCGGCAGAACAACCTTCCGCCGGGCGGACTGGAAAAATTCCTGCAGGCCCGCCGCATCGACCGGGATTCGCTGGAACAGCAGATTAAGGCCGAGATCGCCTGGGGCAAGCTGGTGCGCAAGCGCTTCACCCAGACCATCCAGATCACCGAGGAGGAGATCGAGGAGGCGCTGGTGCAGATCCGCGCGGAGCGGGGCGAACCGCAATTGCGGCTCTACGAGATCCAGGTGCCCGTCGATTCGCCCGAACGCGAGGCGGAGATCCGCCAGGCGGTGCAGGGCCTGGTGCAGCAGTTGCGCGGCGGCGCAGGCTTCGCCGCGCTGGCCCGGCAGTTCTCCAAGGGCCCGACGGCCAGCCAGGGCGGCGACATGGGCTGGGTGCGCCGCAGCCAGCTGCCGGCCGAACTTGCCGAGGTGGCGGCCGAGATGCAGCCGGGCGACATCTCGGACCCGATCCGCACCATCGGCGGCTACTTCATCCTCAACCTGCGCGACCGGCGGTCGGGCGCGGGTGTCGATGCCGAGAAGACGACCCTGACGCTGAAACAGGTCCAGCTTCCTCTGGCGCCGGGCGGCGGCACCCGGGCGCGCGACCACCAGCTCGCGGTGGCGCGGGCGGCCCGCGCCAACCTGCGCAACTGCGAGACGGCAAGCCAGGACGCCGCCGCGCTGGGCATCGAGAAGGTCAGCGACCTTGGCACCGTGCGCCTGAGCGAACTGCCCGAACCGATCGTCAACGCCGTCGGCAACCTGCCGGTCGACAGCGTCAGCGGGCCGATCGAATCGCCCGCGGGCTTCATGCTGCTGATGGTCTGCGACCGCGACGCCAAGGAACAGGCGCTGCCCGATCGCGACGAGATCCGCAACCGCCTGCTCGGCGACCGCCTGGCCGTCCTGGCGCAGCGCTACATTCGCGACCTGAAGCGCGACGCCGTCGTCGAACTGCGATGAGCGGGCGCGGCCGCCCGAGGCTGGCGCTGAGCATGGGCGAGCCCGCCGGAATCGGCGGGGAAATCGCGCTGAAGGCCTGGCGGGCCATGCGGGACGAGCCCGACAGCGTGTTCTTCCTGCTGGACGATCCCGACCGCATCGCGGCCATTGCCGACGACCTGGCGCTCGCGGTGCCGGTCAGGCCGATCGAGCGGCCGGCTGAGGCCGACGCCGCGTTCGCCGATGCCCTGCCGGTGCTGCCGCTGACGCGGTCCGTGCGGGCGACGCCGGGCCGGCCCGATCCGGCCACCGCCGCGGCCGTGCTGGAGGCGATCGAGCGGGCGGTCGCGCTGTGCCGGGACGGCGAGGCGTCGGCCATGGTGACCAACCCGATCCAGAAGTCGGCGCTCTATGCCGCCGGCTTCCGCCATCCCGGCCATACCGAGTTTCTCGCGGCCTGCTGCGGCGTGGCGCGGAGCTGGATGATGCTGGTCTCGCCGGAACTGAAATCGGTGCCGGTGACGATCCATCTGCCGCTGCGCGAGGCCATCGCGACGCTCGACAGCGAGGCGATCGTGGCGGCGGGCATGGCTGCGGCGGACAGCCTGCGGCGGCATTTCGGCATCGCGGCGCCGCGCCTCGCGGTGTCCGGCCTGAACCCGCATGCCGGCGAGGACGGCGCGCTGGGACACGAGGACGGGGCGATCGTCGCGCCCGCCGTGCGGCAGTTGCGGGACGCGGGCATCGCCGCCACCGGCCCGCTGCCGGCGGACACCATGTTCCACGCCAAGGCCCGCGCCGGCTACGACGCGGCGCTGTGCATGTATCACGACCAGGCCCTGATCCCGGTGAAGGCGCTGGCCTTCGACGACGGGGTCAACGTCACGCTCGGCCTGCCGATCATCCGCACCTCGCCCGATCACGGCACCGGCTTCGACATCGCCGGCAAGGGCGTCGCACGTCCTGACAGCCTGATCGCCGCCATTCGCCTGGCATCGGAGATGGCGGCGGCCCGCGCCGCGCGCTAACAGGGCGTGTGACCGACCAACCTTCCCTCCGCGACACCCTCGACGCCCACGGCCTTTCGGCCAAGA
>JBGTSP010000202.1:0-8266 GCA_041940205.1 Alphaproteobacteria bacterium
GCTTCTCGTAGGTCTCCAGCAGCTTGGGATCGACCTCGTCCAGGCTCTTGGGCATGTCCTCCGGCCGCTTGGGCGCGGAATAGTAGCAGATCTCCTGGTAATCGATCGGCGGATGCTTGACCTTGGCCCATAGCGGATCTTCCATCGTCAGCCAGTGGCGATAGGCCTTCAGCCGCCACTCGAGCAGCCAGTCGGGCTCCTCCTTCTTGGCGGAGATGAAGCGGATGATGTCCTCGTTCAGTCCCGGGGGCGCCTGGTCGGCCTCGATGTCGGTGGTGAAGCCGTAGCGGTAACGCTCGCCCAGCGAACGCACCTGGGCGACGGTATCGGCGGAAACGGACATGGACTAGCGGACCTCCGATCGGGACGCGGCGCGGGGGGCAGGAGCCGGAAAGCCGAAATCGGGCGCCGCGGGCGCGGGCGACATGTCGGCCAGGCTGACGGTTTCCAGCGCACCGCGGATCGCGTCGTTCACCCGGTTCCAGTTGCCCCGCACGGGACAGACGGACTGCACGTCGCAGGCATCCTCCGCCCCGTCGACGCAGGAGGTCAGCGCGATCGGCCCCTCCAGGGCGGTGATGATGTCGGCCACGGAGATTTCGGCGGCCGGCCGGGCCAGACGATAGCCGCCGATCGCGCCACGCTGCGAGGTCAGGATGCCCTGACGGGTCAGCGCCTTCAGCAGCTTGGCGACCGTCGGCAGCGGCATGTTCGATTCCGCCGCCACCTGCGCCGCCGTGATCGTCGGCGCGGGCTTCTCGCCCATGTGGGTCAGCATGACGACCGCATAGTCGGTCATGCGGTTGAGCTTGAGCACGAAGCGCTCTCCACGGCAAAGGGGACCAATTCAGTCCTCTTTAGATACCGCAGCCCTCGCCGGTGTCAAGGCGGCACCGGGGCGCGATCGCCAGATCGTGGCGATGTAGCGGCAATCGCCGCCCGGCGCACGGGTCCGGGCGGGTGTCGGATTGTCGCGCCCGCCGTCCTTGTTCACTCACCGACGACGTTCGGCAGGGTGAGGACGGCGGTGGTGCCGCGGCCCGGCTCGCTTTCGAGCTCCAGCCGGCCGTTCATGGCCGCGGCGATGCGCCGGC
Organism: Alphaproteobacteria bacterium; assembly: GCA_041940205.1. GTDB lineage: Bacteria > Pseudomonadota > Alphaproteobacteria > JBGTSP01. The sequence goes on from JBGTSP010000202.1 coordinate 1,095, forward strand.
TGATCCACAATCCCAGCCCGGCTCCGTTGTGCGAGCGGACGACCTGGGCGTCCGCGGTGCGGAACGGCTCGAACAGCGTGGCGAGCTGCTCGGGCGCGATGCCGCGGCCGGTATCGCGGACCCGCATCACGCAGCCGCTGGCGCCGTCGCGGGCGACCTCCAGGCTCACCGTGCCCCCCGGCTCGGTGAACTTGATCGCGTTCGACAGCAGGTTGAGCAGGATCTGGCGCGCGCCGCGAATGTCGAGGTCGAGGATCAGCTCGGGATCGTCCAGTTCCGCGCGCAGGTCGATCCGGTTCACCTTGGCCTGCAGCCGGACGACGCGCAGCGCGCTTTCCATCAGTTCGGAGGCCGGCTGGCGTTCCTTTCGGCTGTCGGCCTCCGCCATTTCCAGGCGCGAGAGATCCAGCAGGTCGTCGACGACCGACAGCAGGTGCTGGGCGCTGTCGCGGATGTCGCCCGCATATCCGCGGTATTTCGGGTTGTCGATGCTGCCGAACATCTCTCCGGCCAGGATCTCCGAGAAGCCGATGACGGCGTTCAGCGGCGTGCGCAGTTCGTGGCTCATGGTGGCCAGGAACTGGTTCATGATCGAGGACGCGGCGATGGCGGCGTCGCGTTCGCGCAGCAGCTCGCGTTCGCGCTCCTCCGATACGACCGTGTCCGTCAGGTCGCGGCCGGTGCCGCGATAGCCTTGAAACCGGCCGTCGGCATCGAACATGGGCGTGCCGCTGATCGAACAGTGGCGGATCGCGCCGTCGGGCCGGCGTATCGCGTAGCGAAGATCGCGAAACGGCTGCAACGCCTTCAACTCGTCCTGGTGGCGGACCCATTCGGGACGGGCGAGGGTGGCTTCCTGGTCGACGCCGTAACGCTTGAACAGTTCGCTGCGGGTCAGTCCCAGCAGGTCCTGCGGGCGAAAGCCGTGCAGGTTGAAGATCGAGTTGGAAAAATACCGGAACCGGTGCTCGTCGTCGGTCTCCCACAGCCAGTCGGAGCCGATCTCGGCGAAGGCCCGGAACCGGGCTTCCGCGCGGGCCAGTTCGTCATGCGCCTGGCGCGGATCGTTGCCCGAGGCGCGGGCTTCCCCGTCCCGGTCGGCGTTCCCGTCATCGGGGATGACATGGACCAGCATGGCGACACGGCGATCGGCCAGGATCACGCCCTTGCAGCGGCAGCGTACCGTGGTCTCGATGCCGCCGGGCCGGAAGGTCCAGTCGGCCTCGACCGTCTCGTTGCGCCGGAAGCGGTCGGCATAGTCGCGCAGCCGCGAGCGCGCCACATCGGACAGCGCCGAGAAGTCCCGCGCCTGCAGGTCTTCCAGACTGTCCGCACGCCACAGCGCCACCGCGGCCGCGTTGGCCCAGAGCACACGGAACCGGTCCAGGTCGAACACCCAGAGGGAATCGTCGATCAGGTCCAGGGGCGCGGGATCGAACGCCAACGCCATGAAACGGTTTCTCCTTCGTGCCCGCGGAGGCCCGCCGCCGCGGGCCCACCTTAGCCGCAGGCCGGACCGCCAGACCATATGCCTGTGCGGTTCCGGCCTGCGGCGGGTCGGCGACTGCGCCCGATCGGGGATTTCGGCTCGCATTGAGGCTTTGTGCCGGCGAATGCGCGGGCTACCCTCGCGCCCTGTCTACGCACGGGTCGGGAGGGAACAATGCGGGCCGCACAGATCGTCGAATGGGGTGAACGCCTGGTCGTCCAGGATGCCGAACGGCCGGAGCCGAAGGGGCGGGAAGTGCTGCTGCGGGTCACCGCCTGCGGCATCTGCCACTCCGACATCCATATCTGGGACGGCTATTTCGACCTGGGAGGCGACGCCAAGATCTCGATGGCGGAACGCGGCCTCAAGCTTCCCTTCACCATGGGCCACGAACCGCTCGGAGAGGTCGTCGCCATGGGCCCCGACGCCGAGGGCGTGGAGATCGGCGACCGACGCATTCTCTATCCCTGGGTGGGCTGCGGTGAATGCGACATGTGCGAGCGCGACGAGGAGATCAATTGTCCGACGCCGCGCACCGTCGGCACCCGCATCGCCGGCGGCTATGCCGAATACGTGCTGGCGCCGGATTCGAAATATCTCGTCGCCTTCGACGGCATCGGCGAGGACCTGGCCTGCACCTATGCCTGTTCCAGCCTGACCGCCTATTCGGCGCTGAAGAAGCTGGATCACCTGCGCGACGACGACGCCACGCTGATCATCGGCGCCGGCGGTGTCGGCATGTCCGGGGTCGGCATGGCCAAGGCGGTGATCAAGGGCAAGGTGATCGTCGCCGACGCCGACGCCGAGAAGCGGGCGGCCGCCCGCCAGGCCGGCGCCGACGAGGTGCTGGACAATACCGAGGAAGGCGCGCTGGAAAAGCTGATGGCGATGACCGGCGGCAAGGGGATCATGGGCGCGGTCGATTTCGTCGGCGCGCCGGCGACCGCCCAGTTCGCCTTCCAGGCCCTGCGCAAGGGCGCCAAGATGGTGATGGTGGGCCTGTATGGCGGCGCCATGCCGGTGCCGACGGCGCTGGTGCCGATCAAGGCGGTGACGCTGCAGGGCTCCTATGTCGGCACCATCGACGAATTGCGGGAGATCCTCGATCTCGCCCGCCAGGGCAAGGTGACCCCGATCCCGGTGACCACGCGGCCGCTCGACGACGCCCCGCAGGCGATCCAGGACCTGCGCGAGGGCAAGGTGCTGGGCCGCGTGGTGCTGAAGCCCTGACCGTGTTCGCGGCCGCATCCGCCACGCCAGGGTCGGCCCCCGGCATGCCGGATCAGGTGCGCGGGAGCAGCGCAAGATGACGAAAGCCAGCCTGATCGGGGCGCCGGTCCCGCGCCGCGAGGACCGGCGATTCCTGACCGGCGCCGGATGCTACAGCGCGGACATTGTCCTGCCGGGACAGGCGCAGGCGATCGTCGTGCGTTCGCCCTATCCGCATGCCGACATCCGGGCCATCGAAACGGACGAGGCCCGCGCCGCTCCCGGCGTGCTGGCGATCTATACCGCCGCCGACATCGCCGGGAAGGTCGGCGGGCCGCTGCGCTCCCTCGCCAACGAGCCGCCGTTCGACGTGGCCGGCCGGCCCGACGGACCGGCGGCGGAGGGCAACCAGCCGGTGCTGGCGGACGGCCGCGTGCGCTATGCCGGCGAGCCGGTCGCCTTCGTCGTCGCCGAGACCGCGGCGCAGGCGCGCGAGGCCGCGGACCTGGTGGCGGTGGACTACGAACCGCTGCCCGCGGTCACGGACTTCGCGCAGCAACCGGACGGACCGGCGTTGCCGGCCGAGGCCGCGATCTGGCCCGAGGAGGCGCCCGACAACGTCTCCTTCGTCTGGGAACGCGGCGACGGCGCCGAAGTCGAGGCGGCCTTCGCCGCGGCAGCGCATGTCGCCTCGGTCGACCTTTTGAACAACCGCGTCGTCGTCGCCTTCATGGAGCCCCGGGCCTGCGTCGCGGAGCCGGAGGACGGGGAGGGCCGGCTGACCCTGCATGTCGGCTGTCAGGGCGCGCACGGCATGCAGGCCGGCCTGTGCGGCCTGCTGGGCCTGCCGACCGACCGGCTGCGGGTGGTCGTGCCCGACACCGGCGGCGGCTTCGGTGCGCGCGGCGGGGTCTATCCGGAATTCGTGCTGACGCTGCTCGCGGCCCGCGAACTTGGCCGACCCGTCGGCTGGACCGGTGAACGCAGCGAGAGCTTCCTCTCCGATACCCAGGCGCGCGACCACCGCATCGTCGCGGAACTGGCGCTGGACGGCGAACACCGCTTCACCGCGCTCCGCATGCGCGCCGACTGGCGACACGGGGCCTATCTCGCCGGCCGCTCGATCTGGGTCATGGTGGCCTATCTGCCGCCGACACTGGGCGGCGCCTATCGCCTGCCACGGGCGCAGATCCGGCTGCGCGGGCTGTTCTCGAACACCCCGCCGATGGCCGCCCTGCGCGGCATCGGCCGGGTCGAGGCCAACTATCTGATGGAAAGCCTGGTCGACGCGGCGGCCCGCGATCTCGGGCTCGATCCTCTCGACCTGCGCCGGAGGAACCTCGTGCGGCCGGAGGACATGCCCTGGCGGGCCGCGGGCGGCAACCTGATCACCTCCGGCGACCTGCCGGGTAACCTCGATCGCGCGCTCGACGAGATCGACCGGGCGGGATTTGACGCCCGGCGCCGGGACAGCGCCGCGCGCGGACTGCTGCGCGGCCTGGGCGTCGGTCTTTATGTCGAGAACGACGGCGGCGTACCCAACGACTATGCCCATGTGGCGGTCGACGACGCGGGCGGCATCGAACTGTCGGTCGGCACCCAGGATTTCGGCATGGGCCACGCCACCTTCTATGCCCAGGTCGCCGCCGACCGGCTCGGCGTGCCGATGGAAGCGGTCACCGTGCGCTTCGGGGATACCGACCGGGTGGCGCGTGGCGGCGGCGCGCACGGTTCGCGCACCGCGCGCATCGGCGGCGGGGCCGCGGTGGGTTCGATCGACGCGGTGATCGGGAAGGGGCGGGGGCTTGCCGCCGAACTACTGGAAGCCGCGGCCGGCGACATCGATTATGCCGACGGCCGTTTCACCATCGCCGGCACCGACCGCAGCGCGGATCTCGCCGCCGTGGCCCGCTTCGCCCGGGCGCGCGGCGAACGCCTGGATGCCGAGGCCGACTTCGAAACCCGGGCCGAGGCGCACGCCAACGGCTGTCACGCGGTGGAGGTGGAGATCGACCCGGCGGACGGCCGCATCCGCATCGACCGGCATGTCGTCGTGGCCGATGTCGGCCGGGTGATCAACCCGCTGATCGTTACCGGGCAGATGCATGGCGGCGCGGCGCAGGGGCTGGGCCAGGCGCTGCTGGAGCGTATCGTCTACGAGCCCGAGAGCGGCCAGACGCTGAGCGGCAGCTTCATGGACTACGCCATCCCCCGGGCCGACGACCTGCCGGCCTTCAAGGTGGTCTTCAACGAGATCGAGGAGGCCGACAATCCCCTGGGCGTGAAGGGCGCGGGCGAGAGCGCCTGCACCGGCGCGCCGGCGGCCGTCATGAACGCCGTGCGTGACGCGCTCGCGGGCGCCGGTGTCCGCCAGTTCGACATGCCGGCCACGCCGGAACGGGTCTGGCGGGCCCTGCTCGAGGCCGCCTCAGTCGCGTAGGGGCGCCTCGCCCCGGGGCGGGATGCGCCTCAGGCGCTCAGGTCCGAACTGGTGTCGCTGGCCACCAGCGCGGCGGCCTGCGTCAGCACCGCCGAGGTCGCGCCGGGCCGGACGCCATTCTCCGACAGGTAGCGCCGCCAGGCCCGGGCGCCGGGCCGGCCTTGGAACAGGCCGGTCATGTGCCGGGTGATCGCGTGCATGCGTCCGCCGGCGGCGACCTGCCGGTCGATATAGCCGACCATCGCCCGCACTGCGGCATGCTCGTCGGGACAGGGGTCGGGCCGGTCGAACCAGCGGGAATCCACCCGGCCCAGGAACCAGGGATTCTGGTAGGCCTCGCGCCCCAGCATCACGCCGTCCACGCAGGCGAGATGGGCATCGATCGCGGCGACCTCTCGGATGCCGCCGTTGATCGCGATCGTCAGATCGGGCCGCTCCTGCTTCAGCCGGTAGACATCCTCGTAGCGCAGCGGCGGCACATCCCGGTTCTGCTTCGGGCTCAGGCCGTCCAGCACGGCGATGCGGGCGTGCACGATGAATACGTCGCAGCCCGCGCCGGCGACGCGGTCGGCGAAATCCAGCAGGTCCGCATAGCTCTCGCGGCCGTCGATGCCGATCCGGCACTTCACCGTCACGGGAATGTCGACGGTGGCCTGCATCGCCGCGACGCAGCGGGCGACCAGGTCGGGTTCCGCCATCAGGCAGGCGCCGAAGCGGCCGGACTGCACCCGGTCGCTGGGACAACCGACATTCAGGTTGATCTCGTCGTAACCTGTCTCGGCGCCGATCGAGGCGGCCTCGGCCAGCCGCGCAGGATCGCTGCCGCCGAGCTGCAGGGCCACGGGCTGTTCGGAGGGATCGAAGCCGATCAGCCGCTCGCGCACGCCGTGCAGCACTGCCTCGGCGGTCACCATCTCGGTATAAAGCAGGGCCTCGCGCGTCAGCCGGCGATGGAAAAACCGGCAGTGCCGGTCCGTCCATTCCATCATCGGCGCGACGGAGAACCGCCGCGCCCTGTCGACTGCGCGAACCATGGCCCGGGGCTTAGTCGCTCACGCCGGCGAGGACAAGGCTCGCCGGCGCGGGGCGGACCGGCGCCTACAGGGCCAGGGCCTCGCGTACCGCCGCGGGATCGGCGGGCGCCTCGGCAAGCAGCATGTCGCCCGCCGCCCGGTCGAAACGGTTGTCGCCGAGCGCCATCGGGTCCTGCGGCAACAGGCGGTGATCGAGCACCAGCCGGGCGAGCAGCAGGCGGCGGGCATCGCCGAAGTCCCGCGCCGCCGCCAGGCCCTCGCGGGTCAGCAGCACGGCGGAGGTCGCGTTGTAGAGCGCGTTCACCGCGAGACGGGCCCGGTCCTCCTGCTCGGGATCGGCCGCCACGGTTTCGGCGAAGGTGACGGCGCGGTCGACCTGGCCCGCGAGCAGGGTTCGGAAGGTGTCCGGCAGGTCCGGCATCCCCGCCAGCAGGTCGTGCAGCGTCCCGGCCAGCACCGTGTGCGCCCCCGCCCTGGGGATCGCCCGGGTGATCACGTCGAGGGCGTTGATGTTCGAGGTGCCCTCCCACAGCAGTCCGACCTGGGCATCGCGGATCAGGCGCGGATTGACCCAGTCCTCGATGTAGCCGTTGCCGCCGCGTACCTCCATGGCGGCAGTGGCGACCGGGACGTTATCGCGGCAGGCCCGGAACTTCAGCAGCGGCGTCAGGATGCGCAGCAGGGTCTCGGCCGTCTCGTCGCCCCGGTTCGCGGCCTCCATGCCGTGGCCGGCGAACAGCACCATGGAGAGCGCCTGTTCGGTCGGCAGCATGATCTTCAGCAGTTGCCGGCGCAGCAGCGGGAAGTCGATCAGGTGCCGGCCGAAGGCCTGCCGGTGGCGGGCCACTTGCAGCGCCTCGTTCAGGCAGCGGCGCATCATCGCCGCGGCCCTGACCCCGTGCGACAGGCGCGACAGGCTGACCGTCTTCATGATCTGACGCAGGCCGCTGCCTTCCTCGCCGATGAGATAGCCGGTCGCGCCGTCGAGGAAGACCTCGCC
>JBGTSP010000203.1:0-8249 GCA_041940205.1 Alphaproteobacteria bacterium
CGTGCAGACCCAGCAGCTGATCGCCGGCGGCCGCGAGCCGGCGCTGCGCACGGCCGGCACCTGCGAAACCCTGCAGGCGCTTGCCGCCCTCGGCTGGATCGCCGCAGACACGGCGAAGGAAATGGCCGCGGCCTACCGCGCCCACCGGCGACTCGAGCACCGCATCCAGATGGTGGCCGACGAGCAGACCCACCGGCTGCCCGAACCGCCGGAGGCGGTCGACGCGATGGCGCGCTTCTGCGGCAGCGAAGACACGACGGAGTTCAGGAAAACGCTGCGCGAGCGGCTGCTGCTGGTCCAGCGGCACTATCAGAGCCTGTTCGAGAAATCCGAACCCCTGGGCGCGGAAGGCAACCTGGTCTTCACCGGCTCGGATGCCGACCCGGAAACCCTGCAGACCCTCGCAAGCATGGGCTACGCCCAGCCGGCGGCGGTCGACGCCGCGGTGCGCGGCTGGCATCACGGCCGCTACCGGGCGACGCGAACCGCCCGGGCACGGGAGATCCTGACCCGGATGATGCGCCCGCTGCTGCAGACGCTTGCGGAAACGCCGCAGCCGGATGCGGCCTTCACCCGGTTCGACCGTTTCCTCGGCGGCCTGCCGGCCGGCATCCAGCTGTTCTCCATGCTCGAGGCCCATCCCGAGCTGCTTGATCTGCTGGCCCGCATCGTCGGCGCCGCCCCTCGCCTCGCCGACTATCTGGGACGGAACGCCGGCGTGCTCGACGCCGTGCTCGGCGGCCATTTCTTCGAGCCCCTGCCCGAGCGCGAGGCGCTGACCTCGGGCCTCGCCCAGGGGCTGCGACTGGCCCGGGACTACCAGGACGGGCTGGATGCCGCCCGGCGCTTCGTCAAGGAACACCGCTTCCAGATCGGCGTCCGGCTGCTGCCCGGCGGCGTCGATACCGACGAATCCGGCCGCGACTACAGCCTGCTCGCCGAGACCGCCGTCGAGAGCCTTTACGCCATGGTGAGCGAGGAATTCGCCGAGCGCGAACGGCGTGGCCGGATCGCCGAGGGGGGCCAGGTCCTGCTGGCGATGGGCAAGCTGGGCAGCCGGGAGATGTCGGAAACCTCGGACCTCGACCTGATCTTCGTCTACGACTTTCCCGACGGCCGGGGCGAATCGGACGGCGCACGGCCGCTGATCGGCGGCCACTACTACGCCCGGCTGGCGCAACGGATGATCAACGCGGTCAGCGCGCCGACCGGCGAGGGCGTGCTCTACGAAATCGACGCCCGGCTGCGTCCGGCGGGCAGCAACGGCCCGATCGCCAGCCGCTTCGAGGCCTTCGTCAACTACCAGCACAACGACGCCTGGCTGTGGGAGCACATGGCCCTGACCCGGGCCCGGGTCATCGCCGGCGATCCGGCGCTCGGCGAGCGGCTGACGGCGCAGATTCGCGAGATCCTCTCCCGGCCGCGCGATGCCGGCGAGGTCCGGGAGGCGGCCCGCAACATGCGCCAGCGGATTTTCGATGCCCACGGCAGCCGCGATCCCTGGCAGCTCAAGCACGTGCGTGGCGGCCTGGTCGATATCGAGTTCATTGCCCAGGCCCTGCAGCTCATCCACGCGCGGGCGCATCCGGAGATCCTCGCCACCGGTACCTGCGAGGCCTTTGAGCGACTGAAGCAGGCCGATCTGCTGGAGGCCGGGGACGCCGACAGCCTGATTGCCGCTTCGCGCTGCTTCCGCGCCGCCATCGCGCTGACCAGCGTCGCGCTGGATGGTCCCTTCGATCCGCAAAGCTCGCCGCGACCGCTGCGCGCCGCCCTGTGCCGGGCGATCGGGATCGACGAGGACGGCGACCCCGAACCGCGCCTGCGCGCCCTTCAGGGAGACGTTCTCGCCCGCTTCGAGCGCCTGCTGGGATAGAACGACAGCCCGGCCGGGCCGCATGACGCCGGCTCAGTCGGGGATGACCTGCACCGCGATGGCGACATTGGTGGCGACCCGCGCGCCCTGGTTCTCGTAGATGTTCACCCGGTGGCCGACATCGGCGTCCTGGACATTCTCGATCAGCAAGCGCCAGGAACCGTGCAGCACGGCCGTGCAGCCTTCGCCGCCGGTGACATAGAGAAGGTTGTCCGCGTCGGTCATCTCGATCACGTCGTCGCGGTCGAACGCGGCTTCGCCGTCGGGCGCATTGCCGAGATCGATCTGCTTGACCTGCGGGTCCGGTTTCGCGGCCGCCGGCGCGGCACGCGGCGCCGGTCGTGACGGGGCGGCGGCACGCGGCGGCGCGGCGGCGGCTTCGGGCCGCGCCGGCTCGGGACGCGCCTGCTCGGGACGCGCCTGCGGCGGCGGCCGGCTGGCGACGGCGACCGGACGGCCGGCGGCCGGTTCCGGCGCCGACGGTGCGTTCTGGACGACGCGGGCCTGGACCGCCGGACGGGCCGACGTTGCCGCCGGCGCCGTCTGGGCCTGCACGTTCACGCTCGGGGTCGCCCGAACAGCGGGTCGGGGCGGCGGCGAACCGGCCGGGGCGGGGCGCACCGAGACCTGGGCCGGACGTCCCCCGCCCGGCGCGGCGGCTACCGAACCGACAACGGCACCGTTGGCCGGCGCCGCGGCCGCTTTCGCCTGCGGCTGGGCGGCCGGGCGAACCACCGCGGGCCGGGGCGGCACCGGGTTCGCGGATGCCCCGGCCGCCGCGGCGCTCGCCGAGATGCTTTCGTTGCTGGCCTGCGGCTGCTTGACCATCGCGCCGGCCGAGCCGCTGACCGGCGTGATCCGGACCGCGCCGCCGGCGATGTCGAACTGCACCGACGCCGTGGCGTAGTGCATCATGTTTTCCTCGTCGTCGAACTCGGCCGGTGTCGCCGTCACCATCAGGCGGAACTGCTCGGTCCCGCGCGGCAGGTCGACCTGCAGGCCTTCCAGCTCGCTGTCGACGACGCCCCAGACACCGCTGCCGGCCTCAACGCCGCGGGTCAGGCGCGCTTCCCGGGGCACGCCCGAGATCCCGAACGCCAGCGGGCGGGCGATCTCGACCTGACGCAGCCAGCCGGAAATCTCGAAGGGCACCTGGATCCGCGCCTCGCCACCGCCCGCCGCTGCCGCCGGTGGCGCCGCGACCGGTGCGGTGGGTGACGGTGCCTGCGGCGGAGCGGCGCGTTCCGGCGCCGGCGCCGGCGCTGCGGGCTGGCTGGTGGTCGCGGCGACACGAACCGGCGGCGCGCCGTCGGAACGGGCGACGGAAACCTTCGGAGCCTCGGCGGCCGGCGGCGGCGCTTCCGGTTCCGGGGCCGGCGACGCGGCCCGGGGCACGGCCGCTTCCGGGTCGATCCGCAGCACGATCGCCGACGACGCCGATTCCGTGCCGCCGTCCTCGTCCACGAGGGTGGCGAGGATCGTCAGTTCGTGACTGCCGGTGTCGCTTGCCTGTGCCGTGAGCGTGACGCCGGCGACATCGTCGCCCCGCAGACGCCAGGCGCCGCCGCCCATTTCCGAGCCGGCGCTCAGCCGGGCACCGTCGGGAAGGCCGAAGATCACCACCGAAAGACGTTGACCGGAACCGGTCGCGACCGGCTTCAGGCCGAGCGGGATGGCGGCATCGGGCGGACCGGTGATCGCCTCGGAATCGACCGCGAACCAGTCGCCGTCGCCCAGCGCCTCGTCGTCGTCCTCGTCGTCGCCACCGTCGTCATCATGCCCTTCTTCATCCGCGAGCGGCGCCGGCGATGCGGCAGGGGCGGCGACGGATACCGCGGGTGCAACAGACACCCGTGGCGCGGCGGCCGGAGGCGCGGCCGGGGGCGTCTCGACAGGGGCGGGTTCGCGCTCGGGGGCTGCGGCGGCAGGTGGCGCCTCGGCGGCGGTCGCGGCCGGCGCGTCCTCGCCCAGCAACCACGGCACCGCGGCGGACGCCGGCAGCACCTCGTCGCCCGGCAGGCGAATGTCCACGGGACCGTCTTCGCGGGCGGCCCGGGCCAGCCCGCGATAAAGCAGGCTGCGGCCGTCCCCCAGGGTCAGCAGCAGGTCGTCGCCCTGCGCGCTCACCGTGCAGGCATCGAAATTGATCGACGAGTAATCAAGCGTGGCGCCCGCACGCACATTGATTTCCAACGCCTTCGACGCCCCCGCACCGCCGCTGCGCCGCGGTACCGAGTTGGGGTTTCTAGCCATCTTCACCCGTCACACAAGTCCGTGGCGCCCTCGTACGCCCCGGCCGACCCAGGTAACGCCCCCGTTTTCCCCGTTTTCGCCGGACCGGAGACCGGCGGGCGCGGGGAGGAGGAGAGTGTCGCGTTCTCGGGCGTGACGCAAGCCGTTGTCAGTCCTCGCCGCCGCGTACCGGCCCCAGCGCGCCCGCCTCCCGCAGCGCCGCGATGCGCTCGGGCGAATAGCCCAGCTCGCCGAGGATCGCCGCATTGTGCTCCCCGAGCGCGGGTGGCGGTCCGGGCGGACGCTTGTCCTCGCCATGCACGAGAAACGGACTGTTGACGGTATGGCCGACCGGCGCCTCGGGATAGGCCACCGGGACCAGGGCACCGGATTCATACATCTGGGTATCGCCGGGAATATCCTCCATCACCTCGACGATGCCGAAGGGAATGCCGCTGGCCTCGAAACGCCCGCGCCAGTCGGCCCAGTCGCGCTCGGCGAACACCGCATCGAGAAGCTGGGTAAGCTCGCGGGCGTTGGCGCGGCGCTCCTGCTGGTTGGCGAACCGCGGATCGCCGGCCAGGCCCGGCCGGTCGATGACATCGAGAAACCGGTCCCAGAACCGGTCCTCGCGCACCATCGACAGCATGAACCAGCGACCGTCGCGGCAGCGGAAATGGTTGGTGAGCGCGTTGGCAACCTGTTCGCGTGGCGGACGCATCGGAAAGGGCGCACCGGCCAGCATGGCCTGTACCGGCACGGCGTTGGCCCACAGGCCGTTGGCCAGCAGGGAAGAGGAAACCTGCATGCCCCGGCCCGTGCGCTCGCGACGGAACAGGGCGGTGACGATCGCTCCGTAAAGCCCCATCGCGCTGGGATGATCGCCCATTCCCGGAATCGAGCGCACCGGCGCCATGTCGCCCGCGCGGACGATGTGCATCAGTCCCGAGCGCGCCCACCACGCCGTGGAATCGAAACCGGGCCGGTCGGCCTCGGGTCCGGTCTCGCCGTAACCCGTGAACGAGGCGTAGATCAGCCGCTCGTTGAGGGGCGCCATGTCCTCCCAGGTCAGCTTCAGCTTGGCCCGCGTCCGGCGGGGAAAGTTCGTGACCAGGACATCGGCGGAACGGACCAGGTCGTGCAGGACCTCCTGTCCCGCGGGGCTCTGCAGATCCAGCGTCAGGCCCCGCTTGTTGCGGTTGTCGACCAGCCAGCAATAGTCGAAATCGGCCTGCGGCATGCCGGGCATCGTTTCCAGGCCCCGATAGGGGTCGCCGCCGTCGGGATCCTCGATCTTGATCACCTCGGCCCCGAAATCCGCCAGCACCGTCGTCGACGCCGGCGCGGCGATGAAGGTGCTGATGTCCAGCACCCGAAGGCCGGAAAAAATGTAGCGATCGTCCGTCATGCTATCGTCCCTCCCGCGGCCATGATCGGACGTCGCCCCGATCCTGGCAACGCGTCAGCCCGTCCCGGCCACGACCCGCGCCCGGAGATCGGCCGGGGGCGATCGACGGGGAGATCCGCCATGAGCGATCCGGCCGATTTCGGCCTGCGGCAGGCCCGGGAGGCCATTCGCGGCGGCCGGCTGACCTCGCGCGACTACACCGCCGCGCTGCTGGCGCGCGTCGCCGCGCGGGAGGCCGAGATCGGCGCCTGGATCCATCTCGACGAGGAAGCCGCGCGCGATGCGGCCGCCGCCGCTGACCGGGACGGCGGCGAGGGCGTGCTGCAGGGCATTCCCGTCGGCGTGAAGGACATCATCGATACCGCCGACATGCCCACCGGATACGGTTCGCCGATCCATGCCGGACACCGGCCGGCACGCGACGCCGCCGCGGTCGCGGCGATCCGCGACGCCGGCGGCTTCCCGCTGGGCAAGACGGTCACCACAGAGTTCGCCCTGCATCATCCGGGCAAGACGGCCAATCCGCACGCCCCCCGGCACACGCCGGGCGGATCCTCCAGCGGCTCGGCCGCCGCGGTCGCCGCCGGGATGGTGCCCTTCGCCTTCGGCAGCCAGACCGCCGGCTCGATCATCCGGCCCGCCTCGTTCTGCGGCGTCGTCGGCTACAAGGCGAGCCACGGCCTGATCGGGCTGGGCGGGGTGCAGCCGCTGGCGCAGTCGCTCGACACGCTGGGCGGGTTCACCCGCACGATCGACGACATGCATCTGCTGCGCGCCGCCCTGCTGGGCACCGACCCCGATCCGGCGGTTCCGGACGAGCCGCCCCGCATCGGCCTGTGCCGGACGGCACAGTGGGACGCCGCGGATGCCGACAGCCGGACCGCGGTCGAAAATGCCGCCGACCGGCTGGCGGAGGCCGGCGCGCCGGTCGAGGACTGCCTGCTGCCACCCCGGTTCGCGGCGCTCATCGATGCCCAGATCACGATCCTGGGCTACGAGGCGAGCCGTGCTCTCGCGCCGGACCGGCGCCTGGCGCCGGGGAAGCTCAGCCCGTCGCTTGCCGCCCTCCTTGCCGACGGCGCCGCGGTCACGGCCGAGGCCTACCAGCGGGCGCAGGCGCTGGCCGCCTGGGCGCGCCAGGCCCTGATCCCGGTCTTCGCGCGTTTCGACGTGCTGCTGGCGCCGGCCGCGCCCGGCGAGGCGCCCGCGGGCCTCGACAGTACCGGCGATCCGCTGTTCAACCGGATGTGGACCCTGCTGCACGGCCCGGCCCTGTGCCTGCCCGGCGCGCGCGGCCGCAACGGGCTGCCGGTCGGCATTCAGCTCGTTGGGCCGGTCGGCGGCGACGCGGCCCTGCTGGCGGCCGGCGCCTGGATCGAGTCGCGGCTCGCGCCGGGCTGAGCGGCGCGGCACGCATCGACAAGACCCGGCCTCTGTCGTAGCTACGGAACCCGATCGTGACAGCGGGAGGGTGAGCACGGTGGACGAGATCCGCAATTTCGAGACCTGGACGATCCGCAAGCCGGCGGTCGACGGCCGGCGCGGCCTTGTCGCGGCCCAGAACCGGGAAGCCGCGGAAGTCGGCGCGCAGGTACTGGCCGAAGGCGGCAACGCGATGGACGCGGCGGTGGCGGCCAGCTTCGCCATCGGCGCGCTGGAGCCGTGGATGAGCGGCATCGGCGGCGGCGGCTGCCTGCTGCATCGCGAGGCCGCGAGCGGCAGGGTGACGGGCTTCGATTTCGGCATGGTCTCGCCGCGCGGCACCGATCCCGCAGCCTACCCGCTTACCGAGGGGACAGGCTTCGACCTTTTCAACTGGCCGTCGGTCAAGGAGAACCGCAACGTCCAGGGGCCCCTGTCGATCGCCGTGCCGGGGCAGGTCGCCGGCATGGCGCTGGCGCTGGAACGCCACGGCACGCGGTCCTGGGCCGACAGCCTGGCGCCCGCCGTCGCGCTGGCCGAGCGCGGCATGCGGCTGGACTGGTATGCCACGCTGCTGATCTGCACCGGGGCCGCCGCGCTCTCCCGCTACGAGGCCAGCCGGGCGGTCTATCTGCCCGACGGCCTGCCACCGATCGCCGAGTGGACCGGACCGACGCCGCTGCTGCACCTGGGCAACCTGGCCGCCACCTTGCGCCGGCTGGCCGAGGCCGGACCGGCGGATTTCTATGGCGGGGACCTCGCCGGACAACTGGTCGCGGATGCCGCTGAGGCCGGCTGCCCGCTGTCGGCCGAAGACCTCGCCGCCTACCGGGCGCGCGAGGTCACGCCGGTGGCCCGCGACTATCGCGGGACCGAGGTTTTCGCGATGCCCGGCCTGACCGCGGGACCCAGCCTGCAGCAGGCCCAGGCCCTGCTGGCGGAACGCTGGCGGCCGGACGGCGAGGCCCCCGACGCCGGGGCCTACGGCGCCTATGCACAGGCGCTGCTGGACACCTACGAGGACCGGCTGGCGACCATGGGCGACACGGACGAAAGCAAGTCGCCCAGTTGCACCACCCACATGAGCGTGGTCGACGCCGAGGGCAACATGGTGGCGCTGACCCAGACCCTGCTGTCGCTGTTCGGCAGCCGGGTCGTGTTCCCGCGCACCGGGGTGCTGATGAACAACGGCATCATGGCGACCCAGAACCAGACCATCGACCAGGATACGGCGGAGCTGATCATCGAGGAATTCGGCCACAAGGTGCAGCGCGTTTCGGATTCGGACGTCGAGGACGTGATCGACAGTGT
>JBGTSP010000204.1:0-8246 GCA_041940205.1 Alphaproteobacteria bacterium
GCGCCCGAGCGCATGTCGACGTTCGAGGTACAGCCGCCATAGACCACCGGCGCGCCGGGCCGGACGATCTGGGCGAAGGCCATGCCCGCCAGCGCCTCGGCGTTCTGCTGCACAAGGGCGCCGGCGACGGTTACCGGAGCCATCGCCCCGGCCAGCGTGAACGGCGTCACCACCACCGGCTGGCCCTGCGAGGCCATCTCGATGATGCCCTGCATCATCGGCCCGTCGAGCTTGAGCGGCGAGTTGGTGTTGATCACCGAGAATACCGAGGGTTCCTCGCGGAACCGGTCCGGGTCGACGCCGCGACCGATCCGCGCCAGCTCGAGGGCGTCGCGGTTGCGCTCCAGGCCCAGCGAATAGGCATGGAAGGGCTTGTCGGTGAGGATCAGGAAATCCGCGATGCAATCGAGATGACGCACGGAAGCGTGGATGTCGACGGGTTCGACGGGATAGCCGCCAGTGAGATGGATGATGTTGTGCATCTGCGCCAGGCGCACCAGGTCGCGGAAATCCTTCTGGTTGCCGGTGCGCCGCCCGCCCTCGCGATCGGCGCAATTGGGCGCGCTGGCGACCATGCAGAAGGCCATGGCGTCGCCGCCGATCTGCAGGTCGTGCGCGGGGTTGCGGGCATGCAGCGTGAAACTCTCGGGCGCGCTGGCCATGCGCTCCATGATCATGTCGCCGTCGAGGCGGACCCGTTCCTCGCCGGGCCGCACATCGGCGCCCGCGGCCCGCATCAGCTCGCGGGCCTCCACGTGCAGTACGTCGAGGCCGATCTCCTGCAGCACCCGGAGCGAGGCTTCGTGAATCGACTCGAGCTCGTCCGCGCTGATCATGTCGACCGGCCGGTACAGCCGCCGCGGCTGGGCGAAGGGCCGTTGCGCAAAGGCCTGCGCGGTCTCGGCCTGCGGCCGGTTGCGTCCACGCCGGCGGCGGCGCGGCGCGGCGGATCCGGTGGCGTCGCTCATGCCTGTTCTCCCTGGCTTCGAGCGGTGTCTCCACCGGCGACGTTAGACGCGTTGTTGCCGGAGGAACACTCTCGAATTTACCTCCGCGCTTCCAGGCGATCCGACGGCGCGGGGAAGACTTCGGTCAGTCATTGCACCCCCGGCGAACCTATCCGCTGCCGCGAAGCCCTGAAGCTGCCGATGCTTTTCGAGGGCCGCTAAGGATGACCCTTCCACTCCGTCAGCCGGTTCAGCGAAGCTCTGCGAAACGCGTGCGACCGGCCGGCGTCCGTGCGCCGGATCTCCGGGACGTTTTCAGTCCATCCAGACCGGATTGGACCAGGCCTTGCGACCGTGCGCGTCGACCACCGTCACCCGGAAATACCCGTCCGCGAATTTCTCGCGCGGCAGCAGCGCCCCGGTCATGCCGTGGCCGATCTGCCGGCGGCTGCGCGAGCCCCGGCCGGAGACGATGATGGTGCTGGCCGGCGAGCAGGCCACGGCGATGCCGTCGCGTTCGATCCGGATATCGTGGATCCGCGGACCCTGGCTCGAATAGAAGCGGCCCGCCTTGAGGCTCGCGAGCAGGGCCTCGGGCGACAATTCCTCGGCATGCACGTGGATCCAGCCGCCGAAGACGTCGTGGGTGAGGTGATGGGCATCGTCGGTGGCGAAGGCGCTGAGGCGGCGGCCCTCGTTGAGCAGGATGTCGCACAGGCCCCAGCCGTCGCCGCGATTGTCCTCGATCTCCGAGCCGTGGTTGTACACCTCGACGCCGTGCACCGCGGGCAGCACGCGGGCGTCGTCAGGCTGCAGGCCGTACCAGGCGGGATGCACCAGGCCGATATAGGCGCCGGCGTCCGCCGCCCGGCGGCTGAGCGCGACGATATCCTCGTCCGCGGCGGGCCGCGCGAAGTCCAGCGGCAGGCCGACGGCGAGGACATGCCAGAGCTCGTCGTTGAGCAGCCGGCCCAGATGCAGTTCCGCCGCGATCAGCGTGGTGAAGGTCTCGTCTCGGAAGGCCCGCGTGTCGGTCACCGGATAGTCGTAGCGCTCGAGGAAGTGATCGCTGAGCGCCAGGAAATCGTAGCCGTGCCGGCGGTAGCGCCGGACGACCTCCTCCACCGGATGATCCCCGTCGGAGCGGGTGCAGTGGGTGTGCAGGTTGCCCTTGTAGAAGCGTCCCTTGCGGGTGAACGGCAGGCTGTCCATCGCATGCATCCTTCCGGCTTGCGTCCGTATCCGGGCCCGTCTTCTAGCCGGCGGCGGCGGCCGCCGCCGGGGATTCGAGGTCCTGCATCGCCGCATCGAAACGGGCGAGAAACAGGTCGGAATAGCCGACATAGTCGAAATCGAGTGACGAGGTTATTTCAGAAACCATGCTCCACATCGCCTCGCGCAGCAGCGACGCGGCCTTGAGCGCCGCGAACTGGACCCGCAGCGCCGGGTCGGGTGCGGCCTCGAAATAGTGCCGAAGCAGCCAGTCGTCCTGCGCCGGGCTCAGGGTGTTGTTCGAGGACAGGTTGGCGAGATCGAACAGCGGATGGCCGAAGCCGGCATGCTCCCAGTCGATCAGCCACAGGCGCCGGCCGTCGTCGATCAGGTTTGCGGCCAGCAGGTCGTTGTGCGCCAGCACCGGCGTGAATGGCGCGATCATCCCTTCCAGCCGGTCGTTGTGCGCCTCCAGGCGCGGCAGTTCCGCCGCCATCCGGCTCTCCTGCCCGGCCAGGAAAACGGCATAGTCGCGACAGACGCGAAAGGGCCAGAAGGCGCAGACCGGACCGCGAAGATGGCGCAGGCCGTCGCGATGGGTCCGCCGGAGCAGGGGCAGCAGGCGTTCGAGCACATTGTCCGTCCGCACATCGCTTTCCGCCAGCGTGCGGCCCTCGACATGCCGGGTCACCACGGCGCCGGGACCGGCATAATGCACCGCCGGCGCCACGCCGATCGCGGCCGCGGCCCGGTTGCAGTTGGCGTCGTTGACGCGCAGCACCCCGTGTTCCGGCACGTCGCCGTTGACCCGCGCGACGAAACGACGATCCCCGTCGGTGATCAGGAAATTCTCGTTCGAGATGCCCCCCTCGAGACGGCGCAGGCGCACCTCGCCGTCCCAGCAGGGCAGCGCGGCGGCGATCCGCGGGGCTTCGTTCACGCCCATGTCCAAACCTCGATACAGCAACAGCTTAAACGCCCGGGCCGCCCCTTCCGCGAGATCCGGCGGACCGGTACCGCCAACCTAGCGGAATTCGCGGGCCTGGCCATCGCCGCTGCGACGCATCGCGCCTCGTCGCCGTCAGGCGGTCCGGCCGCGATGGCGCACGTCCATCTGCCGGCAGGCTTCGGCCACCGCGGCCAGCACGCCCTGCATCACCGCCTCGTCGAGCTGGCCGATGCAGCCGATGCGGAAACTCTCCGCCTGGGTGAGCTTGCCGGGATAGATGACGAAGCCTTGCGCCTTGATCAGATCGTAGAACCGCCCGAACTCGAAATTCGGGTCCGCCGGCGCGAAGAAGGTGGTGATGATCGGCGACAGCCAGCGATCCTCCAGCAGGGTCTGGAAGCCCATCGCCCGCATGCCGGCAACCAGGACATCGCGATTGCGGCTGTAGCGCGCCAGGCGACCGGCGACGCCGCCCTCCTCGGCGTGCTGCAGCAGCGCCTCGCGAAAGGCGACCACGGTGTGGGTCGGCGGCGTGAAGCGCCACTGGCCGGTGCGGTTCATGTAGTCCCACTGCTCGTGCAGATCGAGGCTGAGGGCATGGCAGTTGCCCTTCGCCGCCTGCAGCGCCTCGCGCCGGGCAATGGCGAAGCCGAAACCGGGAACGCCCTCGATGCACTTGTTCGCCGAGGAGACCATAGCCTCGAAGGGAATGTCGGCGACGCTCAGCGGTACGGCGCCGAACGCGCTCATGGAATCGACGATCAGCTTGCGGCCGGCCTCATGCACCGCGTCGGCGATGCCCTTGAGCGGGTTGAGAATGCCGGAGCTGGTCTCGCAATGCACCGCCACGACGTGGCTGATCGCGGGGTCGGCGGCGAGCAGGGCCGCGACCTCGTCCGGCATCGGCGGCAGGTAGTCGCCCTTGTCGAGCGCCACCCAGTTCCGGCCGATATAGTCGAGGGTCTGTCCCGCCCGCTTGCCGTAGGCGCCGTTCATCAGCACCAGCGCTTTGCCGTCGCGCGGCAGGAAACTGCCCAGCGCCGCCTCCACCGCGAAGGTGCCGCTGCCCTGCAGCGGTACGCAGTCATAGGCCTCGCCACCGTCGCAGAGCGCGACGAGACGCCGGCGGATATCGGCGGTGACCGCCTTGAAGTCTTCGTCCCAGGAACCCCAGTCACGCAGCATGGCCTCGCGGGTCCGGCGCGACGTGGTCAGGGGACCGGGGGTCAGCAGGTAGGGATCGGGGGAAACGGGGTCGGGCGGCATGGCGGTGACCTTGCGATCAATGTTCGGGGGCGATCGATGTTCGGGGCGAAGGATGTTCGGGGGCGATGGCGGTTCGGAGCGACGGCTCGCCGGGCGACGGCTTCGGGCGTTCCGGCTACAGCCGCCCATCGACCGCATCGGCGAACAGGCGGACATAGTCGGCGACCGACAGCGGCTGCGGATTGCCCGCCGCCACCGGATCGGCATGGGCCAGCGCCCCCATCTCCTCCGCCCGCGCGGCATCCAGTCCGATCTCGGACAGGCTGTGGGGAATGCCGAGCCGTTCGCGGAAGGCGAGCACCCAGTCGAGCAGGGTCGCGAACTTCTCGTCGCGCAGGCCGAGCAGCCGCATCAGCGGCGGCATCCGTTCCGCAATCGCCGGCCGGTTGGCCTGCATCACGTAGGGCAGGAAGATCGCGTTCGCGAGCCCGTGATGGACATCGAAATGCGCGCCGATCGGGTGCGCCAGCGCGTGCACCCCGCCCAGCCCCTTCTGGAACGCGGTCGCGCCCATGGAGGCCGCGGCCAGCATGTCGGCGCGGGCGGCGAGATCCGCGCCATCGGCGGTGGCCCGCGGCAGGGCGCCGGCGATCAGCCGCATGCCCTCCAGCGCGATGCCGTCGGCCATCGGGTGGTAGGCGCGTACGCAATAGGCCTCGAAACAGTGCACGAAGGCATCGATCCCGGTGGCCGCGGTCACGCCGGCGGGCAGGCTGACGGTCAGCGCCGGATCGGACAGCACCATCGCCGGCAGCATGCGCGGATGGAAGATGATCGTCTTCACCTTCCGCGCCTCGTTGGTGATGATGCTGGACCGTCCGACTTCCGAGCCGGTGCCGGCGGAGGTCGGCACCGCGATCACCGGCAGCAGGCCGTCCTCGCGGACCCGGGTCCAGTTGTCGCCGACATCCTCGAAATCCCACAGCGGCCGCTCCTGGCCGACCATCAGCGCCACCGCCTTGGCCGCGTCCAGCGCCGAGCCGCCGCCGAAGGCGATGATCCCGTCATGCCCGCCCGCGCGGCAGGCGGCGACGCCGGCCTCGACATTGCCGCCGGTCGGGTTTCCCTGCACGTCGGAAAACTGGCCGGTGGGCAGGCCGGCCTCGCGGTTGCGGGCAATCGCGTCGGCAATCATCGGCAGGCCCGCGAGCCCGCCGTCGGTGATCAGCAGGGGACGCTGCATGCCGAGCGACCGGCAGGCTTCGGGCAGACCGGCGATGACGCCGGCGCCGAAACGGACGGCGGTGGGGAAATGCCAGGCGCCGGTCTGATCGATGGTCTGCATGGGGAACTCCCGCTGGGTCACAGGGCCTCTTTGGCGACGGCTTAGATTGTTTCCCGGCCTGAAGGAAGCATCAACGCGACGGCAGGGCGACCCCGCCTGTTCGCGCATCCGCATCGTTCGCAAGACGTCGGCCACTGCGGCCAAACAACCTGTTCACAGTCAGAGCTCGAGTCCGTATTAACCATAATTTCCGAAATGACGGGAAATTCAGAATTCAACGGAACTGCTCACTGAAAGACACGATATTGACGAGTTCTGAACAAGATATTCGCGCAATACTTGATTGCCTGAGCGAAGGTGTGCTCGTGTTCGAGCATGGTCGGCCGGTTTACGCCAATCCGAAGGCGGCGGAGATCTTTCGCTACCCCTCGGCGGACGCCTTGCTGGCCTGCCCGGACTTCTCGGCGCTTGCGGCACCACACGAGGTCGAACGCATCCGGGCCACGGAGCGCGCGCGGACCCGGGGCGAGGAAGCGCCGGTCGAGTACGAGACGGAGGGCCGGTGCGCGGACGGCCGCACGGTCGACCTGCTGAACCGACCGACACCGATCACCTGGCAGGGCGAACCGGCGACGCTCGTCACCGTGGTCGACATCACCGAAAGGAAACGCCGGCGGCGGGCCGAGGCCGAACAGGCAGCGGTATTCCAGCGCATTCTCGACAATGTCGATCACGGCGTCAGCCTGTTCGACGGCAACGGCATCTGTCTCGCCGTGAACCAGCGGGCGCGCGAACTGCTCGAGGTGCCCGAGGCGGTCTATCATGTCGGCTGTCGTTACGACGATCTCGTGCGCTTCATCGCCCGCCGTGGCGAATATGGCGACGGCAGCCCGGAAGAGCATGTCGGGACCTGGAACAGCTACGGTGCCGACGGCAGGCCCGTGGTGATCGAACGCACGCGGGAAAACGGCGTCACCCTGGAACTGCGCCGGACGCCGTTTGCCGACGGCGGTTTCATCGCCACCCATACCGACATCACCGCGCGCAAGCAGGCCGAGGCGGCGCTCGGAGACAGCGAGAAGCGCTACCGCACCCTGACCGAGGGCTCGCTGCAGGGCATCGGCATCGCCCAGGACAATGCCATGGCCTTCGTCAACAGGGCCTTCGCGGATCTCCTGGGATACACGCCCGAGGAAATGACCGGCCGGCCCGTGACCGATTTCATCATGCCGGCATTTCTCGACCTGATGGCGAAGCGCCGCGCGGCCCGCCTCGCCGGCGACAACCCGCCCGAGCGTTACGACTTCCAGGCGCGGCACCGCGACGGCCACGCGGTGTGGGTGGACCAGCTCGTGCAGTCCACCACCTGGAACGGCCGTCCCGCGACCCAGGTGACGGTGCTGGACATTTCCCAGCGCAAGGCTGCCGAGGCGGCGGTCCTCGCGGCCAAGGAGGAGGCCGAACTGGCCAACCGCGCCAAGTCCGAGTTCCTTGCGCATTTCAGCCACGAACTGCGCACGCCGCTGAACGCCATCATCGGCTTCTCGGAGATGATGCTGCGGGAATTCTTCGGCGCCCTGGGGCACGAGCGCTATCGCGAATATGCCAGCGACATCCGCGAGAGCGGCGATCACCTGCTGGCGCTGATCAACGACATTCTCGACCTGTCGCGGATCGAGTCCGGGCGGTGGGAACGGGACGAAAGCGCGTTCGACCTTCTCGAGGTCATGCGTGAATGCACCCGGCTGCTGCGCAACCGCGCGGAGGCCCGCGGAGTCGCCTTCGATGTCGCCTATCCGGACGAAGCCGCCACGCTGACGGCGGACCGGCGGCAGGTACAGCAGATCCTGCTGAACCTGATCTCGAACGCCGTGAAGTTCACCGCCGAAGCCTCCACGATCCGGCTTGCCGTCGATCTCGGCGCCGGCGACGGCCTGAGGATCCGGATCGACGACGAGGGTCCGGGCATGAGCGAAAGCGACATCGCCAGGGTGCAGGAACCGTTCGTGCGGCTGGGCGATGCCATGACCAGCGCGGTCGAGGGCACCGGCCTGGGCCTGGCGATCAGCAAGCGGCTGGCCGAGAACCACGGCGGCTGGTTGCGGCTGGAACGCGGGCCGGGCGCAGGAACCCGCGCCACGGTCTGGTTTCCCGCCTGGCGATGCCCGACCACCGCGGTCGACCGTGAGGCAACCACAACAGGTTGAAGGTCGAGGCCGCGCAGCCACAAAATGTGGTTGACACGATTCGCGCCACCCCGTAACCCTCGGCGCACAGGTGCATAGACGCGGAAACCTGCAGTACCAACGACCAAGAGCCCGGTGATCCTCGCGGATCGCCGGGTTCGTCCGTTCTGGCGCCGGTTTGCGTACAGCGGCCGGCGGTGGGGAGGCGCCAGGTGCTCAGACGCGGAGTCTTTGCAGGTGTTCCCGAAGGAACACACCCAACGCCCCCCGAGCCGGCCCGCCCGAAGGCGGTCAGACCCGCGTGACCCCGGATCCCTGGACCCTCAAGTCCGAAGACCCTCAAGTCCGAAGACCCTCAAGTCCGAAGACCCTCAAGTCCGAAGACCCTCAAGTCCGAAGACCCTCAAGTCCGAAGACCCTCAAGTCCGAAGACCCTCAAGTCCGAAGACCCTCAAGTCCGA
>JBGTSP010000205.1:0-8224 GCA_041940205.1 Alphaproteobacteria bacterium
GGAGGACTCCTGCTTCTCCATCAGCTCGATCTTCCACCGCTTGCGCTCGCAGAGCCGCGTGTACATGCGGAAGAGATCGCCGGCGAAGAGGGTCGCCTCGTCACCGCCGGTGCCGGCGCGAATCTCCAGGATCGCCCCCTTCTCGTCCGCCGCGTCCCGCGGCAGCATCAGGATCTGCAGGTCCTTCTCGAGCGCCGGCAGCCGGGCATCCAGCTCGGCGCGCTCCTGCTCGGCCATCTCGCGCATCTCCGGATCGCCCAGCAGTTCCTCCAGGCCGGCGCGCTCCGCGCGGGCCTCCACCAGTTCGCGCGCCTTGGCGGCGATCGGCGAGAGATCGGCATATTCCTTCGAGAGTTCCGCGAAGTCCTCGCCGCCCTCGGCCATGCGGGCCTCGAGCTCGCTCAGGCGGGCGAGGATCTGTCGGATCTGTTCCTCGGAGATCATCGCGGGTCCGGCCGGCGCCTCACAGCGCCGCCGCGACGGCGGCTTCCAGGCCGTCGAGCGCGACCTCCGACTGGGCGCCGCTGTCGAGATCGCGCAGGCCGGCCATGCCGCGCGCCAGTTCGTCCTCGCCGAGGATGATCGCCAGCCGGGCGCCGAGCTTGTTTGCCCGTTTCATGCGCCGGCCCATGTTGCCGCGATAGCCCAGGTCGACGGCATGGCCGGCCCGGCGCAGGCGGTCGGCGACCTGCAGCGCGGCCCGCTGGGCGTCGGCCCCGATCGGCACCACGGCCAGCGGCCGGCGGGATTCCGACGGCTCGTCGATCAGCATGGCGAGACGTTCGATCCCGCCGGCCCAGCCGATGCCCGCGGTCGGCGGACCGCCCAGGGTCTCGATCAGGCCGTCATAGCGGCCGCCGGCGATCACCGCGCCCTGCGCGCCCAGGGCCTCGGTGACGAACTCGAAGGCGGTGTGAGTGTAGTAGTCCAGGCCACGGACCAGGCGGGGATTGCGCACCGCCTCGACCCCCAGCGCCGCGAGGCCGTCCTGCACGGTGGCGAAGAAGGCGCGGGACTCGTCGTCCCAGTAGTCCTCCATCGCCGGCGCATCGGGGATCAGCCGGCGATCGCCCTCGTCCTTGGAATCCAGGATGCGCAACGGGTTGCGCTCCAGCCGGTCGCGGCTGTCCTCCGAGAGGTCGTCCCGGAAGCGCGAGAAATAGTCGACCAGGGCCTCGCGATAGGCCTGGCGGCTCTGCGGATTGCCGAGACTGTTGATCTCCAGGCGGCACAGGGAGGCGATTCCGAGCCCGTCCAGGATCGCCGCGCCCAGCGCGATCACCTCGATGTCGGCCTGCGGTTCGGGCACGCCCAGGATCTCGGCGTCGATCTGGTGGAACTGCCGCAACCGTCCCTTCTGCGGCCGTTCGTAGCGAAAGGCCGGGCCGGCGGCGAAGAATTTCAGCGGCAGATGCTGCTGCAGGCCGCCGGAGATGAAGGCGCGGCAGATTCCGGCGGTGAATTCCGGCCGCAGGGTCAGTTCCTCGCCGCTGCGGTCGGTGAAGGTGTACATCTCCTTGCGCACCACGTCCGAGCCCTCGCCCATGGTGCGCGCGAACACCGGGGTGAACTCGAAGACCGGCGTGTCGATGCTCTCGTGCCCGTAGCGGGCCGCGGTCTCGCGGGCGACCGCGACCACCCGCTCGTGGCGGCGGGCGGTGTCGCCGATGATGTCGTGGGTGCCCCGGACGGGCTGAACGCTGGCCATCGTCTGTTTCCGGTTCTGCGCTGACGGATCTGAGGGAGGGACTTGGGCGAACGGACCGGCGCGCGGACGCTCCGCGATGCCTGCCGCCGCCGCGGCATGTTGATGTGGCGCTAGGCGGCTTCCGACCGTTCCCCGGCGAGCGCCGCGGCCTTGGCCTCGACCAGCTCGACAATGTGGTCGACAAGGTCCGCATCGTCGATGCGATGGTCGCTGACGCCGCTCAGATAGACCATGTGATGGCCGTTGCCGCCGCCGGTCAGGCCGATATCGGTTTCCCGCGCCTCGCCCGGGCCGTTCACCACGCAGCCGATGATCGACAGGGTCATCGGCGTCTGGATGTGCGCCAGGCGCTCTTCCAGGGTTTCGACGGTGCGGATCACCGGGAACGCCTGGCGGGCGCAGGACGGGCAGGAAATGATGGTGACGCCGCGCCGGCGCAGGCCCAGCGCCTTGAGAATCTCGAAGCCGGCATGCACTTCCTCCTCCGGCTCGGCCGAGAGGGAAACGCGGATGGTATCGCCGATCCCCGCCCACAGCAGCGAGCCCAGGCCGATCGCGGATTTCACCGTGCCGGTGCGCAGGCCACCGGCTTCCGTGATCCCGAGATGCAGGGGATAGTCGCAGGCATCCGCCAGGCCCTGGTAGGCGGCCACGGCGAGAAACACGTCCGAGGCCTTCACCGAGATCTTGAAATCGAAGAAGTCGTTGTCCTCGAGGATGCGGGCGTGCTCCAGCGCGCTTTCGACCAGCGCTTCCGGGCAGGGCTCGCCGTATTTCTCGAGCAGGTGTTTCTCCAGCGAGCCGGCATTGACGCCGATGCGCATGCTGCAGCCGTGATCCCGGGCGGCCTTCACCACCTCGCGGACACGCGCCGGCGAACCGATGTTGCCGGGATTGATCCGCAGGCAGGCCGCGCCGCTTTCCGCCGCCTCGATCGCGCGGCGGTAGTGGAAGTGGATGTCGGCGACGATCGGCACCCGGGCGGCGGCCACGATCTGCTTCAGCGCCCGCGCGCTTTCCTCGTCGGGGCAGGAGACGCGGACGATGTCGGCCCCGGCCTCCTCCAGCCGGCGCACCTGGTCGATCGTCGCGGCCACGTCGTGGGTCACGGTGTTGGTCATGGACTGCACGCTGATCGGCGCATCACCGCCGACCGGCACGCTGCCGACCATGACCTGCCGGCTCTTCCGGCGCTCGATGTCGCGATAGGGACGTACGCTCATGATCCTGCTCTTGCATCCGCACCGCCCGCAGCCCGCCCGGCGGACGGCGTCCGCCCGCGGGTCGCGGAACGGAAAGGGTTATAGGGCGTTCGCGGTCGCCTGTGAACGCGACCGGCCGTCCCGGCCGGAGGCGATCAGCCGCCCCGGCTCTGGGCGATCCGGGTCAGGGCTTCCGCCGTCAGCGGCACGTTGCGGCGCACCTCGCCGTTGGGACCCAGCGGTCCCAGCCGCCGGCCGTCGACGATGATGTCGATGGCGCCGGCATTGCCGGTCATCAGCACCAGGTCGTCGCGGTCGGGAACCCGGAAGGTATCGCCGATCCGCAGCATGCGGGTCAGCAGCAGCTCATTGCCGTCGCCCTGCACCTGCACCCAGGAATCGGCCCGCGCCCGGATCACCACCCGGGCATCGGAATTGCTGGCGCCGAAGATCTGCGGCTGGCGCCCCGACGGCAGAACCGGCGCGGACGGCGCCTCGTCGGCCGCAGCCGCCGGCGCCTCCTCGCTGTCGCGCGCCGCGCCGCCGGTTTCGCCGGCCGGGACGGGGTCCGCAACCGCGGCCTGCAGCTCGTCGCGCTCCGCCGGCGGCGGCGCGGTGGGCACCACCGCGTCGGCCGGCAGGATCGCGGCCACCGCATCGGCCTTGCGGGCCGAAACGGCCTCGCCGACCCGGCGACGGACCGCGGGATCGACGATGACCGAGCCCGGCTGGCCGGTCCGCACGGGCGCCGCGGTGTCGTCGGGCAAACCGGGACGGGCACCGGCCGGCCGGATCACTGGCGCATCGGCGAAGGTATCGAGCGACGCGGTTTCCCGACCGGGCGCGCCGGCCGCCGTATCCTGCGCCGGATTGAGGCCCGGCGCCGGATCCCGATCGTTCGCCGTCGCGGTTTCGGGGCGCGGGCGCGGGCGAACCACCGTATCGCCACGCGGGGATGGGGAACTCGTCGGGACAATGCCCGCGGCAGCCAGGCGGCGCTCGACCTCGAGACTTGCCGGCAGCGGCGCGGATTCCGGCGCGGCCGTGACCGGCGCATCGCCCGTCCGCAGCGGCCCATTCGCCGGCATCGCGGCCGGGTCTGCAGCCGTCTCCCGCGACACCGCGTCAGACGCGACGTCGGCCGGCACGGCGCTCGAGCCTGCAGGGTTCGTGCTGGCGGGGTCCGTGCTGGCGGCGCCCGTGCTTTCGGATTCGGTGCTTGCGGGGCCGGCCGGCACCGGCGCGGCCGCAGCGGGTGCGCGCGCCGCCAGCCGCTGGCGGCGATGATCTTCCTCGGCCCGGGTGTTCAGCCGCGCCACCTCGACGGCGGCACGGGCGATCGCCGGCAGTTCCGGCATCGCGTCGGACGCATCGCCCGCCGCGTCCGCGCCCGATGTTTCGGTTCCGGATGTGACGATGCCCGACGGCGCGCTTCTGGGCGCGGTGGTCGCCGAACCGGCCGACGCCGGCGCGGCGGCCTGTGGGGTCGTCTCCTCAACACCGTTGGCAGAGCCCGCCGGACCGGTCCGTGTCGCCGGTCCTTGCGAAGCGTCGGCCCGCGGAACGAGACCGGACGGCGACGGCGCGGAAGGTTCGGCGGTATCGGTCGGGGACGAGGCCTGCGGCGGCGATGCCGGCGCGGCAACGAGATTGGCGAGGCGCTCGGGCGGCGGCGTGACCGCCGCGATATCGGCGCGGCCACGGTCCTCGAGGTAGCGCCAGCCGGCAAAGCCCGCCGCGGCAACGATCAGGCAGAGCACGATCAGCCAGGCGCGCGGGCGCTGCGGCTGCTCGACCGGCTCGGGAAAGATCAGGCGGTTGCTCGGCGGGCTGACCGAGGCTTCCTGCTTGAAACGGCGCACCAGCTCGTCGGCATCCAGATCGAAGAAGGCGGCATAGGAGCGCACGAAACCCAGCGCGTAGGGGGTTCCGGGAAGATCGGCGAAGCGGCCGTCCTCGATCGCCTCGAGATAGGAGGGCTGGATGCGCAGGTGTTCGGCAAGCGCCGCGACATCGAGCCGGGCGCGCTGGCGCGCCGCGCGCAGGTCGGTACCGACGCCGGCATAAACCGCGGAATCGCCATCGCCGGCGTCGCGCAGGTGCAGCCGCCGCGGCGTCGCACGGGCGGTCTGTTTCAGCAGATCGGTCTTCCTTGCGTTCATCACCAGTTCCAAGACGTTTCGGCAACGCCTTGATTCATATCCGGAAGCGTGAACCCGGCGGGACCCATGAACCGGGCTCGAACCCCTCTTGACCGGCCCTAGTCATAGACCAGATATGTCAATTTTCGCAACGACTTATATCGCCACGTGGTGATCTTTTGCGAAGCGTTCGAGGAGAGGACGCATCGTCGGCTCCCTGCTGTTGCAAAGATCGTCCGACAAGTCCTTGAGTTTGTTCATCGAAACACTGCGCACCATGGATTTCACCGGGCCCACGGAACTGGCGTTCATGGAAATCCGCCGCAGCCCGATGGCCATCAGCGCCATGGCCTCGAGCGGCCGTCCGGCCGCCTCGCCGCACAGGCTCAGCGGCGTGTCCGTGGCCCGGCAGGCATCGACGATTCCCCGCAGGAACGACAGGGACGCCGGCGACAGCACGTCGTAGCGCCCGGCCAGCCGGGGATTGCCGCGATCGGAGGCGAACAGGAACTGCAGCAGGTCGTTGCTGCCGATCGAGACGAAGTCGACCAGGGGCAGCAGCGCCGGCAGCTGCACGGCCAGGCTGGGCACCTCGAGCATGGTGCCGAGCTGGATCGAGCGCGGCACCTCCAGGCCCATGCGCTGGTGACGGGCATACTGCTGATCGAAGATCTCGCGCGCCCGCAGGAACTCGGCGACCTCGGCGACCATCGGGAACATCACCTTCAGGTCGCGGCCCGCCGCCGCTTTCAGCAAGGCGCGAAGCTGCATCTTCAGCAGCACCGGCCGGTCGAGCGCGAGGCGGATCGCGCGCCAGCCCATCGCCGGGTTCTGCTCGTCGTCGAACCGGCGCAGATAGGGCAGCACCTTGTCGCCGCCCACGTCGAGGGTCCGGAAGACCACCGGCTTGTCGCCGGCCATGTCGAGCACCCGGGTGTAGAACTCGGTCTGGGTGGCGATGTTGGGCAGGGTCGCGCGCACCATGAAGTGCAGCTCGGTCCGGTACAGGCCGACACCGGCGGCCCCGGTGCGCTGCAGATTCTGCATGTCGACCAGCAGGCCGCCATTGATCAGCAGTTCCATCCGCTCGCCGTCCAGCGTCTCGGCCGGCAGGTCGACCAGCGCCTCGAACCGCGCCGCCTGCCGGGCGCGCGAATGCTGGTTGTCCTCGAAGGCCCGCATGACGTCGGGCGCCGGACGCAGCAGCACCTGCCGGTGATCGGCGTCGACGATGATCGGATCGCCGGCATCGACGATCTCGAGCAGGCGGTCGATCCGCCCCATCACCGGAATCTGCAGGGCCCGCGCCACGATTACCACGTGCGCCGTCGGCGAGCCTTCCTCCAGCACCAGGGCGCGCAGCTTGCTGCTGTCATAGTCGAGCAGTTCCGCCGGTCCCATGTTGCGGGCGACCAGCACGGCATCGTCCGGCAGCTCGTCCGCCGCAGCGGACCCCGCCCGCCCGGTGAGGTGGCGCAGCAGGCGGTTGGCGAGATCCTCGAGGTCGTGCAGGCGCTCGCGCAGATCGGGATCGGTGATCGCGCCCATCCGCGCGCGGGTGTCGACCTGCACCCGCTCGACCGCGGCCTCGGCCGTCAGTTCCTCGCCGATCGCCTCGTGCATCCGGGTGATCCAGCCGCGATCGCGGGTGAACATGCGATAGGTCTCGAGAATTTCCCGGGACTCGCCACCCGACAGTTCGCCGCTGGTCGCCAGCATGCGATCGATGTCGTCGCGCAGCGCCACGAGGGCCTCGTCGAGACGGCGCTTCTCGGCTTCCGGATCGTCGGCGATGTGCCGTTCGACCACCACCCGGGGCTGGTGCAGCACGGCCGTGCCCCGGGCCAGGCCGTCGTTCAGGGCCAGGCCGTCGAGACGCTCGGGCAACAGTTCGTTGTCCGGACTGACCGCTTCCACGAGCCCGCCGGTGCCGCTCATCTCGGCCAGCACCATGGCGATGGTCTGCATCGCCTCGACCTCGTCGTCGCTGTAGGCGCGCTCGGTGCTGTTCTGCACCACCAGCACGCCGATCACCCGGCCGCCGCGCAGGATCGGCACGCCGAGCAGCGAATGGTAGGGATCCTCGCCGGTCTCCGGCCGATAGGCGAAGTTGGGATGCGAGGGCGCGTCGGCCAGCGCGAAGGGCATGGCGAGCTGGGCGATCAGGCCGACCAGGCCCTCGCCGACCTGCAGCGTCGTCTGGTGCACCGCGTCGGCGTTCAGGCCCTCGGTGGCGAACAGTTCCAGCCGGCCGCCGCGCAACAGGTAGACCGAGCAGACCTCGGCCACCATGTTGGCGGCGATGATCGAGACGATCTGGTCCATCCGCTCCTGCGGATCGCCGGAGACCGCCATGATCTCGCGCAGCCGGCGCAGCAGGGCGCGCGGTCCCGTCGCCGGTCCCCCGTTCATGCCGCCCGTTCCCTGCCGGCGTTGTGCATCCTGCCCCCGCTCGCGCCCGGCTCAGGCCGCGTCCAGGCCGTAGGCCGAATGCAGCGTGCGCACCGCCAGCTCGGTGAAATCCGCCGAGATCAGGACGCTGATCTTGATCTCCGACGTCGAGATCGCATGGATGTTGATGCCCTTGTCGGCGAGCGCCTGGAACATGGTCTTGGCGACACCGGCATGCGAGCGCATGCCCACGCCGATCACCGAGACCTTGACCACGTCGTCGGCGCTGACGACCTCGGCCTCGCCGATGTCGCCGCGCAGGGTCTCCAGCACCGCGCGGGCCCGCGGCAGGTCGGCGCGGCCGACCGTGAAGGTCATGTCCGTTCGCGTGCCGTCCGAGGACGCGCTCTGGACGATCATGTCGACATTGATCGCCGCATCGGCCAGAGGGCCGAAGATCGAGGCCGCGATGCCCGGCCGGTCGGCGACGCCCTCAAGGGTGATCTTGGCCTCGTCACGCGAATAGGTGACGCCGGATACGACTGCCTGTTCCACTATCTCTTCCTCATCGACGACGAGCGTTCCCGGCGCATCCGAAAATGTGGAGCGGACCTGAACGCGAACGCGGTGATTCATCGCCAGCTCGACGGACCGGGTCTGCAGGACCTTCGCCCCCTGGGAAGCCAGTTCCAGCATCTCCTCGTAGGTGATCCTGTCAAGTTTGCGGGCCTGTTCGACGATACGCGGATCGGCCGTATAGACGCCGTCCACGTCGGTGTAGA
>JBGTSP010000206.1:0-8223 GCA_041940205.1 Alphaproteobacteria bacterium
CACCGTGCGGATGTTGGTCATCGACAGGTTGAGCGTGGCCACTTCCAGATCGTTCACCTCGTAGGCGGCCTTGGCGGCGTTCAGCACCTGGAAGAAGACCACGCCGTCGACCGAGACCATGGCGTTGTCCTTGGTGATGATCTCCTGCGTCGGCACGTCCATGACCTGTTCCATCATCAGCATCTTCGATCCGATCGAATCGATCACCGGGATGATCAGATGCAGGCCGGGCCGCAGCGTTCTCGTATAGCGGCCGAACCGTTCCACCGTGAATTCGTAGCCCTGCGGCACCACCTTCACGCCGGCGAAGACGATGACAATCGCCAGAAAGACAAGAACGAGCGTGAAAATGGCCGAACCGCTCAGCATCAACGTATCCATCGCGAAATTCCTTTCCGGATTGTTTTTTGTGTCCAAATCTTCATACATCCATCTTGTCGGGACCGCGGGTTCCGGCAACCGGAATTGCGCGCGAAAGGTCCGGCGAATGCCCAGCGAAAGCCGAATTCACTCGTTTCATCCCGAACATTACGGTGACCTGAAGTCGGCGATGCGGGCCCTGCTGCATGCCTGTGGCGGCGAGGTCCGGGCCGCCGACCAGTGCCGGGTCAGCAAGTCGACGCTCTCGGAATACGGCAATCCCGCGCACGAGAACCGGCAGGTGCCGGTCGACGTCGCCCTGGCGCTGGAGAAGGCCAGCGGCGCCCTGCCGGTGACCGAACATCTCGCCTCGGAGCACGGCTGCATCCTGCTGCGCCTGCCCGACAGCGAGGCCGGTCCGGCCTGGATCGAGCACCTGGCGGCGATCGGCCGGGAAGCGGGCGACGTGTTTTCGCGCACCGGCGAGTTCCTGGCCGACGACGGCGACATCGACGAGCGGGAGGCCCCGCATCTGCTGCGCGAGCTCGACGAACTGCTGGCGGTCACGGCCTCCATGCGCGCCGCCGTGCGCGCCCGGTTGCGGCGGAACGACTGAGTGCGCGCCTGACGCGGCCGGGCGCCAAACCTGCTAGTCTTGCGGCGTTTCCTTGCTCGGGAGAATGCCATGCAGGTCCGCTCGCTCGGTCATGTCGTCCTGAAGGTGCGCGACCTCGCGCGCTCCGAGGCCTTCTATGCGGGCGTGCTCGGCCTGCCGGTGGCGACGCGCTCGGAAGAACTGGGCATGACCTTCTTCACCCTCGGCGATCATCACGACTTCGCCATCGCCGCCGTCGGCGCCGATGCGCCGGCGCCGCCGGAACGGGCGCCGGGCCTGGCCCATGTGGCCTTCAAGATCGGCGATGACCTGGAGACGCTGCGCGCCGCCAGGGCCGAACTGGAGGCCGCCGGCATCCGCGCCGTCGCGCGCGAGCACGGGGTTTCGCAATCCCTCTACATGAAGGACCCCGACGGCAACGTGGTGGAGATCTATGTCGACGGTTCGGACGCCTGGAAGCAGGACGCGGACCTTGTCGCCCGTTCGGACCCGCTCCAGCTCTGAGGCGCGCTCGCGGCGGGAGGAAGAGAGATGGGCGGGCCCGAAGGCCCGCCCAGGCGTTTCCCCCTGACGCCTAACTCTGAATGCGGGTCTAGAAGGGTGTATAGCCGCAGATCGTGATCCGGTGCATGCGCCGGCGCTGACCGGGATAGTCGTTCAGCGCGTAGTGCTGCGTGCAGCGATTGTCCCAGAAGGCCAGCGAACCCGGCTCCCAGCGGAAGCGGCAGGTGAATTCCGGCTTCGTCGCATGCTCCATCAGGTAGGCGCGCAGCGGCGCGCTCTCCTCGCGGGTCATGCCGGTGAAATACTGCATGTGGTTGCCGATATAGAGCGCCTTGCGCCCGGTCTCGGGATGGGTGCGGATCATCGGGTGGTCGGCTTCGGTGACCTCGTCCTTGCCCGGCTCGCGCACCTTCATGCTGGTATGGCCGTAGATCTCGCGCCGCGACTTGCCCTGGTGGCTGCCGAAATTGTCGCCGACGCTGTGCCCCTTCATCTGGCCCAGCAGGTCCTTCATGCCGTCCGAAAGGCTTTCGTAGGCGAGGTAGAGATTGGCCCACATCGTATCGCCGCCCGCCGCCGGGGTCTCGACGGCGTAGAGCATCGTTCCCATCGCCGGCTTCGGCGAGAACATCTGGTCGGAATGCCAGACACCGCCGAAATTGCGGTCGTCCTTCTCCGACTTCAGGATTTCCATCACTTCGGGGCAGTCTTCCAGGCCCGGCACGAAGGGATGCAGGTGGATCTCGCCCCAGCGCCGCGCGACGGCGAGCTGTTCCTGCGGGGTCAGGCTCTGGCCGCGGAAGAACACCACGAGGTTCTCGAGGAAGGCGCGATGGATCTCTTCGACATCATCGTCGTTGATCGTGCGCAGGTCGATGCCGCCGATCACGGCGCCCATGGCGCCGGCAAGAGGCGTTACCTCGATCCGCCGATATTCGCCCGCCGGCTGCTCCGCGAGAGCCATGCGTCTACCTCCCGAAATCTTTCTAATCGCCATTAGATTATCGCCATTCGCGGAAATCGGCAATTCTGCAATTGTTGCCCGGGCAACCCGGTCCCCGTCCGGGCGCCGCCGTCCGGTGCCGCGATCAGGGGGCGTCGGCGCGCAGCACCACCAGGGCATCCGCCAGGGTCAGGCCGTCGGCGTGCAGCAGCACCGGGTTCAGGTCGATCTCGGCGATCGGGCTGCCGGGCAACGCGATCAGGTGCGACAGGCGGGCCAGCAGCGCGGCGAGGGCGTCGACATCGCCGCCGGCCTGGCCGCGGGCGCCGGCCAGCAGCGGCCGGATCTTCAGGGCGTCGATCAGCGCCTTGGCGTCCGCCGGACCGCAGGGGGCGGGAAGAACGGCGCTGTCGCGCAGGATCTCGACATGGATGCCACCGGCGCCGACCAGCACCACCGGGCCGAACTCGCCGTCGATCTGCGCCCCGGCGATGATCTCGTGCCCGGCCGGCGCCATCGGGGTCACCAGCACGCCCTCGAGCGCGGCCCCGGGGGCGGCCGTTCCGGCAGCCGCGATCAGGCGCGCGAAGGTCGCGGCGACGGCATCCGCGGTCACGTTCAGGGCGACGCCGCCGATGTCGGACTTGTGCGGTATCCCCGGCGACTGGATCTTCATCGCCACCGCCGTTGCGAAGTCGCGCGCGGCGGCTTCCGCTTCGGCCGCCGATGACGCCAGCACGCGTGGCGGCACCGGCAGGCCGAAATGCTCCAGCAGATCGAGAGACCGGGCTTCGCTCAACGCGCCCGACGCGTCGAAGCCCGAAGGCCAGGCCGGCAGGGAAACGGAGTCCGGTGCGGCCGGAACCGGGCGGGCTCCGGTCTCCGCGGCCTCGGCGAGCGCACGGGCGGCCCGGGCGACGCCGGTGACGGTGGTGAAGGGATGGATGCCGGCATCGCCCAGCACCCGGCGGGTCTCGGCGCTGGGCAGCGAATAGGCGAAGTAGAGCAGCGGCACCGGCCGGCCGGCGGCTTCGCGCATGGCGTCCATCGAACGTTCGATGAAGCCGGCGGAGGCCAGCGGGCCCGCCATCACCACCATGTCGACCTCGCCGGACTCCATCAGCAGGTCGGCGGCCTTGAACAGGCCGCCCGAGCGGGTGGTCTGGGCGGTGACGTCCACCGGATTTCCGGCGGCGCCGAAATAGGGGATGAAATCGTTGATCCGCTGCTGCAGTCCGGGGCTGAGTTCCGGCAGTTCCAGGCCCTCGGCCGCCAGCCCGTCGGCAAGCCAGACCCCTGAACCGCCGGAGGAGGTGACGACGCCGACCCGGCGCCCGGCGGGCAGAGGCTGGGCGGCGAAGGCGGCGGCGATGTCGAGCATCTCCTCGGGATCATGGGTGACGATCACCCCGTGCCGGGCGGCGACCGCATCGAAGACCGCCGCCGACCCGGCCAGCGCCGCGGTGTGCGAGGCCGCGGCGCGCTGTCCGGCCGCGCTGCGGCCCACCTTGGTGATGATCAGCGGCTTGCCGAGGGCGGCGGCCCGGGCGGCGACCTCGCGGAAGCGTCGGCCGTCGCGGATCGATTCGATGAAGGCGAGCACGATCCGGGTCTCGGGGTCGTCGAGATAGAAGTCGATCACGTCGACCGCGCCGATGTCGGCCTCGTTGCCCGTCGCGGTGACGTAGGTGAAGCCCAGCCGGCGGCTCATGCCGCGGTTGAACAGGGCGAATCCGACGCCGCCGGACTGCGCGACCACGGCGATCTCGTGCCGGACGGCGTCGTCGGCGCCGTCCTCGAACAGCACCGTCGGCGAGAAGGTCGCGGCGCAGCGCGCCGAGCGGGCCCAGAACCCCTCGCCGTTCGGACCGCTGACCGGCAGGCCAGTGCGGCGCGAAAAGGCGGTGATCTCCGCCTGCAGGTCGGCATGCGCGCCGCCGGCCTCGGCGAAGCCGGAGGAAAAGACGACCGCGCCCCGCGCGCCGTGCGCCGCGCACTGCTCCAGTATCTCGAGCACCAGTTCCGAGCGCACGATCACCAGCACCAGGTCGACCGTCTCCGGCAGGGCCTCCAGCGAGGGATAGGCCTTGAGTCCCTGGATCTCGCTCTGGCGCGGGTTCACCGGGTAGATCGCGCCCGGAAAGCCACGGGCCCGGAGGCAGAACAGCAGGCGGCCGCCCAGTTTCTCCTCGTCGGCATTGGCGCCGACGACGGCGATCGAGCCGGGATTGAACAGCGGGGACAGGTCGGCCATGGGGCGGAACTCCGGACGGAATGGCGGGCGGGAGCGCCGGCCGGACGGCCGGGTCGCGCGCAGTCTAGCGCGGAACCCGGTCGCCGCCGCAAAGCCGCAAGGCCGCGATCGCCTGCGCGCTGCTAAGCTGGCGGCTGGAACCGGTGAGGAGAAAGCCGATGCGGGCGGCGGTGATGCGCGAGGGGAAGATCGCGGTGCGGGAAATCGGCGATCCCGAACCGCTGGCGGGCCAGGTGCTGGTGCGCACGCTGGCCTGCGGGATCTGCGGCTCCGACCTGCATGCGCTTCGCCACCTGGACGAGCTCGCCGGGACCGGCCTGCTGGGTGCGCTGCGGGCGGACCAGGACGTGGTGATGGGGCACGAATACTGCGCCGAGATCGTCGCCTACGGGCCGGACTGCACGCGGCGCCTGCCGGTCGGGACACGGGTCTGCGCCTTCCCTTTCCTGCACGGACCGCAGGGTCGCGAGACGGTCGGCTATTCGGCCGTCGCGCCGGGCGGCTATGGCGAGCACATGCTGCTGATGGAGAACCTGCTGCTGCCGGTTCCCGAGGGGCTGCCCACGGAGATCGCGGCGCTCACGGAACCGATGGCGGTGGGCTGGCATGCGGTCAACAAGGCCCGCCTCGAGGGCGGAGAGGTGCCCCTGGTGATCGGCTGCGGGCCGGTCGGCCTGGCGGTGATCGCGGCCCTGCGCCGCAAGGGCGCCGGACCGATCGTGGCGGCGGACTTCTCGCCCGCCCGCCGGCAGCTGGCCGAAGCCTTCGGCGCCGACATGGTGGTCGATCCCGCCCGGGCCTCGCCCTATGCCGCCTGGCACGAGATCGCCCGGCTGCCGGCGCCGCCGGAAGCCGCG
Organism: Alphaproteobacteria bacterium; assembly: GCA_041940205.1. GTDB lineage: Bacteria > Pseudomonadota > Alphaproteobacteria > JBGTSP01. Next base: position 5,535 of record JBGTSP010000206.1, read on the forward strand.
GCGCATTCGCCGATCCCGCTGCTGGGGCCGTTCACCCGTCCCGCCCTCGTGTTCGAATGTGTCGGCGTGCCGGGCATGATCGACGCCATCGCGAGTGCGGACCTGCCGCGCGGCACCCGGGTCATCGTCGTCGGCGTGTGCATGCAGGCCGACACGTTTCATCCGGTCCAGGCGATCCGGCGCGAGCTGGGCCTGCAGTTCGTGCTGGGCTACAGCCCGGCCGAGTTCGCCGAGAGCCTGCATCACCTGGTCGACAGCGATCTGCCGCTGGAGTCGCTGCTCACCGGCAGCGTCGGGCTGGACGGCGTTGCGGGGGCTTTCGAGTCGCTTTCCTCGCCCGAGCGGCATTGCAAGATCATCGTCGATCCCCGCCGCTGAAGGCGCGGCGGGATCGGGATCAGCCGGCGGCGAGCCGGCCGAGAATGAAGCTGGCGAACAGCAGCCAGCCGAACAGCGTGTTCGACCGGAACTTGCGCAGGCAGTCGGCGGGATCGTCCATGCGCAGGGTCGCGGCCTGCCAAGCGAGCTGACCGCCCGCGAGCGCCAGGCCGCCGAGAAAGGCGGGATGCAGGCCGGCGACGAGACCGGCGGCGGCGAACAGGATCAGGGCGAACTGGTAGAACACCCACAATGCGGTGCCGGTGCCGGCCCCCAGGCGCAGGGCCGAGGACTTCACGCCGATCAGGGCGTCGTCCTCCTTGTCCTGGTGCGCATAGATCGTGTCGTAGCCCAGCGTCCACAGGATGCCGCCCAGATAGAGCAGCAGCGGGGCCCAGCCGAGGTCGCCACGCACCGCCGCCCAGCCCAGCAGGGCGCCCCAGTTGAAGGCGAGACCGAGAAAGAATTGCGGCCACCAGGTCACCCGTTTCATGAACGGGTAGATCACCACGGTCGCCAGCGAGGCGACGCCGACGGCGATCGCGAAGGCGTTGAACTGGAGCAGGACGGCGAGGCCGATCAGCGCAAGCAGCACCATGAAGGCGCCGGCCTGGCGCAGGCTCACGGCGCCCGAAGGAATCGGCCGCGTCGCGGTGCGGGCGACCTGTCCGTCGATGTCGCGGTCGGCGATGTCGTTCCAGCAGCAGCCGGCGCCGCGCATGACCACCGCCCCGAGCGCGAACAGCGCCAGCATCAAAGGGTCCGGCCAGCCATCGCCGGCGAGCGCGATTGACCACCAGCACGGCCAGAGCAGCAGCCAGGTGCCGATCGGCCGGTCGAGCCGGGCGAGCTTCAGATAGGGGTGCGCCGCCGCCGGGGTCAGGCGGAGCGTCCAGTGGTCGGCGCGAATGTCGCTGCGATCGGGGGCTTCGGTCGTCATCCCCGATGTTGTAGCAAAGGCGGCGGATGAACGAGAGACGCGAACCCCGACTGTTTGTCGCGCCCGACCTGGTCGCGGGCGCAACGATCGCGCTGGAGGCGGAGCAGGCGCACTATCTGCGCCAGGTGATGCGCCGGTCGCCGGGCGATGGCGTGCGCCTGTTCAACGGCCGGGACGGCGAATGGCGCGGCCGGCTGCTGGAACTCGGCCGGCGCGAGGCCATCCTGGCGCTGGAGGAACGCCTGCGCCCGCAGGTCCCGGTGCGCCCGCTTTCGCTGCTGTTCGCGCCGGTCAAGCGCGCCGGGACGGAACTGATCGTGCAGAAGGCGACGGAACTGGGGGCGAGCCGGCTGCAGCCGGTGATCACGAGGCGGACGGAACGCGCGGGCCTGCGCCCGGAACGCCTTGCGCTGATCGCCCGGGAGGCGGCCGAACAGTGCGAGCGGCTCGATGTGCCGGCCCTGGAGGAGGCGGAAAGCCTCGAAGCCGCGCTCGCGGACTGGCCCGCGGCGCGATCGCTGCTGTTCTGCGACGAACGCGCCGGCGCACCGGCCCTGCTCGACGTCGTCGCCGGACTGGCGCCGCCGGCCGGTCTGCTGATCGGGCCCGAAGGCGGCTTCGATCCGGCGGAGCACGAAATGCTGCACGCCCGGCCCGGCGTGCTGGCGGTCAGCCTGGGACCGCGCATCCTGCGTGCCGAGACCGCGGCGCTCGCCGCGCTCGCGGTCTGCCAGGCCGCCTGGGATTCGCGCGAGGCCGGCTGAGCGGCCTATTCGAAGACGATCGCCGGCGACTTGCGGTCGCCGGCGCCGAGCGCGTCGTCGACCCGGCGGGCAACCTCGACCGCCAGATCGAGATAGGCCTTGGCGAACGGGCTCTCGGGCTGCGAGGCGACGATCGGGGCGCCGCTGTCGGAGGTTTCGCGGATCGCCATGTGCAGCGGAACCTCGCCCAGGAAGTCGCAGCCCAGCCGCTCGGCCGTCTGCCGCGCGCCGCCGTGGCCGAAGATCTCCGAGCGCTCGCCGCAATGCGGGCAGAGGAAATAGCTCATGTTCTCGACGATGCCGAACACCGGCACCTCGACCTTGCGGAACATCGCCAGGCCCTTGCGGGCGTCGATCAGCGCGATGTCCTGCGGCGTCGAGACGATGACCGAGCCGGTTACCGGCACCCGCTGGGCCATGGTGAGCTGGGCATCGCCCGTGCCCGGCGGCAGATCGACCACCATGACGTCGAGTTCGCCCCAGCGCACGTCGCGCATCATCTGTTCCAGCGCGCTCATCACCATCGGCCCGCGCCAGATCATCGGCGTGTCCTCGGCCACCATGTAGCCCATCGACATGGTGGGAATGCCCCAGCCGCGCATCGGCA
>JBGTSP010000207.1:0-8188 GCA_041940205.1 Alphaproteobacteria bacterium
GTTTCGAACCCCGCCAGCCTCATCAGGCAGGTCGTCTTGCCCGAGCCCGACGGTCCCAGCATGGTCAGGAACTCGCCGGCCTCCACGTCCAGATTGAGATTCTTGACGACGAGACTCTCGCCGTCATAGCTCTTCTGAACATTGCGAAATACTACGAAACTCGAATCCCCGTTCGCGATGAGACTTCTCCCCAATCCCTGTTCTCGTCGGCCCTGCGCTCGTCGGCCGTCTCACCCTGAACGGCGTTTCCCCTGACCGGCCGCGGCCCGTTTCCCGACGGGTCGTTCTGCTTTTTTACCGGGTCGAACCGTGGCGACAGCCCGGCGTCGATCCCTGTCCGATCACGACATTTGAAAGGTCAAATCCGTCATACCCGTGACGCAAATCAGGTTTGCAGACATGCCGCTTGTGTTCAAGGGCCGGGCGGCACAATTGCTCGTCAGACAGCCTCGACGGACCCGGCCCGGCCCGGGAAACCGCCGCCGGGGCGCCGACCGCAAACGCAAGGGGAGCGGACAGGATGAACACGTTGAAGATGCTTATCGCGGCCCTGGCGGGCGGTCTCTATCTCGGCCTGCGCGAGTTCCTCACGCAGCGCCCGCGCCACGTCTCCGCGCCCGACGCCGGACGGTTCTGAGCGGCTTTCGCGCCCGCCTGCCGGCCCGCGATCAGACGTCGTCGGGCAGCACCACCTGGACCTCGTGTTCGCGGCAGATCTCGCCAAGCCGATGCGGCGGCGGACTGTCGGTGACGAAATAGTCCAGCCGCGAGATGTGCCCGATCCGCACCGGCGCGGTGCGGCTGAACTTCATGCCGTCGGCGACCAGGATGGACTTGCGCGCGCAATCCATGATCGCCTGCGCGACCTTCACCTCGCGATAGTCGTAGTCCAGCAGCGAGCCGTCATCGTCGATCGCCGATGAACCGATCACGGCGAAGTCGACCTTGAACTGGCGGATGAAGTCGACGGCCGCCTCGCCGACCACGCCGCCGTCGGAATGCCGGACCACGCCGCCGGCGACGATCACCTCGATGTCCTCGAACTCGCGCAGGATGTTGACCACGTTGATGTTGTTGGTGATCACCATCAAGCCGCGCCGGCCCCGCAGCGCCGAGGCGAACTGCTCGGTCGTGGTGCCGATGTTGATCAGCAGGGACGAATTGTCGGGGATCAGGCTCGCCGCCTTCACGCCGATGCGGTGCTTGGCCTCCGGCGCCAGCTGCCGCCGCGCGGCATAACCGAAATTCGCCACGCCCGAGGCCACCGTCGCCCCGCCGTGGTAGCGCTGCAGGATGCCGCGGTCGCAGAGTTCGTTCAGGTCCTTGCGGATGGTCTGGGCCGTCACCTGGAAACGCTCGGCCAGGTCCTCGACGCCGACCCGGCCCATCGTACGAACGAGGGCGACGATATCGGACTGTCGCGGGCTGACCGGTTCCATGACGGGGCGCTCTCTCCACCAGCGGACGAAAGGCGATAATGCGCCACGGCGGCGATAAAATGAAGATTGTCCGCGCCCGCACCCCGCCCGGGCGCTTCGATCCGGTTCGTTTGCTTCGTTTGCCCCGTCCGGACCCCTGCGACGATCGCGCGCGGCGAAAATCTTTGCAGACGGGCCGGAATCACTTGGCAAGACCGCCTCACGGGCTACACTGGCGACCGAAAAGCCAAAAGGCGAGATTAACGAACAAGACGAGCTCGTCACGCGCTGGCAACGGTGCTGACGTAAACCGGCTACCCGGGGGGTCGTGTCCCTCCCGATACTCTCCCGGGTAGCCGACCCTCTTCCCAAAAATCCCGGATTTCCGCGCTTCCGACCCGTGCAGGTCGCGCCGCCGTCCCGTCCGCCCGGATCGCTCCGGCCGCCGGCAGCCCGCCGCCGGAGGCTTGATTGCGGACCGGAACGGGGCGCGCGGGCGCGCGAATGCGGCGAATCGCACCGGCGAATCGCGCAAAGCGATGCCGGCCTCGCGTCACCGGAGGCGAGGCTTGTCCCGCGTCACCGGAGGCGACGCTTGTCCCGCGTCACCGGAGGCGACGCTTGTCCCGCGTCACCGGAGGCGACGCTTGTCCCGCGTCACCGGAGGCGACGCTTGTCCCGCGTCACCGGAGGCGACGACACAAACGCAGCTTGCGCATGCCGCGGCCGGCCTGGTGGTTGGGCATCATCAGCAGGCAGTCGTCGTGCGGCGTGCAGACGACCCGCTCGCCGTCTCGGGCGATCTCGGTGCCGGCCCGGGCGATCACCTCCATCCCGACCCACGGCTTGCTGAAGCGGAAGGAGTCCGTCTCCGCCGTCACCCCGCCGCTGACCTCCCAGACCTGCATGGCCGGCGGATCGCGGGCCTCGTCCGACAGCAGCGCCTCGAGCGGCGCCGGATCCACCAGGTCGCAGGCCAGCAGGAACCGCACGGCGACATCGAGCGCGACCCCGGCCGTGGCGGCGGCCCAGTGCTGGCCGCACTCGACCAGCAGCGCGGTCTTCGCGTTGCCGGGATCGTTGAACGGGGTGTATTCGATCAGCCGGCGGCCGACGACATGGCCCGAACCGCACATCAGGTAGCCCGGCACGCCGACCGCCTCGCCGAGGCGCTGTTCCTTTTCCAGGCCGTGGCAGATCATCAGCGGCGCCGAGAAGGTGCCCAGCGAATGGATGTCCAGCAACCGGTCGACGGTGTCGAACCAGGGCCGCAGTTCCCGAGCCCGGCGCAGTTCCGCACTGTCCTCGTTTCCGTCCAGCCGTTCTTCCAGCCAGACCCGGTTGAAATCCTCGTCGACGAACCGCGAGGCGCCGGGACTGTCCGGATCGAACCGCGCGAAGGCCTCGTGGTTGACGAAGGCGAAGGACAGCCGGCCGCGGCGCGGCCGCAGGCCGGCGCGCAGCAACCGGTCGAGGGCGATCGCTCCGCAGATCTCGTTGCCGTGGGTCACGGCATTGAGCATCACGTGCGGGCCCGGCACACCACTGTCGTAACTGGTGACGAAGGGGATTCCGGTATTGCCCTCGCGCCAGTCCGAGATGTCCGGCGCCCTGAGTTCCACCGGATAGACACCGGCGCGAACGGCATCCGCCGCCGGGTCGGCCACCGGGTCAGCCACCGTCCTGTTCCGCCGCCAGCGCGCGCGCCACGGCGGGCCGGGCCGCCACGCGCTCGCGATGATCGAGAATGGCCGGCAGGCTTGCCGGATCGATGCCGTCGCCCTCGAGCCAGCGCGCGAGCGTGAAGAGATAGGCGTCGCACACGGAGTAGCGGTCGCCCAGCACCCAGGGGCCCGCCAGCATCCCGTCCTGGATCAGCTCGAAACATTCGCGTACCGACTGCGGCACCTTGCGCCGCATCGCTTCCTGGGCGGCCTCATCGTCGGCCCAGCGGTGGCCGCGCATGCGGTGGGCATGGGCGACATGCACGGTGGCGCAGAGATAGCTGTTGAAGGCCTGGGCCCGCGCCAGTTCGAAGGGATCGTCCAGCGGCGCCAGGCCGGCCTGCGGAAAGCTTTGGGCGAGGTAGAGCAGGATGGCCGGCGTCTCGGTCAGGATGCCGCGATCGGTGACGAGCGCCGGCACCCGCCCCTTCGGATTGATCGCGAGATAGGCCGGCTGGCGCTGCTGGGCGGCCCTGAAGTCGACCGCCTCGGCCTCGTAGTCGGCGCCGGCCTCCTCCAGCACGATGTGGCTCGCCAGCGCACAGGTGCCGGGCGCGTAATAGAGCTTGAGCAACGAATCCCCCTCCTCGACAGGTCCGGCGGCCGATCCGCCCGACGCCGGAGGGCGGCGCGCGTCCCGCGGCCCCGATCACTCCGGCCGGCCGGTATACCACCGGTATCCGGTGGCCGCATCGTCGAGGCATGCGCGTTGGCGCGCACGCGACGGTGTGGAAGTTCCGCCGCGATTGTGCCAAGAACGGGGCAGCCGCGCCCGCCGCGCGCCATTGCCGGGGAAGTTGCCATGCGTCCTGTCCTGATTGCCGCCCTGATCCTCGCCCTGCCGACCCTGGCCGCGGCGCAGTCCTCGCAACGGGCGAAGACCGGCACCGCGGGCACGGCGTCCGGTCAGACCGTGGCCGCCGGATCGGCCAGCGTGGGCCTCGCCGCCGGCACCGTCGCCGTCGGGGTCGCCGTCGCCGCCGGCATCGGCCTGGCGCTGGCCGCGGGATCCTCCGACGACAACGGCAATGCCAGCGGCGGCACCAGCACCACCAGCGCCACCACCACCAACTGACTTCCGTCTTCCCGTATCGGCAGGTTCAGCCGGACTCGACGGTCCGGCGTTCGATCGCGAGCAGGTCCTCAAGCCCGATGGTGCCGTGTTCGGCATCCTGCAGGCGGGCCCAGTCCTCCAGCGGCCGCGAGGTGACGGCGAAGCCGTCGGCCAGTTCGCGGTAGATCGCGGCCATCGCCTCGTAGGCCGCCAGCAGCGGGGTCGAGGTGTCGACCAGGATCCGCACGCCGAGATCGTGCATCTCCGCCGGCGACATCGCGAAGGCGGCGAGCCCGCCGGGGCGCAGCAGCAGCATCAGCGGCAGTTCGAGTGCCTCCGCGACCCGGTGCAGTTCCTCGGGCGTCCGCGGACTGAGCAGCAGCACGTCGGCCCCGGCGCCGGCATAGGCCTCGGCCCGGGCGAGCGCGTCATCCATGTTGCTGGCGCGCACGCCGTTGGTGCGGGCGATGATCACCGTTTCCCGATCGCGCCGCGCGGCCACCGCCTCGCGCACCTTCGCCACCATCAGTTCCGTCGGCACCATGTGCTCGATGCCGGCATGATGGTGCGCCCGCTTGGGCAGGATCTGGTCCTCGATCTCGATCGCGGCGAAGCCCGCCGCCTCGGCCATCTGCACGGTGCGCCGCACGTGCATCGGATCGCCGAAACCGGCGGCGGCATCGAGGATCAGCGGCAGCGGGCAGGCGGTGCGGATCTCCAGTCCGGCCTGGGCCATCTCGGCGATGCTGAGATTGGCTTCCAGGCCGGTCTTCACGTAGCCGGTCGCGCCGCCGCCGAGATAGAGCGCCCGGAAACCCGCCTCCTGCGCCATCAGCGCCATCAGCGGATTGAGCACCAGCGGGGCGCACACCGGCTCGGGGCCGGCCATCTGTTCGCGCAGGCTTGCCATCGTCGCTCCCTTTCCCATTCGTTTCCCCACGCGCCGTTGCGGCCGTTCAGCCGAGCACCGAGAAGCTGCTTTCGCGGTTGATCTCCCGCTTGCGGGAGTAGAAGCCGACATTCACCGTCCGGCCGGTATGCGCCAGGTCGAACTGCAGCGGCGTGGCGTCGTGGTCGAGGCCGCCCTGCACCGCCTCGATCAGTGCCGCCATCATCGCGCCGGCGACCGGCGCGTTCTTGAACTGGTTGCCGCTGGAGCCGATGGCCATGAAATAGCCGGGGATGCAGGAGGCGTCGTAGATCGGAATCCAGTCGTCCGAGACGTCGTAGAGGTCGACCACGCCGCGCATCTCGCTGGGAATGCCGAGATCGGGGATGCGCTGGGCCATGCGCAGGGCCTGGATGCGCCACTGTTCGGAGAAGTTGCGATCATAGTCGTCGGGATCCACCCATTCGCGCGGGTCGCATTCGGGATCCTCGCTGCCGACCAGCAGGAAATTGCCCTTCTCGGGCCGGGTGTAGCAGGCGACGTCGCTGTCCGAGGTGACGACGCCGAGGCTGTCCCAGTCGGCCACCGGCATCGGCAGGTGCACGACCTCCTGCTTCAATGCCCGGGTGGAGATCGTCATGTCGCCAAGCGCCCCGGCCATGGCGTTGACCTTGGCCGAGTGCGGGCCGGCGACGTTGACGACCACCGGCGCGGCCAGCCGGCTGCCGTCGGCGAGCGCCACGCCCGTCGTGGCGCCAGACTCATCGCGCAGCAGTTCGACCACCGTGGCGTTGAAGCGGAAGGCGCCGCCGGCGGCTTCCGCCGCGCGCTGCAGGTTGTGGGTCGCGAGTTGCGGGTCGGTGATGTAGCCCGCCGCGGGGAACATCACGGCGCCCGGCAGTTCGCCGCCCGTGGGCTCGCCGAAGCCGTCCTCGTCCGGGCGCCGCGCCGGCGCGAACTGCTTGAGATCGAGATGGGGATGACGCGCGCGGATCGCCGCGGCGTCCCATTCCTCGTAGGGAATGCCGAGCGCGTCCATGTTCTCGACGATCTTGCGCAGGCCGCCGTTGGCCTCGGTCTTCATCACCAGGCAGCCGGTCTCGCGGAACTCGGCATGGCCGCGCTCGTCCGGGGTCGCGAGATAGCCGGCCCAGTCCTTCCAGTACCAGTAGCCCTCGTAGGCCAGCGCCGCGCCGTCGAGCGTGGAATAATGCGTGCGGATGATGGCGCAGCTCCCGCTGGTCGAGCCGTATCCCGCGGCCGGCGCCTTGTCGACGTTCAGGGTCTTCCAGCCCTTGCGCGCCAGCTCCAGTCCGATCGCCGCGCCGATGATCCCGGCGCCGATGATGATCGCGTCGTAGCGTTCGTCCATGTCCGCCCGTCCTCCCGCATGCACCGCCGCGCCATCACGCCATGACGCGGGCGCGCGACCTTACGACACTCTCGCGTCGCGCGGCAGGGGCCGTGCCGGCTTGACCGCCGGGAGGCAGCACCCGAAGCTGCGGCCCCACCGCCTGCCTTCCCCGCCCGATCCCGTTTCCCCATCGCGAGTTCGCCGATGACCCGTCCCCTGCTGTTCACGCCGCTCGAGCTGCGTTCGCTCACCCTGAAAAACCGCGTGGTGATCGCGCCGATGCACCAGTATTCCGGCAAGGAGGGCTATCCCACCGACTGGCACCTGGTGAACGCCGGACGCTGGGCCACCGGCGGGGCCGGGCTGGTGATCGTCGAATCCACCAAGGTGGAGCGCCGCGGCTGCGGCACGGTGGGCGATCTGGGCCTGTGGAAGGACGATTTCGTGCCCGCCTTCCGCCGTCTCGCGGACTTCATCCGCGAACAGGGCGCGGTGCCGGGCATCCAGCTCGGCCACAGCGGCCGCAAGGCGCGGCGCACGCGGCCTTGGGAGGGCGGCGGCCGGCTGCTGGCGCCCACGGCCGAGTGCTACGACTGGGAGGGCTGGGAGCTGGTCTCCTCCAGCGGCCCGAGCGACGAGCGGGACAACGAGACCCGGGCGCTGGAAACCGACGAGGTGGCCGCGCTGGCGGTGGCCTGGGGCGAGGCCGCGCGGCGGGCCGAGGAGGCCGGCTTCGACGTGCTGGAGATCCACGGCGCGCACGGCTACCTGATCCACCAGTTCCTTTCGCCGCACGTGAACGATCGCAGCGACCGCTACGGCGGCTCGCCGGAGAACCGGCGGCGCTTCGCCCTCGAGGTGGTCGAGCAGGTGCGCCGGCACTGGCCCGAACACAAGCCGCTGTTCCTGCGGCTCTCGGTCGAGGACGACATGGGCTGGGGCGTCGAGGACAGCGTCGCGCTGGCCCGCGAGACCGCGCCGCTGGGCGTCGACGTGGTCGACTGTTCCTCCGGCGGCATCCGCGGCGGGCCGACCATGGGCGGCGGCGCCATCGGCTACGGTTACCAGGTGCCCTATGCCGAGGCGCTGCGGCGCGACGGCGGGGTGAAGAGCATGGCGGTCGGCCTGATCGTGCATGCCGAGCAGGCCGAGGCGATCCTGCGCGAAGGCCGGGCCGACCTGATCGCGATCGCCCGCGAGGCGCTGTTCAACCCGAACTGGGCGTTGGACGCCGCGCTCAAGCTGGGCCTGGAGGACGCCTGGAACCTGGTGCCGAGCCCGTATCGCTACTGGCTGGAGAAACGGGCCGAGACCATCGCGGATCTCACCCCCTCGACCTTCCGCCCCGGCGCCGACTGAACGTCGGTCCGGCCCGGCGGACGCACCGGCGCCCGGCGGCGCTCAGGCCGTCTTCGCCACGCTGAGGCCCAGTTCCTCGATCATCGCATCGCGCATGACGAATTTCTGCGGCTTGCCGGTGACGGTCATCGGCAGCGCCTCGCGGAAGCGGACATAGCGCGGGATCCTGTAGTGGGCGATCTGGCCGCGGCAGAAGTCGCGGATCTCGTCCTCGCCGGCGCTGGCGCCGGCCTGCAGGACGATCCAGGCGCACAGTTCCTCGCCATATTTCTCGTCCGGCACGCCGAACACCTGCACCTCCTGCACCGCCGGATGGCGATAGAGATATTCCTCGACCTCGCGCGGATAGATGTTGCTGCCGCCCGAAATGATCATGTCCTTGGATCGGTC